>NZ_JBSFYW010000007.1:0-82501 GCF_053599975.1 Streptomyces sp. NPDC005141 | reverse complement strand
GCCTCCGGCCCCGGGCCGGACAGCGGATCGCTGCTTCTTTCCCCAGGCGGGACAAGGGATCGCGGCTCCCGGTCCCGAAGGGGAGGACCAGAATGAATGGCGTGGTGTGCGTTGGGTACGCGTCGGTCGATGCGCCCGGGAGCGAGACCGGCCCGGGTGGCCGCCCGCCCACCACTACCCCGGGATCTGCCATGGACACGCCCTTGAACAACCACCACCCCACCGCAGCCGCGGCGACACCCGCACAGGAGGCACTTAACACCCTCGCCGAGAACACCCAGGACCCCGCGGCGCTGGCCACGCTCGCCGGCAGCGATGTGCTCGTGCCCGTGCCGGACGACGTCTCCGACGCGGACGTCGCCGATCCCACGGCCGTCGCACTGCCCGTCCTGGACCAGCCGGGCGGGGAACAGGTGGTTCCGGTGTTCACCTCCGAGCTGGAGATGGCCGAGCTCCTGCCGTCCGTCTCCCGCTACCGTCTCGTGCCTCTCGGTGCGCTCGCCTCCCAGTGGCCGTCGGACGATCTGGCCCTCACGATCGACGCCAGCTCACCGCACGGACTGACCCTCACCTCCGAGGGGGTGCGCACGCTGCTGGCCCGGCCACAGGGCTGACGGCGGCGGAGCCCTGCCGGACGGTGCCGCGTTCGTGCTGCCGAGGACGTCAGTCGCGCAGCATGCGGGCGAGCACCGACCGCTGCAGGGGGAGCACCTCGGCGTGCAGGTCGCGGCCCTTCGAGGTGAGGGCCACCCACACTCCGCGGCGGTCCTCCTGGCAGACGGTGCGTTCCACCAGGCCGTCCTTCTCCAGCCGGCCGATGAGCCGGGACAGCGCGCTCTGGCTCAGATGGACCCGGCCCGCGATGTTCTGTACCCGGCACTGCTCGCCGGGCTCCGAGACGGTGCCCGAGGCGAGGATGTCCAGGACCTCGAAGTCACTGGCTCCGAGGCCGTGCGGATGCAGCACGCGGTCGATCTCGCACATCGTGCGCGCGTGCACCGAGAGGATGTCCCGCCACTGGTCCTCCAGGCGGGCACTGGACGTCTGCGTAGCCATAACTGAACGGTAACAGAGATTCGGCCGGTAGTTGAGTGTGCAACTAGTGTGCCTGCATTCAGTCGCCACTCGCCCCCACCCGGTCACTGCCGTCCTTCCCCGGTCACCGTCACCCGTATCCAGTCGCCGTCGGCCCACGTTCGGAAGGCCAGGTGGGCCTGTCTGTCAGGTGGTGGGGTCCTGGATCAGCCCGATCTGGTTGCCCTCCGCGTCCTTCACCGACGCGACCAGCCTGCCATTGCCCACGTCCTGGAGCTCCTGGAGCGTCTCGGCGCCGGCGCCGAGCAGGGCCGACAGGGACTCCTTGATGTCGTCGACGTGCCAGAAGGGGACCGGTCCGGTCAGCCCCTTGGCGTGGCCGTTCGGGTCGAGGCCGACATCCTGACCCGCGTCCTTGAAACCGACGTAGTACGGCTCGTCCACATACGGCTCCACCCCCAGCAGTGCGGTGAACAGAGCCTTTGCCTTCGCGATGTCCTTGACGGGGTAGATGATCGTCTTGACTCCGGTGGTCATCCCGACTCCTCGTGGTGAGTGGCGGCCGCGTCGGCCGGCTGTCGTGCCGCCGGCGTTCCGACGGTCGTTTCACGCTAAGCCGGGGGACGCGCGTATGGCTTCTCGAATCCTGACCGGCGCGCCGGACCTGCCCGCAGCGGAGCCGGGCCCCGGGAGAGATCCGGTCCAGGGGCCCCCGTGTTTCCGGGGCAGGTCCGGGGCGGCCACTCGGGCGCGCCCCGGCATGCTCCGGTGTGGCCTTCAGGTGGACTCGCGGCGCACCAGTTCCGTCGGCAGGATCACCGCCGCCGGATCCTCGCCGCCGATCTGGGCGAGGAGCACCCGGACCATCTCGGAGCTGATGCGGTCCCAGGGCTGGCGGATGGTGGTGAGGGCCGGGGTGGCGGCCGTGGCGGCGGGGGAGTCGTCGAAGCCGCCGACCGCGACGTCCTCCGGGACCTGCCGGCCGGCCTTGCGCAGCGCGGCCAGCACTCCCTGGGCCATCAGGTCGGAGGCGACGAACACGGCGTCCATGTCCGGGGCGCGGTCGAGGAGCCGTTCGGCGCCCGCCTCGCCGCTGGCGCGGCTGTAGTCGCCGGAGGCGATCAGACGGTCGTCGGCCTCGACGCCCGCCTCGGCGAGCACCTCCCGGTAGCCCGCGAGGCGCTCGACTCCGCCGGGGGTGTCCAGCGGGCCGGTGACCATACCGATCCGGCGCCGTCCGAGGGAGAGCAGGTGCGCGACCATGTCCCGGGCGCCGTCCCGGTCGTCGGCGGCGACGTAGCTCACCTTCGACCCGAGGCCGATGGGCTTGCCGCACGCGACGAGCGGCACACCCGCCTCGCGCAGTTCCTCGGCGACCGGATCGCCGGAGTGGCTGGAGACCAGCAGCACCCCGTCGACATGGCCCGCCGTGATGTACCGCGTGATGCGCCGCCGCTCGTCCTGGGTGCCGGCGAGCATCAGCAGGAGGGGTACGTCGTGCGCGGCGAGCGCCTGGGTGCAGCCGCGCAGCAGGACGTTGAAGTTCGGGTCCTCGAAGAACCGCTCCTGGGGCTCGGTCAGCAGGAAACCGACAGAGTCGGACCGTCCGGTGATCAGTGAGCGGGCATGCCGGTTCACGACGTAGCCCGTCCTGCGGATGGCGGCGTTGACCGCCTCTGCCGCCGAGGGGCTGACGTAGTGCCCGCCGTTGAGCACACGCGAGACGGTGCCCCGCGAGACACCCGCCTCACGCGCGACGTCGTGGATCGTCGGCGGCTTGCGCCGGCCTCCCATGTTGCTCATCGGATGCCTCCGGGGAAACCCCGGTTCAAGCCGGGGAGGAATCGGATTGCCTGCGGAGTGGGGCAGGGGGAGACGATTTGCCGCCGGGGCGGATCGTCGCTCATCACCTAAAGTCCGCAGGTGATCACAATCTGTTGTGGTAGTTTGTGAGACGTGGCCAAAGAGGTGAAGCGGGCGTTCAAGTTCCGCTTCTATCCGACGGATACGCAGGCGGCGGAGCTGTCGCGCACCTTCGGGTGCGTGCGGAAGGTCTACAACCTGGCCCTCGAGGCCCGTACCGCCGCGTGGTACCGGCGGCAGGAGAGGGTCAACTACAACGCGACCTCGGCGATGCTCACCGCGTGGAAGAAGACCGAAGAACTCGCCTTCCTGTCCGAGGTGTCCTCGGTCCCTTTGCAGCAGTGCCTGAGGCATCTGCAGGGTGCGTTCACCAGCTTTTTCGAGGGGCGGGCGAAGTACCCGCGGTTCAAGTCGCGCAAGAAGTCCCGCCGTTCGGCGGAGTACACCAGCTCGGCGTTCCGCTACCGCGACGGCGCTCTCACGCTCGCCAAGATGCGTGAGCCCCTGGACATCGTGTGGTCGAGGCCGCTCCCGGAAGGCGCACAGCCGTCCACGGTGACGGTGTCCCAGGACGCGGCCGGACGCTGGTTCGTGTCGCTGCTCTGCGACGACACGGTCCCCGCGGCACCGGCCACCACGGCCGCTGTCGGGATCGACGCGGGGATCACGTCCCTGGCGACCCTGTCCACCGGGGAGAAGATCACCAACCCGAGGCACGAACGCCGTGACCGGGCCCGCCTGGCGAGGGCCCAGCGGGAGCTGTCCCGCAAGGCCGAAGGTGACGGCAAGAACCGGGCCAAGGCTCGCCGCGAGGTGGCCAAGGTTCATGCCCGGATCGCCGACCGGCGCCGCGATCACCTGCACAAGCTGACTACTCGTCTCGTCCGTGAGAACCAAACGGTCGTGATCGAGGACCTCACCGTCCGCAACATGGTCGAGAACCACGGGCTCGCCCGAGCAATCTCGGACGTGGCCTGGCGTGAGCTGCGGGGGATGCTGGAGTACAAGTGCGCCTGGTACGGGCGCGAATTCGTCGTGATCGACCGCTGGTTCCCCTCCAGCAAGCTGTGCGGGAACTGCGGCACGATCCGGGCGAAGCTGCCGCTGCATGTCCGTACATGGACGTGCGAGTGCGGCACGGTGCATGACCGCGACGTGAACGCGGCGAAGAACGTTCTCGCGGCCGGGCTGGCCGTGTCTGCCTGTGGAGACGGTGTAAGACCTCAAAGGGAGTCCTCCCGGACGGGGCGGTCGTCGGCGAAGCAGGAATCCCGGCGGGTGACCGCTGGAATCCCCCGCCTTTAGACGGGGGAGGAAGCCAAGGTCATGATTTTACGGCTCCGGACAGCAGGTCGAGGCTCCAGAAGCGCTGGATGACCAGGAACAGCGCGACCAGCGGGATGATCGCGAGCAGGGCGCCGGTGATCACCAGGGTGTACAGCGCCGGAGTGTTGGAGCCCTGCTGGAGGAGGGTGAACAGGCCGAGCGTGATCGGGAACTTCTCGTCGTCGCTGAGCATGATGTAGGGGAGCAGGAAGTTGTTCCACACGGCCACGAACTGGAACAGGAACACCGTCACCAGACCGGGCACCATCATGGGCAGCGCGACCCGGGTGAAGATCCGCCACTCGCCGGCGCCGTCCATCCGTCCGGCCTCGACCACGTCACCGGGGACGGCGGCGGAGGCGTAGATCCGGGCGAGGTAGACGCCGTACGGGGAGAGGACGAGGGGCAGGAGCACCGACGCGTACGAGTCCGTCAGGTCCGCCTTGGCGAGGAGCAGGTACTGCGGGATCGCGAGGATCACCGGCGGCATCAGCACACCGGCCATGAGGATGCTGAAGATGGTCTCGCGGCCCCGGAAGCGGTAGATCGCCAGGGCGTAGCCGCTGATCGCCGAGACGGCCGTCGACAGCAGGGCGCCGAGACCGGCGTAGAGGGCGGAGTTGCCCATCCACTTCCAGTAGATGCCGTCGCGGTAGGCGTTGAGGTCCTTGACGTTCTGGGTGAAGCCGGTGCCCGGCAGGAACGTGAACGTCGAGAACAGCTCGCGGCCCGACTTGGTCGCCGCGATCACCACCCACGCGACGGGCAGCAGGCAGTAGAGCGCGCCGAGCAGCAGTGTGAGGGTCGGGACCAGGGCGATCCGGTGGCGCAGGAGCGGCCCCCGCGCGGTGCCGGGGCTCGTGCCCGCGGCCGGCGCCGCCTTGCGGACGGCCAGAGAACTCATCGTGCTTCCTCCTGCTTGGTACGGGAGTTCGCGGCGCGCAGGAAGCCGAAGGACAGGATCAGGGTGACCACGGCGATGATCACGGCCTCGGCGGCGGCCGCGTAGATGTCACCGGCGCCGAACGCGTCCCGGTAGACCTTCATCAGCGGACTCCACGTCGTGGAGACGGAGTTGGTGAGCGGCTTGAGGGTGGTCGGCTCGCTGAACACCTGGAGGGTGGCGATGATCGAGAAGAAGAAGGTGAGCACCAGGGAGGGCGCCACCATCGGGATCTTGATCCGCAGGGCGGTCTGCAGCGGGGTGGCGCCGTCGAGCCTCGCAGCCTCGTACACCTCGGCCGGGATGGCCTGGAGCGCGGTGTAGATGACGATCATGTTGAAGCCGGTGCCGCCCCAGACCGCGATGTTCGACAGCGCGAAGTACAGCGGGCCGCCGTCCAGCAGGTTCGGCTGCGGCATGCCCAGCTTGTCGAGGACGAAGTAGAAGGGGCTGACGTCCGGGAGGTACAGGAAGCCCCACAGCATGGCCGCGACGACGCCCGGGATGGCGTACGGCAGGAAGATCGCGAGCCGGGTGAAGGGGGCGAGGCGCACCTTGTCCGCGTCGAGCATCAGCGCGAAGAGCAGCGCGAGGCCGAGCATCACCGGCACCACGATGGCGCCGTAGCCCGCCACGCGCAGCGCGCCGTCGATCAGTTCGCTGTCGGTCAGCGCGTCGGTGTAGTTCCTGAGGCCCGCCCAGACCTCCTTGCGGGCGCCGGAGCCCAGACCGAGGCCCTTGACCTGGACCTTGTGCAGGCTCAGCCAGAGCGCGTAGCCGATGGGCAGGGCGAAGAAGAGGACGAAGAGGATCGTCGCGGGGAGGAGAAAGCCGTACGGGGCCCCCTTGACCCCGTACGGCTTCCGGCGTGCGGTCGTCACTGAGCGACCCCGAAGCCCTGCTTCTTCAGGTCGGCGACGGTGGTGTCCTGCATGGTCTTCAGAGCGGCACCGAAGTCCGACTTGTTCTTGGAGGCCGCGCCGAAGGCGTCGTTGAAGGACGTGTAGGCGACGTTCACGTTCGGGCCCCACGCGGACGGGGCGGTGGTCTTGGCGATCTCCGAGGCCTTCGTGTAGAAGTCCGGCTGGTTGGAGAAGAAGGCCGGCGGCTGCGAGAAGGCGTCACTGAGCTGGGCGTTGGTGGACGCCGGGTAGATGCCGCTCTCCTTGGCCAGCGCGGCCACCGCCTGCGGGTCCGTGTTCAGCCAGGACGCGAACTTCGCGGCGGCCGCCTTGTGCTGGGAGTCCGTGGTGACGGCCGTGGAGGAGCCGCCCCAGCTGCCGGTGACGTTGTCGCTGCCCGACCACTGCGGCAGCGGGGCCATCGCCCACTTGCCCTTGGTGTCAGGGGCAGCCGTGGTGAGGGTGCCGGGTGCCCACACGGCGCTGACCCAGGCGATCTGCTTGCCGGTGTTCAGTGCCTTGTTCCAGGCGGGCTGGTACATGGGCTGGTTGTCGATCGCGCCCTCCTTGACGAGACCTCCCCAGAAGTCGGCGACCTTGCGGGTGGCCGTGTCGTCGATCCCGACCTTCCACTTGTCGCCGGAGGTGGTCCACCACTGGGCGCCCGCCTGCTGGGCCAGACCGGCGAAGAGGCCCGAGTCATTGGCGGAGAAGGTGGTCAGGGCCCTGTCCGGCGCCTTCTTCTTCAGCGCGCGGGCGGTGTCGGCGAACTCCTCCCAGGTGGTCGGGACGGTCAGGCCGTACTTCTTGAACAGGTCCGCGCGGTAGTAGAACATCATCGGGCCGATGTCCTGCGGGATCGCGTAGACCGCGTCCGTCCCCAGGGTCGTCTGCTGCCAGACGCCGTCGGCGAACTTGCTCTTGGCCTCCTTGGACTCGCCGGCTATGTCGGCGAGGGCGTCATTGCTGACCAGCGTCGGCAGGGCCTGGTACTCGGCCTGGACCAGGTCCGGTGCCTTCTTCGCCTTGTGCGCGGTGATGATCTTGGTGACGAGATCGTCGCCCGACGCCTGCTTCTTCACCGTGACGGTGATCTGCTGCTTCTTCCCCGGCCCCTTGTTCCAGAGGTCGACGACCTTGTCCATGCCCGGCGCCCAGCTCCAGTACGTCAGCGACGCGGGTCCGGACTGGGTTTCGCTCTTGTCGTCGTCCGACGAGCCGCAGGCGGCGAGCGAGGTGGCGCCGAGGACGACGGCGATGGTGCTGGCCACGAGGCGGCTGTGCTTCGTGTTGGGCATGGAACGTTCTCCCCTGACCTGGGCCCCCGCCTGCTGCGGAGGCCTGCCCTGTGCTTGCGCGGTTCGCCTTCGGGGGCGCGTCCGTCGGTACCTGGAAACGGCCTCGCGCCCGGCCTTTCGGGCCTTCGCACGGTCGCCTCTCGACACCGGAGCTCCCCCTTCGGCACCCTCGCGGTGCTTCTGTGAGCGTTCACAGTAGAGAAACATCCCGGACACTTGTCAATGGTTGTTGCTGTGCGGTTATGTTGGACTCACGCCGCTGGCGCTGTGTGTGCACGTTCCCAAATGATCGATTACACGGGAGAGATCCATGCCGGAGACCAACCCCAAGGGCCTCACCGGGCTCGCCTTCGGTGGGGACTACAACCCCGAGCAGTGGCCGGAAAGCGTCTGGCCCGAGGACGTCCGGCTGATGCGCGAGGCGGGCGTCACGATGGTGAGCGTCGGGATCTTCTCCTGGGCGCTGCTCGAACCGGTTCCGGGCACCTACGAGTTCGGCTGGCTCGACCGTCTGCTCGACCTGCTGCACGAGAACGGCATACGCGCGGACCTGGGCACCCCCACCGTCGCGCCGCCCGCCTGGTTCTACCGCGAACACCCCGAAGCGCTCCCCGTGGCCGCCGACGGCACCCGCTACGCCTTCGGCTCACGCGGCGCCATCTGTCACAGCAACACCGACTACCGCGCCGCCGCCGCCTCCATCACCACCCGGCTCGCGACCCGCTACGCCGACCACCCCGCGCTCGCCCTGTGGCACGTCCACAACGAGTACGGCGTCCCCGTCTCGGCCTGCTACTGCGCGTCCTGCGCCGCGCACTTCCGCCGGTGGCTCACCGGCACCTACGGCACGATCGACGCGCTCAACGAGGCCTGGGGGACCGCCTTCTGGGGCCAGCGCTACGCCGGCTTCGACCAGATCGACCCGCCGCGCGTGACCCCGACCGTCGGCAATCCGGCCCAGGCGCTGGACTACAAGCGGTTCGCCGACGCGACCATGCGCGAGAACTTCGTGGCCGAACGGGACATCCTCCACCGCCTCGCGCCGGGCATCCCCGTCACCACCAACTTCATGACGGCCCTCAGCCAGTGCGACTCCATCGACTACTGGGCGTGGGGCCGCGAGGTCGACCTCGTCACCAACGACCACTACCTGATGACCGACGGCCGCCGCACCCACGTGAACCTCGCGATGGCCGCCGACCTCACCCGATCCGTCGCGGGCGGCGCCCCCTGGCTGCTCCTCGAACACTCCACCTCGGGCGTCAACTGGCAGCCCCGCAACCCCGCCAAGGCGCCCGGACAGATGGGCCGCAACTCCCTCTCCCACGTGGCGCGCGGCTCCGAGGGCGCCATGTTCTTCCAATGGCGGCAATCCCGGCGCGGCGCCGAGAAGTTCCACTCCTCGATGCTGCCGCACGCCGGCACCGACTCACGGGTATGGCGCGAGGTCGTCGAACTCGGCGCGTCCATCGACTCGTTGGCCTCCGTCAAGGGCACCCGCACGGTCGCCGACGTCGCCGTTCTGTGGGACTGGCAGTCCTGGTGGGCGCAGAGCCTCCAGTGGCGCCCCAGCGAGGACCACGACGCACGCGAGCGCGCCGACGCCTTCTACGCCGCCCTCTACGACCGCCACCTCACGGTCGACTTCGCCCACCCGGAAGCCGACTTGTCGGCCTATCCCCTTGTCGTCGTACCCGCCCTCTACCTGATGACCGAGGCCGCGGGGAACAACCTCAGGGAGTACGTCGACAACGGCGGCACGCTCGTCGTCTCGTACTTCTCCGGCATCGTCGACGAACACGACGCCGTGCACGAGGGCCCCCACCCCGGCGCCCTGCGGGACGTACTCGGCCTGACCGTAGAGGAGTTCTCCCCGCTGCTCCAGGACGAGCTGGTCCGGATCACCGGGCCCGACGGCTCCGAACTCACGGGCGACGTATGGACCGAGTTCGTGGTGCCGCGCGGTGCCGAGATCGTCTGGACGTACGCCGACGGGCTCACCGCCGGTCACCCGGCGGTCACCCGGCACCGCCTCGGCGCCGGTTCGGCCTGGTACGTGTCGACGCGTCTCGGAGCGGCGGGCTTGGACGCCCTGATCGGCCGGGCGGCCGACGACGCCCGCGTCGCGCCGCGTGCCGATCTGCCCCGCGATGTCGAAGTGGTGCGCCGTGCCGGTGAGTCGGGCACCTATGTGTTCGCCGTCAACCACACCTCGTCGGACGCCAAGGTGCCGCTGGACGCGCACGGCACCGAGCTCCTGACGGGCGAACGCGCCGCGGGCCGCCTCGCGGTTCCGGCCGGCACGGTGCGGGTCGTGCGCCTCGACGACTGACCGGGGTGACGGCCGTGCGCGTCGCCCGGCGGGCGCGGACGTCACCAACTCCGCTTCGGGATGCGGGGCTTGCGCAGCATCGCTCGCGTCCAGTGGGCCGGAGGGCCGGTGGCCGCACTCCGTGCCGCCCGGCCGTGACCCGGCCGCGGCGCGGCGGCCGTCCCGGCCGGAATCCCGGCGGCGGCGCCGGTAACCGTCCAGGGCGCCACTCGGAGGCGGCAGCGAAGTCCTCCGGCCGCCCAGCCCGCCGGAACACCCGCACAGCCGTCCAGGTCGCGGCCCCGCGACGACCCCCGAGCCGGCGGGCTCCCAACCTGGTGATCGGACCCGGCCGTTCAGGTCGCGCAATCCGGTGACCGCCCCGGAGCCGTCGGGATCGCAATCCGGTGAACGCCCCCCATCGTTCAGGCCGCCCAACCCGGTGACCGCCCCGGAGCCGTCCGGGGTCTCAACCCGGCTGTTCCCCCCAGCCGTTCAAGCCGCGCAACCCGGGGTCACCGCCTCCGATCCGTCCGGGTCGCGCGGTCCGCCGGTCGCTCCAACTGCCGTCCGAGTCAAGGTGCTCGACGGCGAGCCGACTCCCCTCCGCCCGTGTGAGCCATGAAGCCGCGGGCGGAGGGGTTCGCCCCCGGATCCACCGGGGGCACCCACTCCCCACCACGTCGAAGGGACGACGGACGATGATGTTCCATCCCAGACGCACACTCAGGGCTCTGCTGCTGCCGCTTGCGGCCGGGCTCGCCCTCACCGCCCTCCCCGCGCAGACCGCGCAGGCGGCGAGCACCCTGACCAACGCCGGATTCGAGGCCGACGGAGCCGGCGCCGCGGCGCCCAGCGGCTGGTCGGAGTACGGCGACACCGGCGCCTCGTACGTCGAAGCCGGTGGCCACGGCGGGAGTTACCGCCTCAGCCACTACTCCGCCTCGGCGTACAAGGTGGAGACGTACCAGTACCTCTCCGGGCTGACCAACGGGAACTACAAACTCACCGCGTGGGTGCGCTCGGGCGGCGGACAGAACTCCGCCTACCTCGCCCTGAAGAACTGCGGCGGCACCGAGCAGCGCACCGATCTGCCCGTCTCCGCGAGCGGGTGGATCCACCTGGTCGTTCCCGTCGCCGTGACGGGCAACCAGTGCACGATCAGCGTCTACTCCGACGCCAAGGCCGGGAACTGGATCAACGTCGACGACCTGACGTTCACCTCCGGCACCACCGGACTGACCGTCAAGGGCTCCGACATCTCCTCCCTCGCCAAGAGCGAGGCCTTCGGCGGGGTCTACAAGACCAGTTCCGGCACCACCGGTGACGCGCTCGCCATCCTCAAGTCCTCCGGGATGAACTACGCGCGCCTCAAGGTCTGGGTGAACCCGGCCGACGGCTACAACAACAAGGCCCGCGTCCTCGCGACGGCCAAGCGCGTCAAGGCGCAGGGCATGAAGCTCCTGGTGGACTTCCACTACTCGGACACCTGGGCCGACCCCGGCACCCAGACCAAGCCGGCCGCCTGGTCGGGACACTCGTACAGCCAGTTGAAGACGGACGTCTACAACCACACGTACGACGTGCTGGGTGCCCTGAAGGCGCAGGGCACCACGGCCGACATGGTGCAGATCGGCAACGAGATCAACGGCGGCATGCTCTGGTCCGAGGGCTCCACCGACAGCTTCGCGCAGCTCGCCGGTCTGCTCAACTCCGGCTACGACGCGGCCAAGGCGGTCAGCTCCTCCACCGTGGTGGCGCTGCACCTGGCCAAGGGCGGCGACCTCGCCGGAACCCGCTGGTGGTTCGACAGCGCGGTGTCCAACGGCGTGAAGTTCGACGCCATCGGCCTGTCGTACTACGGTTACTGGCACGGCTCGCTCTACGACTTCCAGACGACCCTGGACGACGCGGCCGCTCGCTACGGCAAGCCGGTCTTCCTCGCAGAGACGGCCTATCCCTTCCGTCTGGACAGCGACGACGCGCTCGTCAACCAGATCGACACGACCGGTGAACTGGTCTCCGGCTACGCGGCCACGACCGCCGGGCAGTCCAACTGGCTGCGGGACGTCATGAACATCGTGGAGGCCGTGCCGAACGGCCGCGGCCTCGGCGTCTTCTACTGGGAGGCCACCTGGACCGCGGTCACCGGCAACGGCTGGGACCCGGCCGACTCCGCCTCCGGCAACGGATGGGAGAACCAGGCTCTGTTCGGCTTCGACGACAAGGCGCTTCCGGCCATGTCGCTGTTCAGTCACCGCTGAGCGCGACGGGGCCCGGCCGCCGGTGCGGCCGGGCCCCGTGCGTTTTCGGAGCCGCTCGGCTCCGGCCAGGGTCGTGGAAGGCCGTGCGTGCTGCCCCGGGCTGCGGGACAGTAGCGGGAGACCGTCACGACGGAGGGGGACGAGATGCTCAAGGGGCCCGTCAATGGGCAACGGCTGGACATCCTGGAGTGGTTGCGCGACCCCGCGGTCCACTTCCCGCCGCAGCGCCGTGGCGACCTCCTCGAGGACGGCGTCAGCCCCGAGGCCCTCGCCGTCAAGCTCGGTGTGAGCCGGGCCGTGGCCCGCACCCATCTCGACCTCCTCACCGGGGTCGGTCTGCTGCGTGCCAAGAAGCTCGGACGGCGGACCTACTACCGCCGCGACGAGTTCCGCATCGCCGAGGTCAGTCACTACTTCGAGAAGGGCTGGTAGGCGCGTGGGACACGGGTCCACTACGGCGACGGTTCCCCTCGCCCTCCTGCCCCGGCGCCTGGTGCCGCTCGGCGGCCGCGGCCCCGAGGACGTGGTGGCCGACTCCCGGGGCCGGGTGCTGACCGGTCTGGAGGACGGCCGCATCGTCCGCGTCGAGGGGCTCGGTGATCCCGCCCGCACCGACGTCCGGGTCGTCGCCGAGACGGGCGGCAGGCCGCTCGGTCTCGAACTCCTCCCGGACAACGCCCTGTTGGTGTGCGACGCCGAACGCGGGCTGCTGCGGATCGGGCTAGACGACGGAGTCGTCCGCGTCCTCGCCGACCGGGTCGCCGGTGTGCCCCTGCGCTTCTGCAGCAACGTCGTCGCGCTCTCGGACGGCACGGTGTACTTCACCGTCTCCAGCGGCAGTTACCCCCTCGAGCAGTGGATCGGCGACCTCGTCGAACACGCCGGTACCGGTCGCCTGCTGCGACTCGCACCGGGGGAGACGGAACCCGAAGTGCTCCTGGACGGGCTCCAGTTCGCCAACGGCCTCGCCCCCTCGGCCGACGAGTCCTTCCTCGTCCTCGCGGAGACCGGCCTGTCACGCCTCACCCGCTACTGGCTCACCGGGCCGTCGGCGGGCCGTGCCGAGACCTTCCTCGACGACCTCCCCGGCCAGCCGGACAACCTCTGGCGCGCCCCGGGCGGTCCGATCTGGGTGGCGCTCGCGGGACCCCGCGTCGGCGCCCTGGAACTCCTGCACCGGCGCGGCCCGGCCGTCCGGCGTGCCGCGGCTCGCATCGCCGTGCGCGCCCCCTTCCGCCCGCCGGGCACCATGGGCGCCCTCGCGGTCGACGACGAGGGCCATGTCCTGCACCACCTGCGAGGCCGCCGTGCGCGATTCCGCATGGTCACCAGCGTCTGCGAGGCCGACGGCAGGCTGATCCTCGGAAGTCTCTGGGAGCGCGGCCTCGCCGTCTGCGATCTGCCCGGCGCCCCCGGCTGAGCCGCCGCGCGAGGCCTGTCACGGCACGGCCCGCGTGTGCGCTGCCCGCACCTCCGCCGCTATCCTGTTCACCTGCCGCGATCTTGCGTCGCGGCGCGGCGGTGGGGCCCGCCGTACCCGAACCGCGGCACGGAATGCCGCCAACGGTCCCTGCTTGCGATGCCGTGCGCCCGCACCGGCCCGGCGAGTAGGAGCCCAGGTACATGACAGTCCCGCATCCCGAGCGCGTCGACGAATCCGGCACTCCCGTGCGCGCGCCCGCGCGCAGAGCGTCCCCCTGGCGCGGCCAGGGCCCCGTCGTCGCGATGGTCTCCCTCGGCGGCGCCATCGGCGCCACGGCCCGCTACGGAGCGGGGCTGCTGTGGCCCACCCAGGCCGGTGCCTTCCCCTGGACCACGTTCGCGATCAATGTCGTGGGCTGTGCCGTGATCGGCGTCTTCATGGTGCTGATCACCGACGCGTGGGCGGCGCACCGCCTCGTACGGCCCTTCTTCGGCACCGGGGTCCTCGGCGGCTTCACCACCTTCTCGACGTACGCCGTCGACATCCGGACACTGGTCGACACCGGCCACCCGGGCACCGGGCTCGGCTACCTCGCCGCGACCCTGTTCGCCGCGCTCGCGGCGGTGTGGCTCGGGATGACGGCGGCCCGCCGCGCCCTGGCACGGAGGCGGCGATGACGAGACTGACGGGCAGCGCCCTGCGGGTGACGATCTTCATCGGCGAGAACGACACCTGGCACCGCAAGCCGCTCTACGCGGAGATCGTGCACCGTGCCCACGCGGCGGGCCTCGCGGGCGCCAGCGTCTTCCGCGGCATCGAGGGGTTCGGCGCCTCCTCCCTCATCCACACCTCGCGGCTGCTCTCGCTGAGCGAGGACCTTCCGGTGGCGGTGATCGTGGTGGACACCGAGGAGCGCGTACGGGCCTTCCTGCCGCAGCTCGACGAACTCGTCACCGAGGGGCTGGTGATCCTCGACGACTGCGAGGTCATCCGCTACGTCGGGCGGGACGGCACACCTGAGGACACATCCGGCGCCGGCGGTGCCGAAACGCCTGGGCAGAGTGAGAAGTCGTTGTGAATTGGCTGCTGGTGATCCTCGGCGCCGCGGTCGGCGCGCCCCTGCGCTATCTGACCGACCGGGTGGTGCAGCTGAGGCACGATACGGTCTTCCCCTGGGGCACCCTCGTCGTCAACGTGACAGGGTGCCTGATCCTGGGCCTGCTGACCGGCGCCGCCTCGGCCGGTCAGGTCTCCGAGCATCTGCAACTCCTGATCGGGACCGGTCTGTGCGGGGCGCTCACCACGTACTCGACGTTCTCGTACGAGACCCTGCGGCTGACCGAGACCGGTGCGGGGTTCTACGCTGCCGCCAACGTGATAGTGAGCGTGACGGCGGGCCTCGGCGCGGCGTTCGCCGGGGTCTCGTTCGCGCAAGCCGTGTGGGCGTAGGTGCCGGGCGCCGTCGCGCATAGGCGACACTGTCTTCTGCACCGTCTACAGCACTGTCGACCAACTCCTCAGAACTGGATCCCATGAGTGTCATCAACGTCGGTCAGGCCGTCGTCCTCGGAGCCGTCGAGGGGGTGACCGAATTCCTCCCCGTCTCCTCGACCGGCCACCTCAAGATCACCGAGGGGCTGATGGGAATCCCCGTCGACGACAACGCCGTCGTCGGCTTCTCCGCGGTCATCCAGGTCGGCGCGATCGCCGCCGTGCTCGTGTACTTCTTCAAGGACATCGTGCGGATCGTCTCCGCCTGGGGGCGTGGGCTGCGCGACAAGGACGAGCGGCACAGCCACGACTACAAGTTCGCCTGGTGGGTCATCTACGCGACGATCCCGATCGTGGTCGTGGGTCTCGCGGCCAAGCCGCTCATCGAGGGTCCGCTGGCCTCCCTGTGGGTGGTCGCGGGCTCCCTGATCGCCGGCAGCGGTGTGATGTGGGCGGCCGACCAGATGGGCCGCCACAAGCGCGGTGAGGACGACACCTCGTTCAAGGACGCCATGCTGGTCGGCAGCTCCCAGATCCTCGCCCTGCTCTTCCCGGGCTTCTCGCGCTCCGGCGCCACCATGTCGACGGCGCTCATCCTCGACCTGGACCGCGTCGCCGCCACCCGCCTCTCCTTCTTCCTCGGCATCCCCGCCCTGACCGGCGCGGGCCTGTACGAACTCAAGGACGCCCTCGGCATCGGTGTGGGCGCCGCCCCGCTGCTCGCCGGCACCCTCGTGTCGTTCGTCGTCGCCTACGGCTCGATCGCCTGGCTGCTGAAGTTCGTCGCCAAGCACTCCTTCAACGCCTTCGTGATCTACCGGATCGTGATCGGCGTGGCGCTCTTCGGACTGCTCGGCGCGGGAGTTCTCGACAGCTGACACCGCCCCTGGCGCCGGCGCGAGCCGGCCCGAGGACACGAACCAGCCGCGCCCAGGGGGCGCGAAGCCGCATTCCGGGCTTCGCGCCCCCTGGGCGCTTCCCACCGCCCCGCTTGACATCCCGGCAGGCCGCCCGGATTATCACGTCCGTGAACCTGTCAGACAGCCAGACAGGTGGAGCGGTACCGCGGCGGGTCAGTGCCATGGAAGCGGTGCTCACCCACCTCCGCGACGCCATCGAGCGCGGCGACCACGCCGTCGGCGACAAACTCCCCTCCGAGGCGGAGCTCTGCCGCCGTCTCGAGGTCAGCCGCCCCGTGCTGCGCGAGGCACTGCGGGCCCTCCAGGTGATGGGCCTGACCGTCTCCCGCACCGGCAAGGGCACCTTCGTGGTCGCCGACGCGGTCCAGGACCCCACCTTCGGCGACTACGCGGCAGGCGACCTGCTCGAAGTGCGGCGCCATGTCGAGATCCCCGTCGCCGGTTACGCGGCCCTGCGCCGCACCGCGGAGAACCTCGACCACCTCGCGCATCTGCTCGACCGGATGGAGCGGGAGACCGACACCACGGCCTGGGTTGCCATGGACACGATCTTCCACATCGCCATCGCCGAGGCCTCCCAGAACCCGGTCTTCCGCCGCGTCATCGAGGAGATCCGCGACGCGCTGGCACGCCAGTCGGCCTTCCTGAACGACCTCGGCGGCCGTCGCGAGCAGTCGAACCGGGAACACCGGGCGATCGTCGAAGCGCTGGTCGACGGCAGCGAACACGACGCCACCGAAGCCATGGCCCATCACCTCGACCGGGTGGACACCGCACTCACCTCCATCGTGCGCCCCGAGCGCACGGACACCCTCACGAAAGGCGGTCCCGAGGCATGAGCGCGCTCTCCCCGCGACACGACATTCCAGTGGCATCCCGTACGCCGGCGCAGGACTACCGGGTGACGCCCCCGGCGTCCGCGCAGGACATCCGGGCGGCGTTCCGGGCGTGCGCGCCCGTCGGCGCTCGCAGGTCGGCCGGGCCGCGCCGCGCGCCCGCCGCCCTCGCACCGGCCTCGTGCCGGTACGGCACATGCCGTCCGGACGCCCGGATACGGGTCGGGGCCGCCGCGTGAACCCGACCTTGACGTACGCCGGTCCGCCCGCCGTCGCGGCCCCCGTGATCCGCGAACCCCTGCACGCGCCCGTCGCCCACCTCGTGCGCGGCGGCGTGATCGAGGGAATCCACTACGGTTCGGTCGTCGTGCTGGCCGCCGACGGGAGCGTGGAGCTCCAGATCGGCGACATCGAGGCCGCCTTCTACCCGCGCTCGGCACTCAAGCCCGTACAGGCCGTGGCGATGCTGCGCGCCGGCCTCCCGCTGAACGGCGAACTGCTCGCGCTCGCCGCGGCCAGCCACTCCGGCGAGGAACGCCACCTCGCAGGCACCCGGCACATCCTGGAGTCGGCCGGGCTGCCCGAGGAGCGGCTGCGCAACATCCCCGACCTGCCCTTCGACCCGGTCGTCCGGGAGACCTGGGTACGCGAGGGCCGGCTGCCCTCCCGGCTCGCCCAGAACTGTTCGGGCAAGCACGCGGCCATGCTGTACACCGCCCGCCTCAACCACTGGTCGCTCGACGACTACCTCGACCCGTCCCACCCGCTCCAGCGGACGATCGCCGAGGCCGTCGAGGACCTCACCGGACAGGCCGTCGCCCAGGTCACCGTCGACGGCTGCGGCGCGCCCCTGTTCTCCGTCTCACTGCACGGTCTCGCCCGCGCCGCCGTCCGGATCGCGGGCGCCGCGCCGGGCACCCCGGAGGCCCGGGTGGCCGACGCGATGCGCGAGCACGCCGAGATGGCCTCCGGGTCCGGGCGTGACGTCGCCGCGCTGATGAGGGCCGTGCCCGGGCTGCTCGCCAAGGACGGCTTCGAGGGCGTGCAGGTGGCGGCGCTGCCCGACGGCCGCGCCGTCGCCGTGAAGATCGCCGACGGTGCCGACCGGGCACGTGTCCCGGTGGCCGCCGCGGCCCTGGCGCGGGCCGGGGTCGACCCGGCCGCCCTCGCCGAATTCGCGGGCGCGCCCCTCCTCGGCGGCGGCGCGGTGGTCGGCAGCATCCGCCCCGTCCGCGCCCTCGACCCCCTCGCCCGGCCGGCGTACGCCTGACGCCCTGCGGGGATCCACGCGACCACCTGCGGGGGTGGCCGAACTCGCGCCGAGGAGAGCCCTGTTGCGGTCCCAGCGTCTGCGGGCGCCCCGACGGCCCCGGGCTGTCGCGAGCACGCCCCCGGGACCGCCCGAGCGATGAGCGGCGGGACCGGGCAGGCGGCACAATGGTGATCATGCCCGCGTATTCGTCGTATCCGTCCTCCCTGACCTTCCAGCCGGTCCTGGAGCGCATCGCCACCGAGATCGCGCAGACGCCGGGACGGGGGCGGCCCGCCGACTACATCCCGGCGCTGGCCGCCTGCGACCCGCGCCGCTTCGGCATGGCCGTCGCGGAACTCGACGGCACGGTGTACGGAGTGGGGGACTGGCAGAAGCCGTTCTCCACGCAGTCCATCACCAAGGTCTTCACGCTCGCCCTCGACCTGGCCCGCGAGGGCGACGAACTGTGGGAGCACGTAGGCCGCGAGCCCTCCGGCAACCCGTTCAACTCCCTGGTCCAGCTGGAATACGAGAACGGTATCCCGCGCAACCCGTTCATCAACGCGGGAGCCCTCGTCGTCACCGACCGGCTGCAGACGCGGACCGGGGACGCGGCCGGCACCCTGCTGGAGTTCCTGCGGGCCGAGAGCGGCAACGCGGAGCTCACCTTCGACAAGGACATCGCCGCGTCCGAGGCCGCGAACGGCGACCGCAACGCGGCGCTCGGCCACTTCATGGCGTCCTACGGCAACATCGACAACCCGGTGCCGGTCCTGCTCGAACAGTACTTCCGGCAGTGCTCGATCGCGGCGTCCTGCGCCGACCTCGCCCTCGCCACCGGGTTCCTGGCCCGGCACGGCATTCGCGCCGACGGCGGCCGGCTGCTCACCCAGAGCCAGGCCAAACAGGTCAACGCCATCATGCTGACGTGCGGGACGTACGACGCCGCGGGCGACTTCGCCTACCGGGTGGGGCTTCCGGGCAAGAGCGGGGTGGGCGGCGGCATCATCGCCGTGGTGCCGGGCCGCTGCACGCTGTGCGTCTGGAGCCCGGGCCTCGACGAGCGGGGCAACTCGGTGGCGGGCGTGGCGGCCCTGGACCGCTTCACGACCCTGACCGGGGTGTCGGTGTTCTAGCCCCGGCCGTGCCACGGGAGCCCCGGCCGTGCCACGGGAGCCCCGGCCGTGTGACTGGAGCCCCGGCCGCGTCGCCCGCAGGTCCGGACCACCCGCCGATCGTCGACTCGCGCCGTCGGTCGACTCGCGCCGTCGGTTGCCCGCGGACTCGCGCGAAGCTCGCCGACGCGCCAAGTGCCGTCCCGGGTCGACCGTCCTCCCGGGTCGACCGTCCTCGCGGGCCGACGTCCTGTCGGCCCGATCGTCCTCCCGCACGGACTGCCGTTCCGCACACCCTGCGCGCCCCGCATCGACCGTGCGACCAACACGGCAGACGCGGCGGCCGACGCGGTATCCGCGCTGCTTTCGCGTCACCACGCGGAGGTCATACGTCTGACCCCGCCAGGAGTGCGCCGCGTCGCCTTCCGGCCACCCGGCCTTGCCACGCTTGCGGAGTGTTGGCCATGGCTTTTCCCGTCGATCTCCGCCGCTGCCAGGCTCTGGGCCTGGCCGGAACCGCCTTTCTCGCGCTGGGCGGCGAGACCGCGGGGGCCCTGCCCGCGCGCGAGTTCCTCGCCCCCGAGTCGGGGCGTGCCGTACTCGGCCTGGTCGGGGTGTACTTCGGCGTCGTTCTGCTGATCGCCGCCTGGGCTCTGCTGGGCACCGTCGTACGTGGGCCCGAACCGCCGACTCCGCGTTCCCTGTTGCTCGTTCTGGCCGTATGGGCGGCGCCGCTGCTGCTCGCGCCCCCGTTGTTCAGCCGGGACGTCTACAGCTACCTTGCGCAGGGCGCAATGGTCGACTCCCACATCGACGTGTACGCGTACGGACCCGCGCGGCTCGGCGGCCCGCTCGCCGACGAGGTGGCACCCGTCTGGCAGCGGACGACGACGCCGTACGGTCCGGTCTTCCTCGCCGTCGCCTCCGCCCTGTCGGCGCTGACCCGCGGGCAGATACCGGCCGGACTGCTCGGCATGCGCCTGGTCGCCCTGCTCGGCGTCGCCCTGATGGCGGCGGCCCTGCCCCGCCTCGCCCGGCACAGCGGCGCCGATCCGGCCGCCGCGCTGTGGCTCGGCGCGCTCAACCCTCTGGTCCTGCTGCATCTGGTGGCCGGCGCGCACAACGACGCCATCATGCTCGGTCTGCTCGGTGTCGGCCTGGTGGCCGCGCGTGGCCGATGGCACCTTCTCGGCGTCGTCCTGATCGCCCTCGCGGCGCTGGTCAAGGCGCCCGCCGCGCTCGGCCTGCTGGCGGTCGTCGCGCTGCGTGGGCGCGGGCGAGGGCGCCGGGGGACGGCGCGGGCCACGGTGACGACCCTGGTGGTCGCGGCCGCCACGACGGTCGCAGCGACGGCGGTGGCCGGTACGGGGTACGGCTGGATAGCCGCACTGAAGACGCCCGTCTCGCCGCACAACTGGTCACCCACCAGCGTGCTCGGCCGCGCCACCGGCGCCGCGCTCCAGAAGCTCGGCAGCGGCCTCGCGCCGCTCGCCGTGCCCGCCTGGCACGCGGCCGGACTCGTGGCGACCGTGTGCCTGCTGCTGTTCATTTGGCTCCGGCTGCGACCGCACCCGGTGTACGCGCTCGGCCTGAGCCTGGCCGCGGTGGCGGTGTTCGGGCCCGCCGTCCGGCCCTGGTACGCGCTGTGGGGCCTGTTCCTCATAGCGGCGGCGGCCCCCACTGGTTCGATGCGGGGCCGTGTCGCCGCCGTCAGCGCGGTGCTCGCGCTCGCGGTGCTGCCGAGCGGGGCACCGGCGGATGTCGAACAGGTGGTCCTCGCCGTCTCCGGGGGAGTGCTCGCCCTCGTCGTGCTCTGGCAGGCCCACCAGGCGGCGCAGCCGAACGCACCGGTTCTGGAGCGGACGGCATGACAGAGGACCCGAGGCGTGGGACGGGTCCGACCGGGTCGAGGGGGACGACGGGAGTGGAGACGCCGAGCGGCGTGCGGGGTCCGAGCGGCAGGGCGCCGAGCGGGCCGAGCGGTCCCGGTGGCACGGGGGCGGTACTGAGCACCGATCGCCGGCGCCTTGCCCTTGTCCTCGGACTGGCCTTCGTCGTCGTCGGGTTCACGGCCACCGTGCCGCTGCTGCGCGACTGGTTCGACCTGCGGGTGTACTACGGCACGGTCGACTCCTGGGTCCACCACGGCGGCCGGATCTACGACTACCGGGTGCCGGGAACGACGTACGGCTTCACCTATCCGCCGTTCGCGGCCCTCGGCATGCTGCCGATGGCCCTGGTCGGGCTGCGCACGGCGATCGCCCTCGGACTGCTGCTCAACCTCGCCGCGCTGGCCTGCGTGGTGGCGGTCCTGGTCGGACCCGCACTGCGCCGCTACGGCTGGTTCGGCTGTGCCCTGACGGCCTGTCTGCTGGCCCTGTTCGAACCGGTCCGCGACACCTTCAGCTTCGGCCAGGTCAACCTGGTCCTGCTCGCCCTCGTGCTGAGCGACGCCTGGCTGCTGTCGAGCGGGCGCGGTCGCTGGGCGGGCGTCGGGATCGGCCTCGCGGCGGCGATCAAGCTCACGCCCGCGCTCTTCATCGTGCTGCTCCTGCTCGGCCGCCGTCGCCGTGCTGCCGGTGTCGCGACGGCCGTCGCGGCCCTGGCCACCGCGCTGGCTGCCTGGGTGGCGCCGGACGCCTCGCGCTTCTACTGGACCGACGCGCTGTGGGACACAGCCCGTGTCGGGCGTCTGCCCTACGTCTCCAACCAGTCGTTGCAGGGCGCCCTGGCCCGGCTCACGGCCCCTGAGGACCCGAGCCGGGCCCTGTGGGCGACGGCCGTTCTGCTGGTCCTGTGCGTGTGGGCCCGGCGGGTCTCGCGGGCCCTGGCCGACGGGGACTGGACCTCCGCGTTCGCCCTCACCGGCCTCGCCGCCTGTCTCGTCAGCCCGATCACCTGGGTGCACCACCTGGTGTGGCTGCTGCCGTCCTTCGCCGTGCTGATGCACAGGCGCCGGCTGCGGGTCGCGGCGGTTCTGTACGCGGTGCTGTGCTCTAGCGTGGTGTGGCTGTGGTTCGACGACGCGTCGGGCCTCGACGGGTTCCTCGGCAGCAACGCCTATACGTGGGTCACGCTCGGGCTGCTGGTGTGGCTGCCCGCCGGTCAGCCGCGTGGGGCCTGGGCCGCCTTGATCCGCAGGGCGAGAGCGACGCTCGCGGCACCCAGACCGGCGGCGCCCGCGATCCCGGCCGCGGCGGACCAGTCGAAGCCTTCGCCGTCCGGGGTCGCGGCGGCCACGGGCCGTGCGGTGACCTCGGGCCGTGCGGTGGCCTTGGGCCGTGCTGCGGGACCGGCCGGGGCGACCGGAGCGGAGGGACCGGCCGCGGGCACGGCACGTGTGTCGAGCAGTGTTCCCACGGGCTCGACACGGCCGACCGCCTCGAAGCCCCAGTCGAGCAGCGAGCGCGCCTCCTCGTACACGGTGAACCCGCCGCCCGCCTGAGGGTTCATCAACGTGACGACGAGGGTGCGCCCGTCGCGGCGCGCGGCGGCGACCAGGGTGTTGCCGGCGTTGGTGGTGTAGCCGTTCTTGACCCCGATCAGACCCGGGTAGGGCGCCACCCCGTTCGCGCCGGTCAGCAGCCGGTTGGTGTTCTGGATGCCGTACCAGGAGCCGCCGTCGCCGGGGAACATGGAGTCGACGGTGCCGCAGTACCGTGCGAAGTCGGCGTTGCGCAGCCCGGCCCGTCCGAAGACCGCCAGGTCGTACGCCGACGACACCTGCCCGGGTGTGTCGTACCCGTCGGGCGAGACGACGTGGGTGTCGCGGGCGCCGAGCGAGCGGGCCTTGGCCTGCATCTGGGCGGTGGTGCTCTCCCAGCCGCCGTTCATCGCGGCGAGCACGTGCACGGCGTCGTTGCCGGAGTTGAGGAAGACTCCGCGCCACAGGTCCGCCACGCTGTAGGTGTGTCCCTCGGCGACGCCGACCAGACTGCTGCCCGCGCCGATGCCTTCCAGCTCCTCCTCCTTGACGGTGTGCCGGATGTTGCCGGGCAGCGAAGGGAGGACGGTGAGGGCGAACAGGGTCTTGAGGGTGCTGGCGGGCGGCAGCCTGCGGTGGGCGTTGTGCCCGGCGAGTACGTCGCCGGTGCGGGCGTCGGCCACCAGCCACGACAGCGCGGAGATGTCCTCGGGGACCTCGGGCGCCCCGGTCCGTGGGCGTACCTGCGTCCCGGTCCGGTAGAGCGTCGAGGACTGCGACGCGGCGGGCCGGGGTGCCCTCGGACCCGCACCGGCGAGTGCGGCGGCCGGGCTCGTCGCGGCCAGCACACCGACCACGCAGACGGCGGAGCAGGAGCGGGCGGCGCGCGCTACCGAGGAGCGAGAAATGGCGGCCCGGAGCGAGAATCCGATGGTCATACCGCAAACGTAGGAACGGACTCGCGACACGCCCGGCTGCCCGGGCCGAGTGTCGACGTCGAGCACCCGGATGCCACAGGTGCGGGGGGTCAGGAGGGCAGGGTGGGCTGGACCTGGCGCAGGAAGGCGGCGTTGTCCGGGGTGGCGCGCAGCCGCTCCAGGAGCGTTTCCAGGCCGGCCTGCCCGTCCCGCGTCCCCAGGGCGCGGCGAATGCCTCGTGCGGCGACCAACTCGGCCGTGGGCAGCAGGAGTTCCTCGCGGCGGGTGCCGGAAGGAGTGATGTCGACGGCGGGGAAGACCCGTCGGCCGGCCAGGGTCCGGTCGAGCCGGAGCTCCATGTTGCCGGTGCCCTTGAGCTCCTCGAAGAAGAAGTCGTCGGCGCGGGAGCCGGTCTCCACCAGGGCGGTGGCGAGGATGGTGAGCGAGCCGCCCTCCTCGGCGAGGCGCGCCGCTCCGAAGAGCCGCTTGGGGCCCTGGAGCGCGGCGGCGTCGACACCGCCGCTGAGGGTGCGACCACCGGCGGCCGCCGCGTTGTTGTGCGCCCGGCACAGGCGGGTGAGGGAGTCGAGCAGGATCACGACGTCCTGGCCCGCCTCGACGAGCCGCTTGGCCCGCTCGACGACGAGCTCGGCGAGCGCGATGTGCTGCCTGGGCGACTGGTCGAAGGTGGAGGCGAAGACCTCACCGCGTACGGAGCGCCGCATGTCGGTGACCTCTTCGGGCCGCTCGTCGAGCAGCAGCACCATCAGATGGCACTCGGGGTGGTTGCCGGCCACGGCGGCGGCGATCTGCTGGAGCAGTACCGTCTTGCCGGTCTTGGGCGGGGCGACGATCAGGCCGCGCTGGCCCTTGCCGACCGGCGCGACCAGGTCGACGACGCGTCCGGTCAGTCCGCTCGACGGGTGTTCCAGCCGGAGCCGGTCACGCGGGTGCAGCGGGGTGAGGTCGCCGAAGTGCGGGCGACGGCGCAGCTCTTCGGGCGCACGGCCGTTGATCCGCTCGACCTCGGTGAGGGTCCGGGGCCCGCCGCGCACACCTTGCACGGTGTCGCCCTTGCGCAGGCCGTGACGGCGGATCAGCGCGGGGGAGACCTGAAGGTCGGTGGACGAGGGCAGGCAGTTCGTGGAGCGCAGGTGTCCCTTCCCGTTGCCGTCGATGTCGAGGACACCGGTGGCGACCTGGGTCCGGGGGCGCTGCTGTACAGGGGGGCGTTCGAGGGTGATGGTCATGGGATGTCCTTTCACGGACGGGGATGCATGGGACATGCGGAAGCAAGGGGAGAGAGGCCGCGAAGGGAGGGCGCGGGGCGCGCCTCGGCGCGGCGGGAACATCACCTCGGGTACGACGGGAGCGATACCCGGACCGTGTTCGAGAGGTGATGCTGAGAAGCTGGTCCGCCGGTCGGAATCGACGGCGTGACAGCGGGAGAGGAAAGGGCACCGGCGCCTGAAAGAAGTGGCGTACACGAGTGCTGATCGGACTGTACCACGTGCTGGACCCGTTCGGCTGTGATCCGTCTCTCGGCGGCTCACGAGCGGGCGGCACAGCAGGGGCGCCGTGGCTCCGCCAGCCACTCCCGGCAGGACACCGCGCGGGCCTTCCGGCACCGGCGTGGCCTGCGAAGTCGGCCGCTCGCCTTTAGGCGGCGCATCCGCATCCCCACCCCCTCAACACGTTCAGGGCCTCGTTCATTCCGTGTCCGCTCGGATGAGGTCCCGGTGGCCACAACGGCAGCCTGACCCACCCGAAGGGCTTCGCCGAGCTGCTGCGCACGCTGCTCTGAGCAGGCAGAATCGATCGTCGTACGGCCCCGACGGCGTCGTACGACCGTCAACTCGGCCCAGTAGCAAGGAGAACCCGGTGGACACCTCGCCCGTCAGGCCGCACCGCATGGACCCCGCGGGCGGCTGCCCGCACGCCGACAACGAGCGGCTGCTCGCGCGAGGCGCCGTCGCGACGGTGGAGCTGCCCGGTGCGGTGGAAGGCATGGCGGTGCTGGGGCACGACGCGTTGAAGGAGTTCCTCGCGCACCCTGATGTAGCCAAGGGGGCACGGCACTTCACGGCCCTGCGCGAGGGACGGATAGCCGATGGCTGGCCCTTGCTGACCTTCGCCACCGTGCAGGGGATGACGACCGCCGACGATGACGACCACCGGCGGCTGCGCTCCCTCGTCAGCAAGGCGTTCACCGCGCGACGGGTGGAACAACTGCGCCCCAGGATCGAGGAGTTGACGTCCGGACTGCTCGACGGCCTGCACGCGGCGGCACAGCAGGGCGGGGGAGTGGCCGATCTGCGCCGGAACTTCGCGCTCCCGCTGCCGATGGGCGTCATCGGTGAACTCCTCGGCGTCGAGGCCGAGTACCTCGACCGGCTGCACCATCTGTCGAACCAGGTCGTCGCCACCGACATCGGACCGGAGCAGGTCGTCGCCGCGAACCGCGAACTGGTGTCCGTGCTGGTCGCCGTCGCGACCGAGCGCGCGGAGAACCCCGGCGACGACCTCACCAGCGCCCTGATCGCCGCCCGGGACGAGGAGGGCGACAGGCTCAGCCAGCAGGAACTCATCGGCACCCTGGTGCTCATGATCATCGCCGGGCACGAGACCACACTGAACCTGATCACCAACGCCGTACGGGCGCTGTGCGGGCACCGGGACCAGCTGGAGTCCGTCCTCAAGGGCGAGTCGAGCTGGGCGGACGTCGTGGAGGAGACCCTGCGCTGGGACGCGCCCGTCAGCTACTTCCCGTTCCGCTACCCGGTGCGGGACCTGACCGTCGACGGGACCGTCATCCCCCAGGGCACACCGGTTCTCGCCGGGTATTCGGCCGCGGGCCGCGACCGGGCCGCCCACGGCCCGGACGCCGACCGCTTCGACATCACCCGCCCCGGGCGGCCCGGTGCCGTCCGGCACCTCTCCCTCGGGCACGGCGCCCACTACTGCCTCGGCGCCCCGCTCGCCCGGATGGAGGCCACCATCGCCCTGGAGCGGCTGTTCACCCGCTTCCCCGACCTCGACCTCGCGCTGCCCGAGGCGGAACTCAGCCGTCACGCCAGCTTCGTCGGCAACAGCGTCCGAGCCCTTCCGGTGCGGCCCGGAGCCTCCCGCCTCTGACAGCGCGCGGCGGCGCGCACACGGGCCGCGCGTGCCCGGAGCGCCCCCGGGGGAAAAAGATCAGCGTCGCGTGTCGATTCGCCGCGCCGCCGTTCGTCGGTGGGGTGCAGGAAGCCCATGAGTACCGGGAGGAACCATGAAGTACATGCTGCTGGTCTGCGGCGACGACACCGCCGACTCATCCGGCATGGCGCCCGTCGAACCCTGGGTCGAGGAACTGGGCGCCGAGCGCGGCGTCCGGCTGCACGGCCACCGGCTCCGGCTGCCCGCGGACGCGGTCACTGTCCGGGTGCGGGACGGCGAGGTGCTGCGCACCGACGGCCCCTTCGCCGAGACTAAGGAGTACGTCGCCGGTTTCGACATCCTCGACTGCGCCGACATGGAGGAGGCGATCCAGGCCGCCGCGCGACACCCCGTCGCGGCCATCGGCGCCATGGAGGTCCGCGCGTTCTGGGACGAGGAGGACGCCGAACCGGAGATCCGCCGCCTCGACGCGGAGCTCACCGAGGCCGCCCGCGAGCGTGACGTCGACCGGGCGATGGCCTGCTACGCCCCGGACGTCGAGGTGTTCCACCCCGTGAGCGGTCTGGAACAGAGCGGTGTCGACGCCTTGCGCAAGGCGGAGGAACTGTGGTTCTCGACGCTCGCCGGCCCCGTCGACCGCGAGGTGCTCGACTTCCGCCTGCGCGTCGACGAGAGCGTCGCCTTCAGCCACGCCCTGGTGCGTACGCGCGCCACCCTCGTCGACGGCGGAGCGCTCGACACCACCGCGCGCGTCACCACGGGCTACCGCGCCGCCGGCGACCGCTGGCAGATCGTCCACCAGCACACGTCGGTGCCGGTCGTCGCCGGCATCCCGGGAACCGAGGAGGTCCGGTCGTGAAGTACGTCCTGTTCCTCTGCACGCCCGTCGGCGGCGAGGACCTCGGTCCCGAGGAGATCGCCGACGACCCCTGGTTCACCTCGTACGTCCAAGAGGTGCGCGACCACGACATCATGAAGGGCGGCGCCCGGCTGCGGCCCTCCACCGACGCCACCACCGTCCGGGTCCAGGGCGACGAAGTCCTGCTCAGCGACGGCCCGTTCGTCGAATCGAAGGAGTACGTCGCGGGCATCGACATCGTCGAGGTCGCCGACCTCGACGAGGCCATCGCACTCGCGTCCCGGCATCCGGCGGCGCTGGGCGGCGGTTCGGTCGAGGTGCGGCCGGTCTGGGAGTGAACGACGACATCGAGGAGGCGGTCGCCGCCGCGTTCCGCGAGGAGTGGGGCCAGGTCGTCGCCACCCTCATCAGGGTGACCGGCGACTGGGACCTCGCCGAGGAATGCGCGCAGGACGCCTTCGCGCACGCCCTCGACCGGTGGCGGCGCGACGGTGTGCCGCGCCGCCCCGGCGCCTGGCTGACCACGACCGCGCGCAACCGCGCCCTGGATGTGCTGCGCCGAGAGGCGGTCGGGGCACGGAAGCTGAGGGAGGCGGCGGTGCCGGCGCGTGACGAGGGTCCGTACGACCCGGAGTTCGACGAGGACAGCGGGGTCGGGGACGACCGGCTGCGGCTGATCTTCACCTGCTGCCATCCGGCGCTTCCCCTCGAGGCCCGGGTTGCGCTCACCCTGCGCACCCTGGCCGGGCTGACCACGCCCGAGATCGCGCGCGCCTTTCTCGTCCCCGAGGCGACGATGGCGCAGCGACTGGTGCGCGCCAAACGGAAGATCCGCAACGCGGGCATCCCGTACCGCGTACCGCCCGCGCACCTCCTGCCCGAACGCACCACGGGCGTCCTCGGCGTGCTCTACCTGCTCTTCAACGAGGGGTACGCCGCCACGGCCGGCGTCGATCTGGTGCGCACGAACCTCTGCGCCGAGGCGATCCGCCTCGCCCGCGTCCTGGCCGGCCTGATGCCCGACGAGCCCGAAGTCCTCGGTCTGCTCGCTCTGTTGCTGCTGCACGACGCCCGGCGCGGTACGCGCGTCGACGCGGCGGGCGACCTGGTCACCCTGGAGGACCAGGACCGTGGCGCCTGGGAGAGGCCGGAGGCCGACGAGGGCGCCGCGCTGCTGGAGACCGCTCTGCGCCGCGGGCGCCCGGGGCCGTACCAGATCCAGGCCGCGATCGCCGCCTGCCACACCACCGCCGCGACGGCCGAGGAGACCGACTGGGCCGACGTCGCGGCGCTCTACGGCGAGCTCCGGCGCTTCGTGCCCTCAGCCGTGGTCCGGCTCAACCGGGCGGTCGCCGTGGGCATGTCCGAAGGCCCCGAGGCCGGGCTCGCCCTGGTCACCGAGCTGGAGGAGGAGGGTGAGCTGGACGCCTACCACCTGCTGCCCGCCACCCGTGCGGACCTGCTGCGTCGCGGCGGTCGTACCGCGGAGGCCGCCGAGGCGTACGAGCGGGCGCTCGAACTGGTGGAGAACGCGTCCGAGCGGAGATTTCTGGAGAAGCGGCTCGCGGAGTGTCGATCGGCGTAGGGGCTCTTTGTCCCTTGGGGTGAAGGGACCCTCCCGACGGTTGGCCGCCCGGGCGGGCAGGGCGAGGGCCGAACCCCGGCCGGGAGTCCGTCATGCCGAGGTTGCGCCGTTCGCCTTCCTCGAAGAACGCCGAGTTCCCCCAACCTCCCTGCGTGAGGCGGGATTGCGGTTCGTCGGTTCCGCCGCGTCGATGGTCGGGTTCGTGTGTCGGCCTTGCCACCACGGCGCGAGCTGGAGGACGCCGAACACCACCTCGACGGCGAAGAACGGCCACAAAATCCGAGAGGCTCCCTGGGCCAAGGCGTACGCCTGCCACGTCGCGAACAAGGTGCGCGCGATGCCGTCGAACAGCCCATGCTCCGGGCGCGTTCCGAGAATGCGCAGGAGCGACCAGACGACCACCACCGAGCCCATCAGGTTCGCGAACAGGGTCTGCCACGGGTCGGGTTCGGGCAGAGTGCCCAGTCCGAGCGCGTTGCCCCACGACGACAGTGCGTCGTGAACCAGCATGTAGGTCCAGGGTGTTGCGAATCCCGCCGTGACGGCGAGGTCGTACCAGGCACTGGCCCGGACGAGGCGGACATAGGCGGGTTGCCCGGGGTCGGGAAGACGGATCACGGCGAGGCTCCTGCTGGTCTTGTGGCAGCGACGCCTCACGCTAAACAGTGGAGTACGGTCCAAGGTCAAGCCCTAAACCGAGCTCCATCTCCGACGGAGGGTCATGCGCATCGGTGAACTCGCCGCGCAGGCGGGCATGTCCAGAGACACGATCCGGTTCTACGAAAAGATCGGCCTGGTCGAAGGCCGCCGTCTGGCCAACGGATATCGCGACTTCCCACCCGAGGCGGTGCCCTGGCTGCACTATGTCCGCACCGCACAGACCCTCGGGTTCTCCCTGGCCGAGATCGCGCGGCACGGCGAGGAGCTGCGTGAGGCGCCGGACACCGCGGAATCGCTGTCCGCGCTGTTCGAGGAGAAGATCCAGGTCATCGACGCCCGCATAGCCGAACTGGTCACCCTGCGGGCCGAACTGACCACACGCGTCGGCACCGGCTGCCCGCTGCGGACAGCCGGCCGGCTCGCCTGAACTCCGCCTCCGCGATCGTCGGACCGGGCAGGTGCGCCCAACACGACGGACAGGGGAACCGTGGTTCAGTGCCCGGCCCTCGGCCCGGTGAGTTCGAAGACGGCGTAGCCGAATCCCCGGGCGTCGATGGTGTCGTCGTCGATACGGACGCCGTCGGCTTCCAGGGGGCGGGCGCCGGTGGCGCCGCCGTAGCGGCAACTCGCCCGATCTCGGCGCGGATTGATAACGACGAGATAGCGGCCGCCCCGCACGTACACGAACGGGTAACCGGCGTGCACCACCTCCACCGAACCGCCCGGCCCCAGCTCCGGGGCGCTGGTGCGCAGGGCGACAAGGCGGCGTACGAGATGCAGGAGCGAGGTGTCGTCGGCCAGTTGGGCGGCGACCGTCGGGCGGTCCGGGGACGGGTCGACGGGGAGGTAGAGGCGGTCGGCGGGAGCCGTGGAGAAGCCGGCGTTGGGGCTGTCGTCCCACTGCATCGGTGTGCGGGAACCCGCGCGGTTGTAGCGCGGCCCCAGCACGCTGCCCTCCTTCTCGGGCAGTCCCGCAAGGTAACGCATGCCGATCTCGTCGCCGTAGTAGATCGCCGGAAGGGTCGGCCAGGTCATCTGAAAGGCGAAGGCGGCGGGGAGCTGGTCGGCCGTGCGGGGGCCGCAGTTGAGGCGGGAGAAGTCGTGGTTGGCGGTGGGGAGGGCGATGAAGCCGTCCTCGCCGAGCATGGACGCCGCCCGGCTCCACGCGTCCACGAAGGGGCGCGGGGAGCCCCGGCCCTCGGCGTCGAAGAAGCAGTCGAGCGGATCCCAGGCCTCGTTGACCGTGCCTTCGCCGTTGCTCCACAGCGAGCGCAGGGCGAGTCCGTCGGTCGGCCCGCCGAACTGGAGGAAGAAGTCCGCGTGGAACCCCGCGGGGACGGACACCTCGGGTTCTCCCCACTCCGAGAGCAGCACCGCCTGGGGATGCGCGCGGTCCAGCCAGTGGCGCAACTCCGTCCAGATCGCGGCCGTCTCCTTCCGGTCCGGGTCGTCCTTCACGAGCGAGGCGGCCATGTCCACGCGGAAGCCGGAGAGCCCGAGACCCAGCCAGTGGTCCATCACCGAGCGCAGCGCGGCACGGTTGGCGCGCGGTCCCTCCGCGGCGACCGGGCCGCGCCACGGCTCGTCCGGACGGGCGCGCGCGTAACCGAAGTTGAGGGCGGGCTGGAAGGCGAAGAAGTTCGGCAGATAGGCCCCCGGGCGGGTTCCGGGGGAGGGGACGAAGCCGTCCGGGGAGCCCTCGGGCGCCCAGATGTACCGGTCGTCGGCCGGATCGTCCATCGCGGTCCGGAACCACGGGTGCTGGTCGGAGGTGTGACCCGCCACGAGGTCGAGGAGTACGCGGATGCCGCGACGGCCGGCCTCGTCCACGAGGCGGGCGAGGTCGTCGGACGAGCCGTAACGGGGAGCGACGTCCAGGTAGTCGGCGACGTCGTATCCGGCGTCGCCGAACGGTGACACGAAGCACGGGTTGAGCCACACGGTGTTCACGCCCAGCCACGCGAGGTGGTCGAGGCGCTCGGCGATTCCGTCGAAGTCGCCGATGCCGTCGCCGTTCGAGTCGGCGAACGACTGCGGGTAGATCTGGTAGAAGACGGCGTCGGCCAGCCAGGCGGGGGCGGGGCGGAACGAGGTCATGCCGGGGACGATAGATCAGCGCACCGGCGCCCGCTGCCCCTAAGCTCGGCCAGATGTTCACGCCGCAAGGTCCCACCCTCCGCGAACTGGCCGTGCAGGGCCTCTCGTCCATCGAACACGGCTACGACCTGCTCGCCCCCAAGTTCGATCACACGCCGTTCCGGACCCCGGACGCGATCCTCGACGCCGTCGGACGGGCTCTCGCGCCGATGGGACCGTTCACCGCGGGACTCGACCTCTGCTGCGGCACCGGCGCGGGCATGGAGGTCCTGCGGGAACTGTGCCGGGAGAGCGTCACCGGCGTCGACATCAGTACGGGCATGCTGACGGTCGGACGTGAGCGGCTCGGCACCGACGGCTCACCGTCCCCGGTGCGGACGCGCGGGGACGGCTCACCGCCCCTGGCGAAGCCGTGCGACGACGAGCCACCGCCGGTCGCCCCGATGCCGGGAGGCAGGCCGCCCTCCGTCGCTCCGGCGCAGGGCGGCACGCTGCCGTCCGTCGCCTCCGTACGGGGGGCCGGGTCACCGTCCGTGCCCCGGGTTGACGGCGACGGCGCCCCGTCGGTCGCCTGGGTGCGCGGCGATGCCCGCGCCCTTCCCTTCGGGCCCGCGTTCGACCTGGTCGTGAGCTTCGGCGCCTTCGGGCACTTCCTGCCGCGCGAGCTGCCCGGCCTGTTCGCCGGGATCCACGCCGTACTGCGTCCCGCCGGGCGCTTCGCGTTCCCGGTCATGGCTCCGCCGCGGCCCAGCTCGCCGTGGTTCTGGGCCCTGCTGGGCTTCGACACGGTGATGCGGGTGCGCAATGCCGTCCGGCGTCCGACCTTCGTCATGTACTACCGGGCGTTCCGGCTCGGTGATGTGGAGCGGGAGCTGGCTCGGGCCGGATTCCGGACGGAACTTCACGCGCTGTCCACGTTCGGCCGGCGACGGGACGGCAGCCCGCGGGCCCGGATGGTCGTCGCCACGCGCGAGGACACCTCGGGGAGGCCGTCGGGCGCCGTATGACGGGGCCGAGGGCCCCGGAAGGCTCCCTTTCGAGAGATGGTGCGGTGGTGCGGTGCGGCGTGCGGGCGCCGCGCGGCCGCGGTGGAGGTCAGACGAAACGGCGGACGAACTCCAGTGCCGTGTCGGCGACTTCCTCCCAGCCGTGGTCGATGGTCAGCGCGTGGCCGCGGTCCTTGATCTCGGTGATCTCGGTGACGCCGGAGTTGCGCTGCTGCTTCTTGTACGACGCGTTGGCGATGGCCCATGGCACGGTGTGGTCCTTCTCGCCGGAGATGATCAGCAGAGGCCCCGGTCCGGGTTCTCGGTGTCGACCTTGACCTCGGTCCAGGGGTTGAAGTTGGCCGTGGCCGCCTGGAAGAGCGGGGCGCCCGGCGCGGGCACGGCGAAGGTGTCGTACAGCTCCTTGGCCTCCTCCTCGCCGACCGCGTTGGCGAAGCCGTAGCGGAACTACTCGAAGGTGAGCGGGACGGCCCGGTTCCGGTTCGCCGGGTTGCCGAGCACGGGCGCGGCGGAGCGCAGGGACGAGATCGGGAGGGGCAGCACGCCCCGGAACGGCGCCGGGTCGATCGCCACCGAGACGGCGGACCGGCCGCGGCCGGCCAGGATCTGGGTGAGGAGGCCGCCGAAGGAGTGGCCGAAGACGGCGGGCTTCTTCTCGAGGCCGCCGATGAGGCTCTCCAGGTGGTCGGCGACCTGACCGACCGTCTTGCTGGCGAAGACCTCGGGGTGGGCCTTGGCCTCCTCGACCGTGTCGGGGTCGTCGGGCCAGGACAGCGAGACCGGAGCGAACCCGGCCTGCTCGAAGTGGGTCGCCCACCGGTCCCAGCTGCTGGGCAGCAGCCACAGACCGTGGACGAAGACGACCGGTACCCGGCCCGTCGCGTTGGCCCGCTCGATCTGCTGTGCGTCGTTGGAGGTCATGCCTCGACGCTAGACGCGAACAGCCCTGCTGGGATCGGTCAGATGACTGCATTCCGGCTCCGGACGGGTGGGTGACCGGCCGAGGTCCCCCACCCCTCCCCTTTGTGTCCGCAGTCTCGACCGTCCTACGTCACCCGGAGTTCACTCGGCCGCCGGAAGTGTGAACTCGTAGACGAGGGCGTCCTGTTGCGCGTCGACGGTCAGGTCGGTGATTTCCAGGGGGCGGTCGTACTGGTCGTGCACGCGGCGGGTGACCCGCACCGACTGCGGGAGCCGGGTGATCGCGTCCCGGTGATGCAGGGTCAGACCCGCCTTGCGCATCCAGTCGTAGGCCCGTGACAGCTGCGCCGACGCGTGGCCGTCCGCGCGGTCGCGGTAGCGGGCGAGTTCCTCGACCTCGGTCACCGCGATCGCGGAGAAGGACGTCACGGCCGTGCGCAGCCCGCTGCCGTCGGCGGCGGCCGACTCGTAGCGGTGGACCAGCGTCGCGCGCCGCGGGGCGAGTCCGAGGGCCTTGGCGTGTTCCGGTGGGGGAGCCTCCCAGGTCACGGTGGTCCGCCGGCGTGCGCACGGTTCGCTGGTGTGCGCGCCGACGGGGAAGTCGAGGGACGGGACGGGCTCGGTGCCGGACAGCGTCGCGTGGCTGCCGCGCCGGTCGGTGGAGACCTGGCCGCCGCGTCGCAGCATCTGCAGCGCCTGCCGTACGGTCTCCCGGCTGACGGCGAAACGGGCGGCCAACTCGCGCTCTCCCGGCAGGCGTTCGCCGGGCGGGATGCTCCCGTCGCGCAGCTCGCCGAGCAGTTGTGCGGCGATCCGCGCGTAGAGCGGTTCGTGGTCGGATGAAGGGGTGGTGCGGGCCATGTCCGCTCCTGCGTGGTGACTAGACGTAGCCGTGCGGGCTCGTTGCGCCACCACATCTAGCATTGGTCTAAACCACCAGGAAAGGGCAGCCGGAGACTTCGGCCGAATTCAACCCGCGTCCCGGACAGGCGCGGTGCGCCCCCGGAGCGCGCTGTACAGGGCGTCGACGAGCGCCATCTTCCTTGGGTCGTCTGCGATGTGCGGGCCCATGCGGTTCATCACGTACCCCAGCGAGACCCCCGCTTCCGGGTCGGCGAGACCGCAGGAGCCGCCGAACCCGTCGTGTCCGAAAGCCCTGGGGTTGGGTCCGTACGATCCGTTGACCCCACTCAGCCACAGTCCGAGTCCTGCCTCCGTCTCATTCGCGAACCCGGCGCCCAGGACCAGGTCGCGGCAACTGCCCTGTCCCTCGCGTACCCGCTCGGCCGCCTCCGGGGACAGCACGCGCCGGGAGCCGTAGGTGCCCTTCAGCGCGAAGATCCCGTACAACTCGGCGATCGCGCGCGCCGTTCCGTGGCCGTTGGCGGCCGGTATCTCGGCGGCCCGCCATCGCGGTGTGTTCGCCTCGGCGGCTCCGACCGACGGGTTGGCGAGCGCGGCCAGCGCCGCGGGCGCCAACTGTGCGAAGACCGCTGCCTGTTCACTGCTCGACGCGGCCGGAGGGTGGACGAGCTCGGCCGCCCGTCCGGCCTCCTTCTCCGGTAGTCCGATGGTGAAGTCGATCCCGAGCGGCCCGGTCACCTCCCGCTCGAGGAAAGCGCCCGGCAACAGCCCCGACACGCGCCGCACCAGCTCACCGACCAGGTGCCCGAACGTCAGCGCGTGATAGCCGGACCGGGTACCCGGCTCCCACCAGGGCTCCTGCTCCGCGAGGCGCCGGACGGTCAGCTCCCAGTCGCAGAGCTGCGCGAAGGTGTGCGGCTCACGCAGCCCGGACAACCCCGCCCGGTGGGACAGCAGATGACGTACGAGGACGTCGGCCTTGCCCGCCGCCGCGAACTCCGGCCAGTACGTGGCCACCGGGGCGTCGAGGTCGAGCAGTCCCTGATCGGCCAGGATGTGCGCGCACAACGCGGTCGGTCCCTTCGAGGTCGACCACACGTTGACCAGCGTCTCCCGCTCCCACGGGCGGGTGCGGGCCGCGTCGGCCGAGCCGCCCCACAGGTCCACCACTGTCTCCCCGTCGAGAGTGACGCACACCGCCGCGCCCAGCTCCCCGCGGGCGCGGAAGTTCTCCTCGAACGCGGTGCGCACCGCAGTGAAGCGCGGGTCGCAGTGGCCTTCTGTAAGGGGGGTTTGCTGGGTCATGAGCCCTCCGTGATGCGTCCGCGGGTGGTCGGGAAGGTGCCGGGCCCGTTGAACGTACCGACTGGTCGGACTGGAGGGAAGTCGTACGACGACAAAGCGCGTTGTGGCCCGCCGACCGCCGACCGCCGACCGCCGACCGCCGACCGCCGACCGCCGACCGCCGACCGCCGACCGCCGCCCGCCGACCGCCGCCCGAGCCTGGCGCCCGCGTAGTTCCCCACTGGGTGAGGCCATGGGAGACAGCTGTGCCTGGTGGAGGCCCGAGCGCTGCACGGGCTGTCGGAGGCGGGTGAGAGTCTGGGCCGGTGCTGATAGAGGGATTCGAGAACGCCCCTGTTGTCGTGGGGGAGGAGCTGCTGGCACTGCCGGGGTTCTGGGCGGCCTACCTGATGTGGCTGAGCCAGACAGACGAGTACGACCCTGTTCCGGAGTGGTTCGGTGTCGACGGGGCCGATGCCGACGCGGCCTGGGGCGCGCTGAGCGACGAGGACCAATGGCCCGTCTTCCGGATCCCGTTCGCGGGCGGTCACACCGCGCTGGTCCTCGGCTGCAACATTCCCGAGGATCCGGGAACGGAGTACTTCATCACCCACCCCGGATGGGGACGGCACGGCCACCTGACCACTGTCGGCGGCAACCATGCCGGCCCGGGACTCTCCTGGCGGGAGCTCCACCACATCGCCCGCACGCCCGACCTCGACGCCCCGGGAGTCCACGCGGAACACGCCCGCCTGCTCCTGCTACTGCCCACGCTCGGCGACCGGGACATGCCCGAGGACGCCGTGGACATACTCGGCGACGCGCTGGCGCGTGCGGGCCTTCCCGTGACGGAGGCGCGGGGCACCGCGGAAGCGCTCCTCGCGGACCACCCTCTGTGGGAGCCGGCCGAATGGACGTTTCCTGGCGCCTCCCCGCTCTCAGGAGGACAGGATCCGTTGCCCTTCGACGGAATCCTGAACTGCGACGGGCCCATGAGTCCCCGGTTCGGTACTCGTCTCGCCCGGGGCATCACCCGAGAGCAGAGCGACCGGCTGGCCCAGGCGCTCGGCACCTGGCCTGCTGTTTGAACGGCCCGCCCGGGCAAGGCTGTCACCGGCCTCGCCCGCTTTGCTCTGCGGGGGTCCCAGGTGTCACTCGGCGGGCGGCGGAGCCCGGTTGAAGAGCCTTCGATCACCGCGCCTGACCGCAGAGTGCGGCCAGGTCCGCTCCGATGACGGCGCCGTCGGCGTCGCGGGTGAGAAAACCGCGCCGGCCGATCAAGCCGCCGCCGGTGACGATGGGGTGAGGGCGCCGTTCCCGAACCACAGTCCCGGAGTCGGCGAGGACGCCGTTGTCGAACCGCGCTACCGAAGTCGGCGATGACGACGAGCCCGCGGCCTCGGAGGCAGTCTCGGTCCGCCGTACTCCTCCATCGTCGCGGGTGAGGGGACCTGAAGCCCTTCGCCGCATCGATCGCGTATCTTGGCCGTCCTCGAGGAAGGGAGCTGGCCCCATGGAGTTCGTCTTTTCCGGCCGAGTGATCGAATGGCGCGGACCGTCGCCGTACTACTTCGTTCGTGTGCCGGACGAGGAGTCCGCCGACATCCGCGAGGTGGCCGCGATGGCCACCTACGGCTGGGGCGTGATCCCCGTCGATGCCCGGATCGGCGAGGTCGACTTCCAGACGTCGCTCTTCCCCAAGGACGGCGGCTACCTGCTGCCGCTCAAGGTCGCTGCGCGCAGGCCGAGCGGCCTCTCGGCAGGAGATGAGGTGACGGTGAGGATGGCCGTCCGCCTCCATGAACATCAACCCCGCTAGGGCCCACGGTCACGGTGCCAGTGGCCCGGTGGGGTTCGCGAACGCGACTTGATGATCCATGTCGAGCCGCGTTCGCAGACCGTATCGGGACAGCCGACCTCCGAGTCAACAGGCCCGAACCGACCGGTTACATCGACACCTTCTCCGCGGACAACCGGTGCACGGCACGTTCGATCACATCAAGGTCCGGGTCCTCGACCTTCAGACCGACGCACGGGTGAAGACTCAGCCCTTCCTGTCCCGCGCAGCGCGGGTGGAAGGTGAAGCACTTGAACCCGCGGGTCGAAACAGACCAGTCCATGGCGGCCGGCGACTGACAACGCCGGCGCACCTCAACTCGCGCTCACCGATTGAACCGCCGGCGGGCATACGGCAGGGGGGCGTGTCAGGCGGCGCTCACAAACCCATCGCGGGCAAAGCCTTCGTCGAGGTGGGCGCTGGGGGCCGGGTAACCAACTCGGCTGTGCACTGCCGCTCGTGGGTGTGCTTGTGCCTGATGCCTGGGTACATGGCTGACGGTCTTGGCAGGGGGCAGGGAGCAGGGGGGGCAGGGGGGGCAGGCGGACATCATGGGAGTTCGACATTGGAGGACTTACGCCCATGAGACTGATCTTCGACCCCGGGTACGGAGAAGTGGATCTCTCCGCCTCTGCGGAGGAACTGACGTGGTTGGCAAGCGCGGTGGCCCAGGGGGAGGGGCTGCTCAACTCCACGACTTCGCCGGGCGGCGACGTCCTGGCCGGAGTCGAGGTCAAAGAGACTTCCGGCCCCGGTGTCCTCATCGGCCGGGACGCGGAGCGGCACATCCTTGTGATCAGCGGTGACTCCGACGGCAGGGCGGTACTCGCGGAGAACCTGCGGGACATGGCAGGCGCCGAGGACGGCGGTCATCTCCACATCGACTACTTCCCCGGGCACGACTATCTCGCCGAAGGGTCACTGCCCTTGGTGGTCAACAGCCCGCACGGAGGCATGCCAACCCGCTGAACCGGCACTTGGTGGCCGCGTTACGCGGATTCACCTCTCTCGGGATCCGCGATGTCGCTCAGTCGTCGCCCCGAGCATCTTCAGGCGTGGCCGAGGCTTCTCCACTCTGGGCTGTCGACCACTTGAGCTCGATCTCCAGTTCTATCTGCCCGTCCCCGACCTCCACCTCGACTTCGCTGTGCAATTCGTGAGGGATCTGAAGGCTCAGCTTGCCGGGGCCGAGCTGGAGCTCGGCACGGCCACCATGCCTGAGCGCGTCCGCGAGTGCCGCAAGCTGATCGGCAGCCTCAAGGCGTGACAGGGAACGCTTGTGCTCGAATTCGAGGTCCTTCACGGATATCTCCGATCCGGCAGAAAACGTAGTTCTCAGTCATTGTGGTGCCGTGCATCGCGGTAGGCATCTCCACAGCGGTCCCCACAGCGTCCGCACAGCGGGATGGAGACCGTCCCGGATCTCACTGCCGCGGTGGAGGCTGCGCTTCCAAGCCCCCAGGTCGCCGCGGGCGGCACGGCTCACACCATCGCCCGGAGCAACCGGGACCTACCTGACCGACACGGTGACCGCCGAGGTTCGCAAACGCATTGCGATACTGATGGCACGTACTGCCGCCCGGTGCGATAGCCGTCTTCGGCTCGGGAGCCGTCAGGCCAGCAGACTTCGATGGCGGCCTCCCGGCCGTCCTCGCGCGGCGCGTAGAGGTGCTCGCGCCGTGCGTATGCATCCACTGCGGCCGCCAGGACACGGATGGCCAGGAGCGTCAGCCCGTAGACCGTTGCTGCCACGATCTCGCCCTCGTCCGTGCCCAGGGCCTCTGTGACGAGTTGGGTCGGGAACGGGAGGAACACCACCACGAGTAGGAAGAGCAGATTGAGGCTGAGAAAGTTCGGATCCGCCCGTGTGAGGCGGTCGGTCATCGCGTGTGAAGGAGCCAGGCTCCGCCGATCGTCAGGAAACTGACGAGGTAACCCAGGTATCCGGGCCAGCCATCAAGTACCTGCTTCAGTGGAGAGCCCGGTGGATGTACCGCGAGGTCCAGTACGAGCAGCGTGGCGGCGATCGAGAACACACCGTCGCTGAATGCCGCCAGCCGGTCAGTATTGAGGGTTCGGCGCCCGCGTGACTTGTCCGCGTCGGCTGGCATGGCGCTGACTCCTTCAGGTCGATCGACATTCGGAATCTTGCACCCGGTAAGAGCCTCGCTCTAGTTACGAAACGCCTTGGCGCCGCCCGCGGCGTACCTATGTCACCGACGCCGAACAACTCGAGGTAGGTCTCGCGGCCCATCGGATAGCGACCGGTCCAGGTCTGTCCGCCGGTACCGGTAGTGGTGCGAACCTGGAAGTTGGCGAAGTCCCGCAGATAGCCGGAGTGCTCGATGGCGTCGGCGGTCTCCCGGTCGAGGACTCCGTAGGAGTGGTTGTAGAACAGCAGCTGCCGATCGTACGAGGACGGGTTCCCTTCCGCCTGTGCGGTCTCCACGCCACCCCCGATCGCTCCGGTGAGAGCCACGGCGAGCACGACGATCATCCGTAATGTCCGGCGAATCGGCATGCGAGGGATCGTAGGACGGGAAAGATGCGGCTCCTCTTCCCTTTGACCCAGGCCGAAATGCTTGACACGTGGCGGTCGGCGAAGTGCTGCATCTCCAACAGGTTCTGGCCAGGTCCATGCTGGTAGTAGCCCTCGACCGGTGAGGCGGGCGGTATCCGCTCACTCCGTCCCCAGTGGACGCCGTCCGGGTGCCAGGTCTCGGGGTCGGCTGCGCGTGCTGACAGCGGCGTCAGGGGAGTGCGCGCGAAAGGCCGTCCGCTCACGGCGCGCGAGATGGGCCTGTGGTTCCTTACGCTCGTAGGGACAGGTTCCCTTGGACCGTGGTGGACACGGTCTCGGAGGTGGCAGCCATGCGTGCCTCACTGATCCAGCTGTCCGTCGACTCGTCGGACTCCGCCGACGAGCGACGTCACAGAGCGGCTTCGCTGGTCCGCGGTCGGACGGGCGACGACCTGGTGGTCCTGCCGGAGCTCTGGGCGGCCGGTGCGTGGTCGTACGACCGCTGGGATCACGATGCCGAAGGCCTGGACGGCCCCACCGCCGAGGCCATGTCCGCCGCGGCGCGGCAGGCCGGGGTGTGGCTCCACGCCGGATCGATCGTCGAGCGCGACAGGGACGGGACGCTGTACAACACCGCCCTGCTCTTCGACCGGAACGGCGACTTGCGCGGTCACTATCGCAAGATCCACCGGTACGGCTTCGACACCGGCGAGGCGACCCTGATGGGTGGTGGCGACGACATCGTCACCGTGCCCACCGACGTCGGTGTCATCGGCCTCGCCATCTGCTACGACCTGCGCTTCCCTGAACTCTTCCGGGCTCTGCTCGACGCGGGCGCGGAACTCGTCGTGGTGCCCGCCGCATGGCCCGCGGCCCGTCTCAGCCACTGGCAGCTCCTCACGCGCACCAGGGCCCTGGAGGAGCAGGTCTTCCTCCTGGCCTGCTGCGCGACGGGTGAGCACGGAGGCATGCGGCAGGGCGGACACAGCGTGGTCGTCGACCCCTGGGGGACCGTCATGGGTGAGGCCGGCACGGCGGAGGAAACGGTGACCGTGGACGCCGACATGACCGAGGTCACCCGGATCCGCTCCGAGCTCCCCGTCCTGCGTGACCGTGTCCTGGCCATCGACGCCCCCGGAGGGCGGTGACATGTGGCGGCGGGCCACGTGCGCCGGCGCCATGACCGGCCCATGACGCCTGGATCTCGTGCACTCCGCGCACATGGCCCGGCGACACATGTCGCGCAGCGACCCTGTGAAGCCCTCACACTCGATCTCGGCGGCGAGTACATTCTCCTGGCCCTCCGTGGTTCCCCAGCCGCGGGAAGCGGGCCTGATCCATGTCAAGCCGTGTTCACAGACCTTTACTCCGCCCGGGACTGTTCAGGGTCTGACAGCAAAACGTCTCTATGTTGCAAAGCGAGTCGGAGCCCCTCTTCGAGGACCGGCCGTCTTTTCGCCTCGCGCGTACACCCAGCGGCCCTAGCCACAATTCCGCGTCCACGTGCACCCCCGGCCTACGGCGCGTTCGGATAGAGCCCTACCCCCGTGGACAACCCGTCACTCCGAGCGCCGATGTCCCCAGACAGCGCCACAGTTGGCAGTCACCGTAGACAACGACGAGCAGGGTCGGTCCGGGCCGTGGACGGAGGCGGTCACGAAGGGGGTCTGTGAGCGAGGCTTGATGGTCCAAGTCAAGCCGTGTTCACAGACCATTGGATGACTCCGGGGAACCTGACCGGCCACACGAGACTGATCACCCCAGCCGGACGGACCGAGAGCGCCTTGTCCCGACGGGGATCGCCCGGGCACCGTAGGCCACCCATAGCCATCCTGCGTGAATGCAGGCGTCTGAAAACAAGGTGTGGCACCAAAGGCGTACGGTGCTGCGGCCGACATGCGCCGTCGCCACCAGTGGCAGTCGAAAATCGGTGGTCACCTGACCTGGCCGAGTCCACGCTGTACGCCATGGAAGAACCGCACCGCAGGATCCGCGCGCTCCACACGGCGTCCACGATCACCGTCTACCAGGCGTACTCCCCTGAGATCGGACTGCCCGCCATCCGAGACGGCCGTTTCCCCGCCGCGTGGAAGCCTGGCCGCATGACGTGGATCAAACCCAGTTTCATGTGGATGATGTACCGCTCCGGCTGGGGCACGAAGGAGGGTCAGGAGACCGTCCTCGCCGTCGAGATCACTCGCGACGGCTTCGACTGGGCGCTGCGCCATGCCTGCCTGGCGAGTTATGTTCGCGGACTGCATCCTGATCGCAGCGCCTGGCAGCGCGACCTCAAGCGCGCACCGGCCCGTGTCCAGTGGGATCCCGAACGCGACCTGCACCTGCGTCCCCTGCCGTACCGCTCGCTACAACTGGGGCTCTCGGGTGAGGCATCGTCGCGTTACGCGGACGACTGGATCGTGTCCATCAGTGACGTGACTCCGCTCACCAACGAGATCCACGCCCTCGTCAGGGACGGCGAACTGGACTCAGCGACCCGTCTGCTTCCCCAGGAGCAGGGATACCCCCGCCGGTGAAGAACTACTGGCCCACCTGCGTCCCTGACCGGCAGTCCGGGCACAACCGCCGGCATCACCCATGGGTCACGTGGCAGCATAGATCTGTGAACGCTGCTTGGTGATCCATGTCAAGCCACGTTCGTAGCCCATTCACCTACAGCATGATGGGCGCTGGGACCCGCACGGGGGTTGATGACCTTGGCCGCTCGGTCGACGCGAGGCGGCTATGTCGGAAACAGCCATTGCATCGCGGCAAGACTCTTGTCGACGTACTTGCCTTGTTGCGTCTCGATGCCGTGCGCCAGGTCCTCGAAGACACTGCACCTGGCATAGAACATGGCGCGCTCGCCGAGAGACCCGAGGCCGTTGGCGTCGGTTCGATAGCTGCTGATGGCGGCGCGGGCAGCGCCAGGGCCGAGATCACGGTGGAGAAGCCCGAAGTCGTAGGCCGGATCGACGATGGCTGCATCGCTCCAGTCGATGATGCCGGTCACCGTCCATGCAACCGGGTCGATGAGAACGTGTTCGATCCCCAGATCGTTGTGGGAGAACGCTGGGGTCCATTCATCGTGCGGTGGTGCGGCATCCAAGAACGCCTCGACGGGTCGGCGGTACGCCGCCGGTACCTGCCCGGCTACCGCCACATAGTTCTCCGTGGCCTCATGCCGCCACTCGGCCAGCGGCTGGTGGTCCGCGTCCACCAGATCGGCCAGCCGTTCGATCGGAACAGCGTGCAGCGCAGTGAGCAGATCGCCGAGGGTGGCGGCGATCGACGTGCCGTGGGCCGATAGCTGGTGCGGCGGCATATCCAACAGTGGCGTGCCGGGGAGCTTGTGGTACGCCAGACATCCCTGCTCCGCGACCGTGAACGTCGGTTCGGGGACTGGCAGCGGCGAGATATCGGCTACGGCGGCAAGCACGCGGGCCTCGTGGCCCACCAGGGCGGTCCGCCGTGCCAGGTCGGGCTCCTTGCTGAAGCGCACGATCAGCTCACCGTTGACCTCGTATGCCAGGTTGTCCAGGCCCTCGCCAAGCGGCACAACGGAGTCGATCCGATAGTCGCGCATGTGCGTAGCCACGACGCCGCGGACGTCGGCGAGGCGGTCGCGGCTGCGACTGGTCATTTGCCGACCTTATCAATCGAACGCATGAGGCAAGCGGTGGTCATTGGGTGGCCGCCGCGCGGTCGCCCGGCCAGGCCCGCAAAGGCGCGGATGGCATCCCTTCAGGCACGGAAAAGGGTCTGTGAACTCTGCTTGATGATCCATGTCAAACCGTGTTCATAGACCTTTTCTGCGGCCGGTCGACACCTGTGGGGAACCGACGAAATGCGAAATCTACGGCCTGAGCAGCGACAACCAGGAAATCGTCCCCCTGAGCATCGGCGCGAAGCAGGACTACGACAAGTCCCTTGCCCAACTCCCGGCCGGCGAGCGCCGGTGGGCGGTGTACGGCCTCGAGTTCGAGAAGGTGGAAGGCGAGAGGCGAGAGGCGCAGGATTGTCCTCATCCTCTGGCCGCCGGACACCTCCACGGTCAAGCAGAGAATGATCTTCACGAGTTCAAACGTTGCCCTCAGGAGGTCCCTCGAGGGTGTCACAGTCGAGATCCGGAGCAGTGACCTCAGCGACGTGTCCTACGAAGCGGTCCTGGGCAGGGCGAGCACCGGAGCCTGACGCGACCCACCACCATGGCCGCGCTGGAACGGCGCAGACAGCACAGGACGCCGGTGCCGTAATCAGTACAGCTGGGAGCTGGAAGGGGTCACAGCCCGTTGCCGGTCCGGTGTGGTGTAGGCGAAGTTGAGGACTGTACGGCGCAGGCCGGGGTGGCGGAGCGGGGTGCCGCGGTGGGCGGTGGCGTCGCTGCGCAGCAGGTAGCCGTCGCCGGGCCGGTGGTGGGCCTGGAGGGCTGTGTTGGTCTGCAGGGTGTCCAGGTCGACGGTGTGGGGGACGTACTCCAGGAGTCCGCCGTGGGCGGGGTCGGCAGGTGCCTCGATGAACAACACCAAGGCCAGGGGGTAGTCGTCGGTGTGAGCGCCGTGGGTGTCCCCCTGCTGGTGGAGGCTGTTGATGACGTGCCGTTCGAGCGGGTCCTTCACCGGGACGGCCTCAATGCCTGCGATCCGGCCGAGCAGGCCGAGCAGGTGCTCGTCGCGGTACAACTGCGGGATCAGCTGGGATTCCCGGGCGATGACGTGGCCGCCGAGTGTAGTCATGTGGCGGGGCGAGCGATCCATGCATTCCATGTCGAAGTCTCGCCGTGCGGCTAGTTTTCCCAGCCGTCGCACCTCGCTGTCGAGGATCGGCAGCACCTCGGGTGGCACCAGGGCCGGCAGGGGCAGGTAGCCGTCGGTGGCGAAGCAGTCGCGCAGGACACAGGTGTACTCGGGTAGGGATAACACGGACATGCCTTACCCGGCTCCGCCCGCAACCATGTCGTGCGGGTTACCTCGTCACCCACACGGCATGGTTGCCCCGGAAACGTAACTGAGGGACAACCTCGGGTGGGACGGCGGGGCTTGCGACGTCTCACCCGGCCGCCGCTCCGCCGCGACGGAGGAGTCGACGCCCGCCCAGCACTGGTCGCCGAGGAGCATGAGGTGCGCGCCGATGGGCAAAGAGATCGCCGCGCACGTCCCGGTCGGCTGACGGGGCAGGCCTTTCAGCCCGAGGCGGCAGCGGCCGAGACCTGGGCTTCCGGTGTGCCGCCCACCGCGCTGTCTCGTCCGGTTCCGGTCCGAGTGTCCCGTGGCGGCTTTGACGACGGCGGAGTGTGCGCTCAGACAGGCGCATGGGCCATGTCTCTTTCAGCGAGGCCGTTGTGACGGACTCGCCGCGATGGAGGTCACGCGTCTGAGCTCGCCAACCTGCTCGCGCATGGAGACAGCGAGCGCTGACGCAGGCGTCCATTGGGCTGCTCGTTTCGGTGCCACCGCGGTATGAGGATTCCACCTGTTCACGACACGCGCGGGTGAACAGCGCCGCGTGATCCGGTAGACGGCGCCTGCCGGTTGCCAAGTTCGAAATGAGCGACGGCCGCGCTCCGGCATCCGGCGCTGCGCGGCCATGGGCGAGTGGGAAGAGGCGGGCAGGATAAAGATTCCTCCGGGCTACAGCTACATCATCGAGAACAAGAAGAGCGGCAAGGTCGTGAGCGTGGCGAGCTTCTCCACCAACGAGGCCCGGCAGCTCCAGATCTTGGACCTGCGGACCGCCTCTGCGGAGCGGGACAGCCAGACCTGGCTGGTCATGTCGCTGGACAATGACAACGTGATCTTCGTCAATAAGAAGAGTGGCAAGGTCCTGAACGTCGCAGGCTTCTCCACGAGCAACTGGACGGCGCTCGAGCAGCTGTCTCTGCGCGCGGACCCGACCCAGCAGGCGAGCCAGACGTGGACCATCCGTGAGGACTCCGGCGGTCACCGGACCATCCAGAATCTCCGCAGCTCGCTGTATGTCGGCGTGGCGGGTTACAGCGGTGACGAAGCCCGGAATCTGGAGCAGCAGCCCCTGCAGAGTGACGCCAACCGGTCGGCGCAGAGCTGGAAGCTCACCCAGGCGCACGCCTACAGCGAGATCACAGGGCTCAAGGAACCGGTCGACAGCAGCATTGGTGACGTCCAGGAGCTGACCAGTTACTCCCGGCCCGCGGAGGACCGTACCAAGGAGGTACTTGTTGGGGTGGTGGCTATCCCCTGCTCGCTCATCGATGACCACACCGAGCAGTGGCGCGTCGCGAACAGCCCCTGGTACATCCTGCGGCGCTTCGGCTACTGGAGCCTGGAGTACTTCTACGAGCACAGTGGTGCGGGCGCCCGCACCGTGACGCAGACGGTGACCGTCGGTCTGAAGACCGGCAACTCCCAGACGATCGAGAAGACCACGAGCATCACGGTGGGGGTGGACGCCGGCTTCGCCTACAAGGGCGCCAGCGCCAGCATGAGCACCACGATCAGCGAGTCGCTGAAGGTGTCGCGTACCACGTACTCCGAGAGCGAGCACAGCAAGAAGCAAGAGGTCACCCGTACCTACTCCAATGGCAAGAAGGTGTCGGAGGCGATCTGGTACCGGGGGGACCGGTATGTCCTGTCGCGGATGGACGGCACCCAGGTGATGGGACTGGCACACCCTCAACGAGCGTCACGTCGCCACTAAGGCTTATCCGGAGCAGACCGGAAGCTGACCCGTAAAGGGGTGAAGGGCCACGTCGTCGGCGGGTGTCGTCAAGGCCCCGCGGTAAGAGGGCCGCCGTCTGCCTGCTCAGGCAGCCAGGGCGTTCCGCAACTCCCGCACGGCGCACTCACCGTGATGCTGGGCGGGGACCGCCTCGTACAGGTCCAGTGCGCGGCGTCGGACCAGACCGGTGCGGTAGTCGGCCGGCAGCGCGGCCGGCGCGCGGCATGTTTACTCGTGTCGCCGTCGTGATGCAGCCCGTCTTGGAGATGACCACCACTGACGGCTTCGACCTTTGGCCTGTCGCCGAGATCGAGCCGTTCGGTTTCCTGCCGCTCAGCGGTGAGCTGTCACCCGCTGAGGTCGGGACGACGGTGATGCGCATTGCCGGCTGCAATGACGTCGAACCTGACGGCGATCGTCCGCCTCGGCCGGTCGCCGCACTCGACTCGTTCCTTCACGGACTGCTGACCTTCGACAGTCTGTTCGCGGCCGGCGGTCTGCGGGTCACCGACAACTCCACAGGCGTCACCTTCCTGCCCGGTTGCTGCGATGGGCTGGAGGACTGGCGCGACTGGCAGCGGTTCGTCGACGACGGCGGCCTGCTCGGGTTCGGCCACGACCCCGTGTCACCGATCGCGGAGCGTTTCGGCACCATCGTCCGACTCACCGTTAATGCTGAGCAGAGCGACAGCCCGGTGATCGAGCTGCCCGCCACTGAGCTCCGGCACCTGCTTGCCGTTGCCGAGCGCGACCTCGTCGACTTTCTCGCGCTGGCGGCCGATTGGGCCGCCATCCAGATGCCGGACCACTGCTCTGCCGTCACGGTCGCCCTCGCCCGCGTTCTGGACCTTCCTGCGTCGGCCGTACCGCCGAAGCGGTAGCACGGGGCGCGGCGTCGTCATCGTGTGCGGCGCGGTGACCATGCGCCTGCCTGTCGGCCTGGACACTTCGACATGTACGCCGACACCTGATCGATGGAAGAGGCGTGCACGGACCCGTCGGGCGACGGATAGAGGTCTGTCAACGCGGCATGATGATCCATGTCAAGCCGCGTTCACAGACTTCATCCGGGATGATCTCGACGGACGTCTTCGGCTGTGGATTCGTTCTACGGGAAGTGAGGATCATGAAGCCTTTCAGGCGCCATGACCGCTCGCCTGGCTATGTGTCCTCAGCATGTGCCGCTGGTAGCGATCCCGCTGCACCGCGGACAAGCGCCACTGATTTGATGGCGCAACACATTGGCAGAGGTAACCTTTCGGCACTACGAGACAAATAGGGTGAATTGGCAACTGTCTACGGGGCGAAAAATTGACCCTTCACCGAGTGGTGAGCTCTCAGGTCACCTAATCGCGGCGCGCGCAGTCTCTCAAGATGCGACTGTACACATCAATACGTAGACTCATTATGCGCGACATTTCTCCGGTGGGCACCGTGCTGCGGAGGTCATCATGTCCTGCAGAAAGAGAAAGCCGGGGCACTGGGCTGAATCCTCTACTCCGAAGCCCCGCCCTATCCTGTGGTCGGTCGGCTTTGCTATAGCCTTCACGCTTGTAGCGTGCGGAATTATGGCATTCGGGGTAGACGTCGAAAATTGGAAAGACAAGCCGATCTTGGGGCTTATGGTGGTTTTGAAGCCCTATAGATTCTTCATACTCGGCATTTCTTTTCTGACAGCAATCTACTGCTGGCGCAGAATCGGCATGTCCAGAAGGATACGTGCACCCGGACCCATTTCTGTACCCCCATTCAGAGACGAAACCAGAAGGTCCAATGCGTCGATTGATAGGTTGACGACAAGCTTCCGAGAGAAGCTCAATCGGGTGAGCATACAAGCCCCAGAACCGATTCCAGGAGGTTCACAGCAGATTGATTTTGCGGAAGTACTGCGCAGTCCAGCTGTAGACACAAGAAACATCGGCGCAAGTTTGGCTGTAAGCATTGGAAGGCTACTTGCTGCTGGACAAGTCAGCTACGCATACCAAGTCAACGGCGCACTCTTCAACAGCGCCGACGGCAAGCGCGGCGTGACGGTGCAGGTGATAGTGCTGCCGAAATGGGCCAGTCAACCGATCACCTGCACAGGTGAGACATGGGATCTGGCCCTAGAGCAAGCAGCTTACGAAGTGTGCGCTTTCGTGTTGCCGCTGACGAGGCTTGCGGAGGAGCCCCCTTGGCCGGCATGGCGGCGCCTCGCGGTCCCGCCTCAACTATTCAAGAATGTCCAAAAAGCGCAAGAATGCAAGAATGTAAGACGATTTGACGAGGCGCTTAGATACTACTACGAAGCTTTGAAACTCGATCCCCACAATCCCTATCTTCGCCTCGAGGTAGGCATGCTGCAGGAGCAGATAGGGATGCATATCGATGCGCTCGTTACATACGAAGCCGCCATTATGCTTGCACCATCGGATAGGGATCTGAAGGTCTACCCTCCGTTCAGAAGGAAGCCTGTCTATTTTCGCCGTAAAGGTGTATCCATACGCAGTGATTGGTGGAGAGCCCCCCTGCTCATGGCCAGATATCGCCAAGCGGTTCTACTGGCCATGGGTGAGCGACTGAGTGCGGACTGGTCCCCTTACGACGAGATAAAGGGGCTACGAGCGAAAGAATGCAAAGAGATTAGGGTCCGCATCAGGGAAATGTTCAAAGGCTATTTTGGAAGTTTCCACCAGTATCTTGTTGATCAAGAAGGAGGGCTAGACAGCGAGGGTAAATGCTCCGATCAGCGCCTTCCCGAAAAGGTTCGTGACGTCCTCCCTGATGACCCACTCGAAACGACGCAAGAGAGACTGATCCAGCGAGAGTTCTTCCAATTTATTGGTCAAGTCAGAGCACAGAAACTGAGGCGAGCTTACTATCTTCCACGGAGGATCCCGGAGCAAAAAATTCCCCGAGCCGCCTTGCGCCTCTTGTTGGTAGGGAATCCGGTCCGGCGGTGCTGGACCCGCGCCCTCCGCCATGGATCAACTTCCAATTTTCGCGGCCTTAAGTACAAATCAGCTTACAGGGTCGTTAAACATCCAGTCATTGCGAAGATCTGGGACGCTATGCGCGCATTCGAGTTCCCGGAAGCGCGAATATTCTGGCCGATTGAAGCTCGTGACATATCACGTCAAATGCGGCTTCCTTGCCTGCTTCCCCACTGGCAAAGCTACTACGATACAGCTTGCATTTATTCTACCTGCATACTCCCAATGAGGGGAGGTGTAGCTGACATGGACGCACAATCTCAAAATGGAACAAGGTACTTTTCTGCTCGGCTAGACGAGGAGGGAAGAAAGATTCGCAGAATGGTCCATGACTCGGCCGAGAGGGCAGTGCATTTTCTCGAATTGTCTTCACAGAATCAAGACAGCGGATTTGCCAGCTCCATCCGCTCTTGGCTTTTGGCGGATGATCCGGATCTTGTCGGACTCAGGAGAATGACGGAATTCATCCGATGGGCGGAGCGGCACTACCCTGAGAGGTACCCAAACCGGCTGCGTCCAGACAATGTGCACGATATTGAGAGGGTCTATTATGAACAGCTGATTATTGAGAGATCGGCCGCCATGGCTGCTCGCATATGGAAGCACCGAAGCGCTCAGAGTTTGAATGGAAGTCTGACACCGAAAAAGCCTCGCGAGTGGCTGGAGGTGGAAGAGGAAGGGTGGACTCTTGTGGCCAAACTGGTTGAGAACAGGAGCCATTGGCAGACGCGCTGTGAAGTGATTCGAGCAATGCGCAAGTTTGGCCACAATAGTGCATCAAGTGAGATAGTTTACGAATTCACCGTACCTTATCCTGTATATAGTACGGATCCTGTAATCCATGTGCCCGTAAACGGAGATGAAGAGTTCATAGGCAAGGTAGAGGAAGCTCAAAGGCAGAGAAATGGACGAATTGAAGAGTTGCGGCAGATCCTTGAAGTTCGCCAAGGATGGTGCCTCATCGACGTCTCTAGCCCGGCTTCTCCAGCGGAACTTTCTCGGTTCTGCGACCAGATTGCAGCCCGCTGGGAAACGCTGGCAAGGGCATTCCGCGAAGAAATGAATCATGGAGAGTTCAAAGCGCTTGCTTTGGTGGAAGAGGTGGGAAGGCGTCCCGGCGAATTTTAGGGGTTAACGTCGGCGGTCCAGTCCCCCATCTCGTTTTGCCATGCCAATGTTCGGTACGGTCTAGTGCTGGATTCCTCATTTTCTGGGTATAAGTCCTGGTGGCGGGGTGCTTCGGGTACTCGGGGGCGGGTGCCGGACGGTGGTGTTACGGGCACGGTCGAGCCGTGGCGAGAACCAGGAACGGGTCGTGCTTCGGCTGTCGCGAGCGCGCAAGGCTCCGCGTGGTCTGGTGCTGCGGGCACGGATGGTCGAGCTGAGCTGGGCCGGAGAGTACGTCCCGGCCATCGCTGACGAGTTGAGGTGCAGTCAGAAGACGGTCCGCCGCTGGCTGCACCGCTTCAACCGCTTGGGCCTGCACGGGCTGGAGGATCTGGGCGGGCAGGGCCGCAAACGGCGGATCACCGAGGGAGAACGCTCAAGGATCATCGGCCTGGTCAAGCAGCCGGCTCCTGGCCGCCTGACCATGCAGGCGGACGGCGAGCTGGCTGCGGAGGATGAGTCCGGGCCACCGGAGTGGACCCTTGACGCGCTGGCATCCGAGGCCAGGAGGCTGGGCATCGAGGTCGGCCGCAGCCAGGTCCGCCGGATCCTGCTGGCCGAGGGGGTGCGCTGGCGCCGCACCCGGTCCTGGACCCGCTCGAGAGACGCGGATTTCGAGGGAAAAGGACCAGGATCATCGGGCTCTGCACCTGCCCGCCCGAAGGCGCGACGGTCGTCTGCGCCGACGAGCTCGGACCGGTGATCCCCCGCACGTTTCCGCCGGCGCCGGGCTGGTCGCCGGACGGCCGCCGCATCAAGGCGGAAGTCGACTACGGTCGCGGACCGGAGAAGACCTGGGTCTACGGCGCCCTGCGAGTACGGGACGGACACGAGGTCACCATGACCGCCTCCTCCCGCAACAGCGTCTTCTACCAGCAGTTTCTTCAGAAGGTCGAGGCAGCCAATCCCACCGGGGACATCTACGTCGTCACCGACAATCTGTCCTCGCACAACAGCCTGTCCACCCGGACCTGGCTGGAGGATCACCCGCGAATCCGGCACGTCTTCATCCCCGTCGGCGCCTGCTGGCTCAACCTCCAGGAAGGCTGGTGGCGCATCTTCCGCAAGGCCGCCCTCGCCGGCCAGTCATTCGCCGGGCCCGCCGAGATCGAACACGCCACCCGCCTCGCAACATCCCAGCTCAACGCCCGAGCCCGGCCCTGGGTATGGGGCAGACCCGCACCACCAACACGCCTACTGCGACGCCGATATATGTACATCCAATGAGGAATCCAGCACTAGGTCGTGTCCGGCGCACGTCGCGTTGGTCACCCGAAGGCGTGTGCTGGTTGACCGCGCGCGACTAGGGGAGCTGGTACAGGCATGGCGGTTGACGCTGCTCGGTCGGGCGAGGGGTTCACGTCAGCGGAGGCTACGCGGGTGATGGTTGCCGCGTGCCGGGCTGCGGGGCTCAACGACAGAGGCGCGGAGTTGATCCGTCTCGGAGAGAACGCGCTGTTCCGGCTGGCTTCTGCGCCGGTGATCGTGCGGGTGGCCCGCGGGGAAGAGTGGCTGCCGAAGTCGCGCAACGAGGTGGCTGTGGCGCGGTGGCTGGCGGCGGAAGGGTTTCCCGCTGCGCGGGTCGTTGAGGATCTGGAGCAGGCGATTGCGGTCGGGGGCACCCCGTGACGTTCTGGCATCTGATCAAGGAGGGGGACCGTAAGGCAACATACGGGGAGCTGGGCGTGATCCTGAGAGAGCTGCACTCCTCGACGCTGCCAGCGGGCTTGGAGCTGCCGCCGTTCGATCCGTTTGACAAGCAGGAGTTGCGGCTCGATCGGGCCGTGATTCCAGGGGATGACCGGGTCTTCCTGCGGAAGCGGTGGCGGGAGCTGCGTGACAAGTTCGACGAGCTGCGGTTCGAGACGCCTAAGGGGCCGGTGCACGGTGATGCCCACGTGCAGAACCTCATGGTCGACGATCAAGGGCAAGTGATCCTGATCGACTTCGAGGCTTTCTGCTTCGATCATCCCGGGTGGGACCTGATGGTCACCGCCGTCGAGCACCACGGTCTTGGATGGCAGACCGACGAGCAGTACGCCGACTTCGTCAGAGCCTACGGACGGGATCTGTACAAGTGGCACGGGTACGAGACGCTGCGCGGGTTGCAGGAGTTCGGCATGACGACGTGGCTGATGCAGAATCGATCAGGCGGCGGGACGTGTCGTCACTGGAGCGGCAGGCGTGCGCCACCTCGATGCGCAGGAAGAACCGGTCGTCGGGGTCCGAGAGATCACGACGGTTCGCCTGGCCGTGCAGGGTGATGTCGTGATCGTCGGCGATCTGCAACAGCTCTTCGAGATCACGCGGTTGCCTCATGAGGCGGTCCGGGTGGTACGTGAGGACGTGGCGCACTCTGCCTTCACCGGCCTCCGCGAGAAGCGCGTCCCACCCCGGACGCTTGCGCTTCCGCTGCCACGCCGACCGGTTGTTGTCCACGAACACTTGGTCTTCGGTGACCACGAGGCCCAGACGGTCGGCCAGTTCGCGGCAGATGCGCTCCTGGCGCTCCGCGCCGGTCTGGTCGTCGTCGTTCACATGAGAGATGCGGCAGTAGATCGCGGCGGCCTCGCCCGTGCAGTCCGACCGGTGCCGCTTCGCCCTCTGCGCGCTGGCCGTCTGCCGGGTACGGAGGGCGCGCCGTAACCGGGCGTCTGCCTGCTGGTTGTCGTCGTCTTCAGTCATGGATAAAGGCTAATGAGCACTGTTTGGTCCATGTCATCCTGTCCCGCTTCCCTGCCGTTAGGGAACTGCGCTCCCAGGCGGCGGGCAGTTGGGACCGGTCTCGGCCCCAACCGCCCCACCATGGGCCTCCATCGAAACGACCTCGGGTCTCAGCGGTCGGTCCAGGCGGTCGACGCGGTCGATGTCGCTGCCTGTGATCGTCGGTGGACGGCTGGGCTGTTTTCCTCCGCGACGACGCGGAACTCGGTTGCGACCGTGCGTTCGTCCCGACCGGCCGCTGTTCGGAGAGCCGAACCTTGGTCGTGCTCTCGAGCGTGAAGGGACTCCGGATATACGCGGTGAGTTCGTCTGGAAGCGGTACGGGTCCCTGAACGGCATGGGCCGGATGGCGTGCGCCTCCGCCTACAGCACCGGGATCCCCTCCACGCCATGGGCCGCGCGCGCCGCGCCCGGACCCCGCTTCCGTACCCGTACCCGCACCCGTTCCCGTACCAGTTCCCGCATTCGTACGAATCGTCGTGCCGCCCGGTCATGTCGATGGTCGGCGTCAGAGGCGGGCGGGTAGCCAGCGGAGTTGTGCTGCCTGCTGGTAGGGGCCGCCGCCCTCGTGGTCGTTGAAGTCGTACACCTCGATCTGCTTCTCCTCGTGGGCCCAGGCGTTGAACGCCGCGAAGACGGTCGACGGCGGGCAGGTCTGGTCCTCCAGGGCCGCCGAGAACAGTGCGGGCGCCCGGCCGCGCGCGGCGAAGTGCACCCCGTCGAAGTAGGAGAGGGTGCGCCGCACCTGCTCGGTGCGGCCGCGGTGGGTCCTGAGGTAGCTGCCGATCTCGCGGTAGGGCGCACGGTCCGTGATCGTCATGGCGCGCGGGAAGTCGCACAGGAACGGCACGTCGGGGGCGATCGCCGCCAGATCGGGCACCAGGCCGCCCACCGCGATGGTGATGCCGCCGCCCTGGCTCCCGCCGAGCGCCGCGACGCGCGCCGAGTCGACCAGAGGATGCGAGCGGGCCGCCTCCACCGCGCGCACCGCGTCCGTGAACAGGCGCCGGTAGTAGTAGGTCTCCGGGTCCTCGATCCCTCGCGTCATGAAGCCGGGGAAGGCAGGCGCGCTGCCCACCGGGTCCGGGGTCTCGCCGCCGCCCCAGGCGCTCGCCTGGCCGCGGGTGTCCATCACGAAGTGCGCGAACCCGGCCGACGCCCACAGCAGATGCGTGTGCGGTAGCCCGCGCCCGCCGCCGTATCCGATGAACTCGACGACCGTGGGCAGCGGCGAGTTCGCCCACGCCGGCACGGTCAGCCAGCCCTTCACCGAATGCCCGTCGAACCCGGCGAACGTGACGTCGTGGACCGAGACGGTCTTCAGCGGGGTCTCGAACGGCTCGAAGCGGGCGGAGAGTTCGTGCTCCCGGGCTTCCTGGAGCGTCTTGGCCCAGAAGGCGTCGAAGTCCTCGGGCTCGGTGGACGCGCTGCGGTAGCTGCGGAGTTCGTCGAGAGGGAGGTCGAACAGGGCCATCAAGGACCACCTTTCGGCATACGGGGTGCGGTGATCACACCGTACGTGCGCCCTCAAGGGCCTGCTATGCCCGCTCCGGGAAGTCGGCTCAGCCGCCAGCCGCCAGCCGCCAGCCGCCAGCCGCCAGCCGCCAGCCGCCTCCCGCCTCCCGCCTCCCGCCTCCCGCCTCCCGCCAGCCGCCAACCGTCCGTCGCCAGCCGACCGTCCGTCGCACCCGGCGACGGGCGCCGGCTCGCGGGCGTCCGTCGGGCCGTGCGCCGAATACGACCATGCGCCGAGTCCAGTTGACGCTTCCGCGCGCCAGGTCCCGCGCCCCCGGCCGGTAGGCCGCTCGCATCGACTCCGGCGCCGTGCGACTGATCCCCGCCCGTCGTGGAACCCGCGCAGCACTGCATCGGCGAACAGGAGGCATCAACCATGAACTCCGGCACCGGCACCATCACCGCGGGAATCGACGGCTCGCGCGCGAGCCTGGACGCCGCCGACTGGGCGGCGCGCGAGGCCGGACGGCGGCGTCTCCCGCTGCGTCTGCTGCACGCGGGCACCCGGCACCGCGCACCCGCGCGTGTTCCGGACGTCGACGTACCCGCGGGGTGCACCAGGTCGGTACTCGACCGGGCGGCCATCCAACTGGCCTACGCGCACCCGACGTTGGACATCGCCGGGCTCGACACCGAGACACCCGCGGTGCCCGCGCTGCTCGCGGCGGCCGACGAGTCCGAGACACTGGTCCTCGGCTCCCGCGGCCGCACCGGCCATACCGCTCTGGCCGGATTCCTGGCCGGCTCCGTCGCCCTGGCCGTCGCGGCCGCCGCCGCATGCCCCGTCGTCCTCGTCCGCGCTGGTGAACTCCCCGAGGACGAACGGGAGTCCACCCCCGGCAGTGCGCCACCGAGCGCCGCGCCCTACCTCCCCGTGGTCCTCGGCGTCGATGTGGAACACCCCGCCGACGACCTGATCGGCTCCGCCTTCGCCGCCGCCGCGGTCCGCTCGGCACCGCTCCTCGTGGTGCACGCTTGGACCCCGCCCACGTACGACGGTCGCGCGAGCGCCGTCCCGTCCGACGGCGACGCGCACGACCCGGAGACAACCCGACGGCGGGCTCTGACCGGCGCCCTGCGGCCCTGGCGCCACACGTTCCCGGACACCCCGGTCTCGGAACAGGTCGTCCACGGCCACCCCGGCGACCATCTGCTGAAGGCGTCAACCGGCGCGGGTCTGCTGATCGTCGGCCGCCGCGCGGGCGAGCGCCTGGGCCGCGCCGCGCGGACGGTCATCCACCAGGTGACGTGCCCGGTCGTCGTGGTGCCGCACGGCTGACGGCGCTCCGGTGGCGCGCGCCGGCCCCGGTGGCACACATCGGCCGACGCCCGAAGACAGCCGACTCAGCTGTCCGCGACCACGGGCAGAGGGCGCCTCCACGCGCTCTTCGTCGACGCCCCCAGGGCCTGTCCGGTCGATCGTTGTCGTCGGTCACCCCGCTCGCCGGCATCGACCAGGCGCTGTTGGTCTCCTCCACCGTGATCCAGGCGCTGTTGGTCTCCTCCGCCGTGATCGACCGGACAGGTCCTACTAGCCGAACCGCTCGATCCGGATCCGGTCCACCGGCTGCCCCGCCTTTACCAGCAACCGCGAGGCGTGCTCGGCGAATCCGTTGGAACCGCAGACGTAGGCCTCCCACCCACCGGGCGGCTGCTCGGCAAGGAGCGGCGCCACATGTGTGGCGGCCATACGTCCGACACGCACACCCTCCGGGGCACTCCGTGTGAAGACCGCTGCGGTCTCCGCGCCGTACTCCCTTGCGTAGATGAGCTCTTCGGGACTCCGCGCGGAGACGAGAAGGCGCACCGGTACGTCCAGGGCCTGTGCGCGGTGGTGACGCAGCATCGACATCAGCGGTACGACACCGGAGCCGGCGCCGACGAGGAGTGCGGGCCGGTCCCCGGGCCAGGCGAAGAAGCCGCTGAGCGGGCCGCGCACCTCGACGGAGTCGCCGGGCCGGGCCACGGTGTGGAACCAGCCGGAGACCTCGCCGCCGTCGACATGGTCCAGGGTCAGTTCGATGTGACCGGTGTCGTCGGGGGAGGACGCGATGGAGTAGTGGCGCTGCGCCACATACCCGTCCCCGGCGGTGAGCCGCAGCATCAGATGCTGGCCGGGCAGATGTCCCTCCCACGCGGGCACGGCGAATCGGAAGGTCGCCGCGTGCGCGGTCTCGCGGCGGATGCCGGTGAGGGTGGCGGTCTGCCAGGTGGTGGCCGTTCGGGTGTTCACGGCGATGCGTCCGGGCACGGCGAACCGTGTGGGCGGTACGAAGGCTGCTGTCGTCGTCTCAGTCACCGGAGTAGCGCTGCTCTTCCCAGGGGTTGCCGCGGGCGTGGTAGCCGTTCTGCTCCCAGAAGCCCGGCTCGTCGTGGTCGAGGATCCGGATGCCCGCGATCCACTTGGCGCTCTTCCAGAAGTACAGATGCGGCACGATCAGCCGTGCGGGGCCGCCGTGTTCGGCGGGCAGCGGTTCGCCGTCGTAGTCCCACACGATCCAGGCGCGGCCGCCGGTGAGGTCGGCCAGCGGGAGGTTCGCGGTGTACCCGGTGTGCGCGTACGCGACCGCGTGGGTGGCGGCCGGGTCCGGTCGTACGGCCTCCAGGAACGTGTCCAGCGACACGCCCCCGAACCGCACCCCGAACTTCGACCAGCTCGTCACGCAGTGGATGTCTCCCTCGTACACCGAGGGGGGCAGCGTGTGTGCCTGGGCCCAGTCCCAGGTGCGCGGCTCGGCCACCAGGCCGTCGATCCGCAGGGTCCAGTCGGCGGCGGACAGGTCCGGGGTGACCTCGGCGGACAGGACGGGCCAGTCGTCGCCGGCGTCGTACTGACCGGGCGGGAGTCCGGGGTCGTGGGCGCGCGGGCGCCCGGTGAAGCCTCGCGTGACGTTCATACGGGTGGGGCCTCCAGGACCGCCGGGAACGGCGGCCCGCGGATCGAGCGTGATCGGCGCGCACCCACAGGTCGGTCTCGCGGGTGCGCGCCGGTGTTTAACCATTCAACCGTACGCGCAAGCGGACCGTTCTCCGAGCCGGTGCGGAGCTCTGATCATTGCGGCCGTATGAACTCTCCCGGCGCCCGGGAATAGTCGCGCCGCGATCATCCTTGCTGCTGATGCCGACTCCGGTGGCTCGTACACGCACAATCGGTGAGCGGGGCCGCGACGACCGGTGACGACAGCGAAGGAGAGTGAGGGAGCAGATGCCCAAGGCGTACGTCTTCACACGGTTCGGGGGCCCGGAGACCGAGGCCCTGGTGGAGCGGGACCGCCCGAGCCCCGGCCCCGGCGAGGTCCTCGTCGCGGTACGCGCGGCCGGCGTGAACCCCGTCGACTGGAAGCAGCGCACCGGCCACCGCCGCCCGGGCGGCCCGCAGCGCGCGCTGCCCGCCGTGTTCGGCAACGAGGTCGCCGGGGTCGTCGTGGAGGCCGGCGCCGGCGTGACCGGTCTGGCCGTCGGGGACGAGGTCTTCGGCAACCCGGTGGACGGCGGATACGCCGAGTACGCCGTGCTGCCCGTCGCCGTCACGGCGCACAAGCCCGCCGGGCTGTCGTTCGCGGACGCCGCGGCCCTGCCCGTCGCGGCGGCGACGGCGTACGACGGAATCCGGCAGCTCGGCCTGCCCGCGGACGCGACCCTGCTGGTGACCGGTGCGGGCGGCGGAGTCGGGGTCGCCGCCGTCCAGATCGCGCGGGCCTCCGGGCTGCGGGTCCTCGGGGTCGCGAGCGAGGGCAAGAAGGACTTCGTCGAGTCGCTCGGAGCCGTGCACGTCCCGTCGGGGCCGGACCTCGCGGAGCGGCTGCGCGCGACGGCGCCGGACGGGGTGGACGCCGTGTTCGACCTCGTCGGGGGAGCGGTGCTGGAGGCCGCGGCGACGCTGCTGGCCGACCGTACGAAGCTGATCACCGCCGCCGACCGCGAGACGGTGGCGAAGCTCGGCGGCGCGGGCGTCGAGCGGGCCCGTACGGCCGCCGTGCTCGACGAGGTGGGCCGGCTCGCCGCCGACGGCAGGCTGCGCCCCTTCGTCACCCGGACGTTCCCGCTCGACCGTGCCGCCGAGGCGCTGCGCACCGTCGAGGACGGGCACGCCCGCGGCAAGATCGTGATCGAGGTGACCGCATGAGCGTCCATCCCCTCGACAACCCGGCCCTCGGCTCGCTCACCGGGCCCCACGCCCACTTCGCCGAACGCCGTGGACGCGTCCTGCGCTACCCCGTGGACGTGTCGCCCTGGCTGGCGCTGCCGGACGATCCGGGCGCCGAGGACTGGGCGGATCTGGCGGCCCTGGTGGGGCCCGGTGGCGAGGCTCCGCTGGCCGGGTTCGGCGGGCGGACCCCGGACGGCTGGGAGGTGACCTTCAGCATCGACGGCGTCCAGCTCGTGGACGACGGGCTCGCAGCGGCGCCGGACGCCGAGGCGGTGCCGCTCGGCCCCGCCGACGTGCCGGAGATGCTCGAGCTGGTGGAACGGACACGGCCCGGTCCCTTCCTGTCGCGCACCGTCGAGCTCGGCACGTATCTAGGGATCCGACGGGACGGCATCCTTGTCGCCATGGCGGGGGAGCGGCTCCATCCGCCGGGCTGGACCGAGATCAGCGCGGTCTGCACCGATTCCGCGCACCGGGGTGAAGGCCTGGCCAGTCGCCTGATCCTGGCTGTCGCGCACGGCATCCGTGAACGCGGCGAGACCCCGTTCCTGCACACCGGCGCAGGCAACAGCAACGCCGTCCGCCTCTACGAGTCCCTGGGGTTCAAGCTGCGCCGCAGGACCCGCTTCATGGCGGCGCGGGTGCCCGAGCACCTGGGCGACGGGCGGGCCGTGGGCGTGGGGTGAGACCGCGCCGCCGAGCCCGTGGCAGGCCGTGGGGACGGTCCGCTCAGTTCCTCGGCGGCCTGCCGTCCGGCGTCTCCGGGGCGGTGGCGCTACCCGTGGCGTTGTAGCGCAGCAGATACGAGGCGAAGCGGGCGAGGTCCTCCTCGGACCAGCCCGTGAGCCGCTGGCGGAACGCCGCACGGCGACTGCGGGTCACCTGGGCGAGGATCTCCGTGCCCGCCTCCGTCAGATGCAGCACCTGGACGCGGTGGTCGTCGGGGTCCATCCGGCGTTCGATCAGACCGGCCCGCTCCAGCGCCGCCACCTGACGGCTCACCGTGGACTTGTCCAGCGCGTAGTGCGCGGCGAGGTCCGTGGCACGGCAGCCGCCGATCTCCTCCAGATGGCCGAGGAGGGTGTACGAGACCAGGGACAGCTCGGGATGCATGCGTCCCGCCGAGGCGCGGGCCCGCCGCGCGAACACCGTCATCTCCCGCTGGATGGTCTCCACGGACGCGTCGCCGGTCGTGCCGTCCGTGGCCGTCGTGCCGTCGGCGGCCGTCGTGCTGTCCGTCGTCCCGGCCTCACCGGCCCCTTCGGACGCCATCGCGGGACCTCCCTTCGCCGCCCTGGTTGCATAGTACAACTTGGCAGGGTGTGGAGAGAGTTGCGCAGGCCGACCGAAGGGGATGCGACGGTTCCCGGCCGCGGGCTCACCGGCCGCCCGCGACGGCCCGCGCGCAGCGGCCTCGCGCCGCACGTCGGCTCCGGCGACGGACGGCCGTAGGAGCCTGTCGCCAACTGATCGTTCCTGTAAGGTGGCCGTCCCGGCCGTGGTCCGTCTCGGCCGATGAGTTGCCGAGGAGGTGAGTCCCATTACCGCTGTGTCAGGTCGGGTGCTCTCCTCTCCAGGCAATACGGTCACCGTCTCCGGGTGACCGTGGGAGCGCCCTTCGGCTCGTCGAAAGGCTCTCGGCTTCATGCCTCCCTTTTCTCCTGATGTCCCTGGTTCCGCAGACCCTTTGGTCGCCGCGCTCCGCTCCGCCGGATGCGTCTTCGCCGAGGACGAGGCGGAGTTGATCCTCTCCGCCGCCCGCACTCCCGACGAGGCCGCCGCGATGGTGGACCGGCGCGTCGCGGGGCTGCCCCTCGAACACGTCCTCGGCTGGGCGGAGTTCCACGGGCTGCGCATCACCGTCGAACCCGGCGTCTTCGTGCCGCGCCGCCGCACCGAGTTCCTCGTCGACCAGGCCGTCGCGCTCGCGCGGGGCGCGTCCCTCGTCGTGGACCTGTGCTGCGGCTCGGGCGCGGTCGGCGCAGCGCTCGCCGCGTCCCTCGGCGGGCCCGAACTGCACGCCGTCGACATCGACCCGGCCGCGGTGCGCTGCGCGCGCCGCAATGTCGCGCCGTTCGCCGGTCAGGTCCACGAGGGCGACCTCTTCACGGCGCTGCCCGACACCCTCCGGGGCCGCGTCGACGTCCTGGCCGCCAACGTGCCGTACGTCCCCACCGACGAGGTCGGCCTGCTGCCGTCGGAGGCCCGTGACCACGAACCCCTGGTCGCCCTCGACGGAGGCGCGGACGGACTCGACCTCGTGCGCCGGGTCGCCGCCGAGGCCCCGCGGTGGCTGGCCCGCGGTGGCTGCCTTCTCGTGGAGACGAGCGAACACCAGGCGCCCGTGGCCGTCGAGGCCTTCGCCCGCTGCGGGCTGATCGCCCGGCTGGCCGTCTCGGAGGAGGGGTACGCCAACGTGGTGATCGGCGTGAGGCCCTGACGTGGGGGGCGGGGCGACACGGGCGACATGCCGCGTTCGGGCCCTGATCTGCTGATTGTCCCGCCCCGCGCGCCACACTCTGGCTGTCCGCAGACGCCGGAGGAAGGCCCGAACATGAGCAGTGCCCCCGAGAAGTTCGACGCATGGGACATCAAGGAGTCGGGGCCCGCCGACGCGGGCACGAAGGTGCTGCTGCTGCCCGGCGGCATGTGCAGCACCGCCTTCTACGACGACCTGGCCGCCGCACCGCCGCTCGCCTCCGCGCCGGTGCGGTTGGTGGCCGCGACCGTTCCGGGTCACGCGGGCACCACGCCACCGCGCGATCTCGGCATGGAGAACTACGCGGCACTGGCCGGTGCCCTGGCCGCCGAGCGGGGCTGCGCTGTCGTGGTCGGCCACAGCATCGGCGCCAACATCGCCCTGGAGATGGCGGCCGGCGGGCACTTCACCGGTCCCGTCGTCCTGCTCTCCCCCACGTTCTCGGCATCCGACGAGGACAAGGCGCTCGTGATCGCCAACAGCCTCGGGCGGGTGCCCGGCATCGGGGCGCTGACCTGGTCCGGTCTGGTCAAACTGACGCCCCGCGTCATGGTGAGCGAATTGCCCCCGGCCCGCCGCGAGGCGCTGACCGCCGAGTTCGAGAAGAACGATCCGGCGTTCTGCCGCACCGCGATGCGGCACTACTTCGACTACCTGGACCGGTACGGATCCCTCGTCCCCCGGCTTCGTGACTCGGGCGTGCCCGCCTGGGTCGTGCGCGGCGACCACGACGACGTCGGACTGGCGGAGGAGGAGCGGGCCGGGCTCGAAGCCAGCCCCAACGTGGCGATGGTCGCGGTCCCCGACGCGGGCCATCTGGTGATGGTCGACCAGCCCGTCGTGGTCGCGGAACTCGTGGCCCGGGTGGCTCTCGGCCGAGTGGGCCTCCGGCCCCGGGCCGAGTGATCCTCCTCATTGTGCAACTAGTTGCATAATGCGTGGCGCGTCGTCTACAACAGACGTACGACACCGCGCACGGAGGGCCAGATGAGCCGTTACCCGCACCTGCTGAACCCGCTCGACCTGGGCTTCACCACCCTGCCCAACCGCGTGCTCATGGGCTCCATGCACGTGGGCCTGGAGGAGGCCGAGCGCGGCTTCGAGCGCATGGCGGAGTTCTACGCCGCCCGCGCGCGAGGTGGCGTCGGCCTGATCGTCACCGGTGGCATCGCGCCCAACGACGCCGGACGGCCGTACGAGGGCGGTGCCAAGCTGACCACCGAGGCCGAGGCCGAACAGCATGCCGGGATCACCGCGGCGGTGCACCGCGAGGGCGGCAGGATCGCGATGCAGATCCTGCACTTCGGGCGGTACGCCTACCACCAGGACCTGGTCGCCCCCAGCGCGCTGCAGGCCCCGATCAGCCCGTTCCCGCCGCACGAGCTCAGCGACGCCGAGATCGAGCAGACCATCGACGACTACGCGCGCGCCGCCCGGCTCGCCCGGCAGGCGGGCTACGACGGCGTCGAGATCATGGGCTCCGAGGGCTACCTCATCAACGAGTTCATCGCCCTGCAGACCAACCGGCGCGAGGACCGCTGGGGCGGCTCGTACGAGAACCGGATGCGCTTCCCCGTCGAGATCGTCCGCCGTGTACGCGAGGCCGTCGGCGACGACTTCATCATCATCTACCGCCTGTCGATGCTCGACCTGGTGCCCGGCGGCTCCTCGCTCGACGAGGTCATCACGCTCGCCCGGGCCGTCGAGGCGGCCGGGGCGACGATCATCAACACCGGCATCGGCTGGCACGAGGCCCGTATCCCCACGATCGCGACCTCGGTGCCGCGCGGCGCGTACGCCTGGGTGACCAAGAAGGTCATGGGCTCCGTCTCGATCCCGCTGGTCACGACCAACCGCATCAACACCCCCGAGATCGCTGAGCAGTTGCTCGCCGACGGCCACGCCGACATGGTCTCGCTCGCCCGGCCGATGCTCGCCGACCCCGACTTCGTCGCCAAGGCCGAGGCCGGGCGCCCGGAGGCCATCAACACCTGCATCGGGTGCAACCAGGCCTGCCTCGACCACACCTTCGGCGGCAAGATCACCTCCTGCCTGGTCAACCCGCGCGCCTGCCACGAGACGGAGTTGGTCCTCGCGCCGACCCGGCTGCGCAAGACGGTCGCCGTCGTGGGCGCCGGGCCCGCCGGACTCGCCTGTGCCGTCAGCGCCGCCGAACGCGGCCACGCCGTCACCCTCTTCGACGCCGCGGGCGAGATCGGCGGCCAGCTCAACGTGGCCCGCAAGGTCCCCGGCAAGCAGGAGTTCGACGAGACCATCCGCTACTTCCGTACCCAGCTCGAACTGCACGGCGTGGACGTCCGGTTGAACACCTGGGCCACCGTGGACACCCTGGAGACGTACGACGAGGTCGTCGTCGCCACCGGCGTCAGCCCGCGCACCCCGGAGATCCCCGGCGTCGACCACCCCAGCGTCGTCGGCTACCTCGACGTCCTGCGCGACGGAGCCCCCGTCGGCGACCGCGTCGCCGTCCTCGGCGCCGGCGGCATCGGCTTCGACGTCGCCGAGTTCCTCACCGACAGCGGCGACAAGGCGAGCGAGGACCCGTCGACGTACTTCCGGAGCTGGGGCGTCGACATGGACTACCGGACGCCCGGCGGTCTCGCGGCCCCCGAACGGCCCGCCCCGCCGCGCACCGTGCACCTCCTGCAGCGCAAGGCGTCCAAGGTCGGAGCCGGACTCGGCAAGACCACCGGCTGGATCCACCGCACCGAGCTCAAGCACCGGGGCGTCACCATGGTCCCGGGCGTCCAGTACGACCGGATCGACGACGCCGGACTGCACGTCACCGTCGACGGGCACGGCCAGGTCCTGGAGGTCGACACCATCGTGCTGTGCACCGGACAGGAGCCGCGCCGGGACCTGTACGAGGCGCTGCGCGCCACCGGCCGCGGGGTCCACCTCATCGGCGGCGCCGACGTGGCCGCCGAACTGGACGCCAAGCGTGCCATCAAGCAGGGCACCGAACTGGCGGCGGCTCTCTAGGGCACCGGAAGAAACGACGTACGGAAGGGCTGTCGCGGTGTCCGGCGGATCACGGCCGGGCACCGGGCGGCACCTCCGGCCCTCCCTAGGATGACCCCATGTCACTCCCGCACGCGATCCTCACCGCCCTGCTCGAGAAGCCCTCGTCGGGCCTCGGACTGACCCGGCGGTTCGACAAGTCGATCGGCTACTTCTGGTCGGCGACGCATCAGCAGATCTATCGCGAGCTGGGGAAACTGGAAGCCGAGGGGTACATCCGGGCCCTGGCGCCGCAGCAGCCCGCCCGGGGTCAGAAGAAGAGCTACGAAGTCCTGCCCGCGGGCCGTGCCGAACTCGCCCGCTGGACCGCCGCCTCCCAGGACCCGAAGCCGCTGCGCGACACGATGCTGTTGCGCCTGCGCGCCGCCGCGGTCGTCGGCACCGAGGGCGTCGAGGCGGACCTTCGCCGCCATCTCGACCTGCACCGGCATCAGTTGACCGAGTACCAGGAGATCCAGGAGCGGGATTTCCCGCCGGGAAAGGACACCCCCGAGGACCGTCTGCGGCACCTCGTCCTGCGGGCCGGCATCGACCTGGAGACCTTCTGGACCCAGTGGCTCACCCACGCCCTGGCGGAGTTCGAGAAACTGCCCGGGCGTGACTAGGCGGCCCTCCCGTGACCGGAGTCGACGGAACGGCCGCCCGACGTGACGGACTTCGGTTCAGAGCCGGTGGGGCTTGGACCGGCGGCGCAGGAACCACGCCGCCGCCCCCGTGCCGGTCACGACCAGGGCCGCGCCGCCCACGACGGTGGCCGTGCCGTAGTCCTTCACCGCCCCACCGAGCCCGCCCATGACACCCCGCGACGGTGAGGCCGAGGCTGTCGCAACCGCCGAGGCTGTCGCTGTCGCTGTCGCTGTCGGTGTTGCCGTCGCCGAGATCGTGGGAGCCGAGACGATGATCGACTGGGTGCCCGCCGTCGAACCGTCCTGGCAGACGACGATGACCGTGTAGGTGCCGGGGCCCACGCCCGTCCAGGACGCCGACTGACTGGTGCTCGTCCCGGTGAGCGACATCTGGCGCCCCTGGGCGAAGTTCGCCTGCCCGCTGGACAGCAACGAGGCGTCGCCGAAGCTGCTGCCGTTGCTCGGGCAGGCACTGGTGGTGACAGAGACCGTGGTGCCGGTGGTGCTCACGGAGATCCCGGAACCCCAGGCGACGGCCGCCGGGGCGGCCAGGGTGAGCGGAAGCGCAGCGGCGGCGGCCACGGTCAGGCCGGATCGGAGAAGTGTCTGAGTGGTACGCATAATAACTGCCCTCCAGCGGCACGGTTGGCGGTACATCCCATGCGCCGCCGAGGATTGGAAAGGCCCGTGCTGCCTCAGAGCGAGCCAATGTGCCCCGGGCCGGGCCCGCATGCGGACGGGGACCGGGCAGGTGACGAATTCCATCGTCCGGCGCACTGCCGGCGGATGCTGCGGACCCGACGGCGCGCTGTGCCGGTGGATCCGCCGTCCCCGGATCCGATCAGTTGCGCGGCGGCGGTCACCGGATGAGGACCGTCCCCGGGAGGAGTCGCCCGGCGGGGCGGTTCGCGGCGGAAAGTCAGCGGGTTCGGGCCTCCCCGGCCGTGGTCACCAGGTGCGGGCCGCCCGCAGCAGCCGGTCCCGGACCAGGACGACGTGCGGATTGTCCGAGGGTCCGGGGCGCTGGGTGAGGTAGCCGGTGTTGATCGGCGGGTCCTCGGGCGTCAGCAGCGCGATCAGGGCGCCGGCGGCCAGCTCGTCCTGGCACAGGTAGCGGGGGAGCACGGTGATCCCGGCACCGGCGACGACCGCCGCGAGGACGCCACGCAGATCGGGCACCGTGATCGCGGCCTGCCCGGACAGCCGTACCCCGAAGACATGCCGCCAGTAGCGGCGGGCGATGGGCAGGTCCTCGGCGTACGTGACCAGGGGCAGGCCGTGCAATGCCGCGGCCCCCTCCGCCGCCACCCGGTCGGGGCCGATGCGCTCGGCCCAGGCGGGGGAGGCGACGAGCACGAACTCCTCGTCCATCAGCGGGACCGACGCGAGGGTACGCCCGCGCGGCCGGCTCGTGGCGATCACCAGGTCGAAGCGGCCGCCGCGCAGGCCCTCCAGGAGGTCGTCGGTCAGCCCGGTGCTGATCCGCAGCCGTACACCCCGGGCCGTGAGCGGCGCCAGCGCGGGCAGCACCCGCGCGCACAGCAGCTCGGCCGGGCCCGCCACCTGGACCGGGTCCGGCGGCTGGCCGGCGCCGGGGCCACCGCGGTCCGCCACCGTCGCCAGCGCGTCCAGCGGCGCCGCGACCTGCGCGGCCAGCTCGTCCGCCACGGACGTGGGAAGCACACCCCGCGGCCCCCGTTCGAACAGCTCCCGGCCCAGCTGCTCCTCCAGGGACCGCATCTGGGTCGTCACCGTCGGCTGGGAGAGGCCCAGCAACCGCGCGGCCGCCGTGAAGGAACCCGCCCGGTGCACCGCGAGGAACGTGCGCAGCAGAGTCAGGTCGAGCGGCGCGCCAGCATTGGATTCCCTATGGGCCATACGGGCAACCCTATGCGGCCCTATGGCCGGGCCCGCCTGTCGGGCCTGTCGCCGTCCGCCCGCGGGGCCCGTCGCCGCCGTCCCACCCGCCCCCTCACGGTCGGCCCGTCGTCACAGAACGCTCCGCGGAGAACCCTCCCCACTTCCCGTCGGGCAGTTTCGCCCGGATCCGCACCCGGTGCGCCGCGTCCGCCTCCCTGCCGATGTAGAAGCTGTAGGTGGAGGTGTCGCGGGGCGGGTCGGTGCCCCAGACGAGCGAGGTCACGGGACGCCCGTCGAGATGGACCTGGTACTCCGTGATCACTCCGTCGACCTCGGGCGCGATCCACGTCAGGTCGATGTAGTACGCCCCGTCGCTGCGGTGGGTCGTCGCCCGGAAGCCGGTCGGCGCCGTGCCCCGGCCGTCGTCCGAACCCGGTGCCGTGGTGACCGGAACGGTGGCGCTCGGCGGCGAGAGGTTGTCCGCCGCGTCGCGGGCCCGCACGGTGAAGGCGTAGGCCGTGCCGGGCCGCAGCCCGGTGACGACGGTGGCCGTCTGCGTGCCGCCGACACTGTGGATCTTCGAGGTGCTCTGGTAGATGTCGTACGACGCCACCCCCCGCGCGTCGGCCGACTTCGCCCACGACAGCTGGACCGCCCGGCTGCCGACCGCCTTGCCGTGCGGGCTGCCGGGGCGTGTGGGCGGTGTGCGATCGGCCGCGACCGCCGCCGGGGTGGTGGCCCGCGCCCGTTTGCTGAGCGGCCCCTGGACCCCGGCGGCGTTCCGGGCCCGGACCGTGAAGACGTAGGCGGTGGACGGTTCGAGCCTGGTGACGTCGACCATGTGCTCCGAACCGGGCACTTCCTTGACCTTGGTGGTGCCGCGATACACCTCGTAGCGGGTGACCTTCGGGTCCTCGGAGGCCAGGTTCCACATGACGTGCACGCTGGTCGCGCTGCCCGCGGCGGCGGTCACGCCCATCGGCGCGGCCGGCTGCCGTTCGCCCTGGCCCGAGGCCGGCGCCCCCCATCCGCAGGACGCGAGCACGAGCAGCGCGCCGCACACCAGCACGCGCAGGACGGTGGGGGGAACGCGTCGCACGGGTCTGCCTTCCCTCGGCGGGATTGGTCTGTACCTATAAGACACGGCTGACGCGGCCACATCAAGAGGAGGGGTGGGCTGTTGGCCGGACCGTCTCGGAGGTACGTATGCTGAGAACGTGACGTGGTGTGAACTCGCCCCGGTATCAGGGGAGTTCCTGCCCGCGGCGCGGACCGCTGTCGTCGCTGATCCCGCGCCGACGCGTGCGGTCGAGTGGCCGGAGCCGGTTGTGGCTCGGGCCCTCGGCCGTACGGCGGCCGGGAAAGTGACCGTGCACCGTCCGGCCCCCTCCCGGTGGACGCGCTCTCGGACGCCCCCCAGATTTGGCCAAATGAGCGTCCATGTCCCCCAGGAGAGGGTCTCCCACCGTGCGTGTCCACCCGATGAGGCTGGCCGCGGCGGCCGCGGCCCTGCTCGTCCCGGCCCCGGCGTTGCTGTCCACCGCCCCCACCGCAGGCCGCCCCGGCAGCCCCGCCGCGGCCACGCGGGAGGGCGCTGTTCCGGCCGCCGACCTGCTGGCGAAGGTGCGTGGCTGCGCCGTCGTCTCGAACGGGCGCTACCGCAGCGACGACGGCACCCGTGCCGACATCCCGGTCTGCGGCGCCGAGGGGGCCGTCTACTGGAAGGCCGACATGGACATCGACTGCGACGGCAGACCGGGCCCCCTGTGCAACAGCCGTACCGATCCGCTCTTCTCCGACGCCACGGCATTCCAGCAGTCCGACGGCCGATACCTGAGCGCCGAGACCCTGCCCTACATCGTCGTCCCGGCCTCCAGTGGCATCTGGAACTTCCGGGACCACGGCATCGGGGCGGGCTCGGTGGCGGCCGTGATCTACCAGGACCGGGTCCAGTACGCCGTCGTCGGTGACACCGGCCCGCAGGACATCATCGGTGAGGCCTCGTACGCGACGGCCGAGGTGCTCGGGATCCGCCCCGATCCGCGCGGCGGCGGCACGCCCTCCGGTGTCACCTACATCGTCTTCAAGAACTCCCGGGTGTCACCTATCGAGGACCACGCCGCCGCGGTGGCGACGGGGGAGCGGCTGGCCCGGAAGTTCGTGAACGACGTGAACCGGCGCTGAGCCGCCGCGGCCCGGTGCCGGAAGCGCCCGGGTCACGAGGGCGGCCCTGGCGCCCCGGCTCCCAGCTCCCGGAGCCCTGGCTCCCGGCTCCCGGCTCCCGGCTCCCAGAGCCCTGGCTCCCGGCTCCCAGAGCCCTGGCTCCCGGCTCCGGCTTCCGGAGCCCCGGCTCCCGGTCCCGGAATCCCGGCCTCCCCGGTCCGTGCGTCAGACCGCCGCCCAGCCGTTGTCGACGTGCAGGATCACGCCGTTGATGTTGCTCGCCGCGTCCGAGGCGAGGAACACGATCGCGGCGGCCTGCTCCCCGGCCTCGGTGGGCCGGCCGGCGTTGCCCATGTACGCGCCGAGGACGGCTGGGCGTGGGCGCCGGCCTCGATGTCCACGGTGATGGCGGTCCTGGTGCCGCCCGGAGCGACGGCGTTGCTGCGGATGCCCTTGTCTTGGTACATCACGGGTGGCGCGGCGGCACCGCGGCTCCGGTTCTCACACCTTTCGGTAGGTGTACGCCTCCGCTGCCGCCGCTTCCACTGCCGCGAGGTCGCCGCCCGCCGAGGCCGTGACGACCGCGGCCACCGTCCCCTCGACGAACGGGGCGTCCACCAGGCGTGTGTTGTCGGGGAGCTCGTCGCCCTCGGCGAGCAGCGCCTTCACGGTGAGCACGGCACTGCCCAGATCGGTGAGCACGGCTATCCCGGCGCCGCGGTCCACCGAGGCCGCGGCGGCGGCGATCAGCTCGGCGCTGGTGCCCAGGCCCCCGTCCACGGTGCCGCCCGCCGGGGCGACGGGAGCGGTCGTGCCGCCGCCGGCCAGACCCGTCGCCAGTTCGGCGACGGACGCCGCGACCGCGGCGCTGTGCGAGACCAGCACTATGCCTACGAGCTTGCCTTCGGTGTCACTCATCGGCCGCCTCCACGAGTGCCGCGATCAGTAGCGAGGAGGACGTGGCGCCCGGGTCCTGGTGCCCGATGCTGCGCTCGCCCAGATAGCTCGCCCGGCCCTTCCGGGCCTGCAGGGGTGTCGTCGCGACGGCACCCTCCTCGGCAGCGGACTTCGCCGCGGCGAACGACTCGGCCAGCGCGTCGACCGCGGGCACCAGGGCGTCGATCATGGTCTTGTCGCCGGGTGCGGCTCCGCCCAGCGCCATGACCGCGTCGACGCCCGTGCGCAGCGCGTCCGTGAACTGCTCCTCGGTGACCTCGGCGGCGTCCCCGAGCGCCTTGCCGGTCCGGCGCAGCAGGGTGCCGTACAGCGGCCCGGACGCGCCGCCGACCGTCGAGATCAGCTGCCTCCCGGCGATCGTGAGTACGGCGCCGGGGGTCTCCGGGGCCTCCTTCTCCAGTGTGGCGGTCACGGCGGTGAATCCGCGCTGCAGATTGCTGCCGTGGTCGGCGTCACCGATGGGCGAGTCCAGGTCGGTGAGCCGCTGTGCCTCCCGGTTCACCGACGCGGCGGTCACCGTCATCCAGCGGCGGAAGAAATCGGCGTCGAGCACGGAATCTCCTTGCGTGGTACGAAAGTTGACCTGGTGCCGGTTGACGCCGGGCGGCAGCCGACTCGCGTCGACCGGGTTCACACGCCCCAGCGCAGCCCCGACGTCTTCACCGGCGCGTCCCACAGACGCAGCAGCTCCTCGTCCACCTGGCACAAGGTCACCGACGCGCCGGCCATGTCGAGGGAGGTGACGTAGTTGCCGACCAGGGTGCGCGCCACCGGGATGCCGCGCTCGGTCAGCACCCGCTGCACCTCCGCGTTGAAGCCGTACAGCTCCAGCAGGGGAGTGGCGCCCATCCCGTTGACGAGGACCAGCACCGGATTGCGCGGCACGAGATCCTCCAGGACGGCGTGCACGGAGAAGTCGGCGATCTCGCGCGAGGTCATCATCGCGCGCCGTTCCCGGCCCGGCTCGCCGTGGATGCCGACGCCCAGTTCCAGCTCCCCGGATGGCAGATCGAACGTCGGGCTGCCCTTGGCCGGAGTCGTACAGGCGCTGAGCGCGACGCCGAAACTGCGGGAGTTCTCGTTGACCTGCCGGGCCAGCGCCTCGACCCGCTCCAGGGGCGCGCCCTCTTCGGCGGCCGCGCCCGCGATCTTCTCCACGAACAGCGTCGCGCCCGTACCGCGCCGCCCGGCCGTGTACAGACTGTCGGTGACGGCCACGTCGTCGTTGACGAGGACCTTGGCGATCCGGATGCCCTCGTCCTCGGCCAGCTCCGCCGCCATGTCGAAGTTGAGGACGTCGCCGGTGTAGTTCTTGACGATGAACAGCACGCCCGCACCGCTGTCCACGGCGGCCGCGGCCCGCAGCATCTGGTCCGGCACCGGGGAGGTGAACACCTCGCCGGGGCAGGCCGCCGACAGCATCCCGGGGCCCACGAATCCGCCGTGCAGCGGCTCGTGCCCGGACCCGCCGCCGGAGACGAGGCCCACCTTTCCCGCGACCGGGGCGTCCCTGCGTACGATCACGCGGTTCTCGACGTCCACCGTCAGCTCCGGATGGGCTGCCGCCATGCCTCGCAGCGCGTCCGCGACCACCGTCTCCGCCACGTTGATGAGCATCTTCATGGGAACCTCCTGGTGAGAAGAGTCGCCGGGCCCCTGTCCTGCACTGCCCACGTTAGAAGTGGGTCCGCCAAATCGTCGACCGCGGCGCGGCGCCGTTTCGGGAATCGGGCGCTCATGGGGCCCGATCCCGTCCGTCGCGAACGTGGCCGACCGGCCGGACTGCCTGGCCGGCGAGCGGGTCGGCGGTGCGAGGAGCTCACTCTCGGAAGTATCGGCGCTCGGGCGGCGATGGTCACGTGCGGAGACGTTCTTCGGTGAGGTTGCGCCGCGGTGAGTACGCACTCACCGAAGCGCGCAAGCACCGGTTCCACGAGACTCGGGCGTCCTACTTGCCCGTCTTGCGCACGCGAAGGCTGCCGCGCTCGTCCTCCTTCAGCGCGCGGCCGATGATCAGGCGCTGAATCTGGTTGGTGCCCTCGAAGATCTGCATGACCTTGGCCTCGCGCATGTAGCGCTCGACCGGGAAATCGCGGGTGTAGCCGGCGCCGCCCAGTACCTGCACCGCGTCGGTGGTGACCTTCATGGCGTTGTCGGTGGCGATCAGTTTGGCGATCGACGCCTCGGACTGGAAGGGAAGTCCCTCGTCCTTGAGGCGGGCGGCGGCGAGCGTGGTGGCCCGGGAGACCTGTACCGCCGCGGCCATGTCGGCCAGGACGAACGCCAGGCCCTGGTGCTCGATGATGGGGCGGCCGAAGGTCTCCCGCTCCCGCGAGTAGCGCAGCGCGTGGTCCAGCGCCCCCTGGGAGAGGCCGGTGGCCACCGCCGCGATGCCGAGCCGTCCGCAGTCCAGCCCGGCGAAGGCGATCCTGAGCCCGTCGCCCTCCTCGCCGAGCCGGCGGTGGGCGGGGACGCGTACGTTCTCCAGCCGCACGGTGGCGGTGGCGGACCCGGTCAGGCCCATCTTGTGCTCCGGGGGATCGGCCACCACGCCAGGCGTGTCGGCCGGGACGAGGAAGCAGGAGATGGCGCGCGAGCCCGTGTCGGACGTACGGGCCATGACCGTGTAGAAGTCCGCGTGCCCACCGTGCGTGGTCCAGGCCTTGGCGCCGTTGAGCACATAGTCGTCGCCGTGCCGGACGGCCCGTGTGCGCATCGCGCCCGGGTCGGAACCCGCATGGGCCTCGGACAGGCAGTAGGCGCCGAGCAGCTCGCCGCCGAGCATGTCCGGGAGCCATTCCTTCTTCTGCTCCTCGGTGCCGAACGAGGCGAGGGCGAAGCAGGACAGCGCGTGCACCGAGACGCCCACCGCGACGCTCGCCCACACCGTGGCGATCTCCTCGACGACCTGGAGGTAGACCTCGTAGGGCTGGTCACCGCCGCCGTGCTCCTCGGGGTAGGGCAGGCTCAGCAGCCCGGCCCGTCCGAGCGTGCGGAAGACCTCGCGCGGGAACCGCTCCTCGGCCTCCGCCTCGGCGACGCGCGGGGCGAGCTGCTTCTCGGCGAGCTCGCGGGTCAGGGCGATCAGGTCGACGGCTTCCGACGTGGGGAGCGTGCGGGTCGCGGGCATGGCGTGTCCTCGGGGGTGACGGGTCGCGGCCCTGACGATTTTGATACGCCAGGCGATACAACAGTATCGTTTTTGGTACCGTCGGGCCATGGCGTCCCCCGATGGATCCACGGGGTCACTGCCGGTTCACGTGTCCCGGAACGCTCGGGGCTCGGGCCGGCTCCGCGCGCGGCCATGGTGTCGGCCGACCTCGGCGCCGACGTGGTGCGCGTCGAGCGCCCGCCCGGCCGGGGGCCGTGGCTCGGCCTCGACGGCGCGGCGGATATCGTCCGGCGCGGCCGCCGGTCGTTCCCCGCCGGCCTCAAGGAGCCCGCGGGGTGTGAGCGGGTCAGGAACCGGGCCCGGGCCTCCGCCGACGCGAACCTCGTCACGGTGGCCGCGCTGGAGCGGCGCTTCTCGGCCGTGCCTCTCGACGGCCTTGCCCCCTCCCGGCTGTCCGACCAGGACAGCCGCGGCGGTGCCGCTGGGCCGAGGTGTCGGCTCGGAGGCCCCCTGCGCCGAGGTCAGGGGGAGACGGCGTGGACGATGAGTGACGCCAGCTCGGCGTAGGCCTCGGCGTCGCTCAGCCCGGTGCGGGCGGCGACCTCGCCCCGCTGGATCTCCTGCATGGTGGCGGCCACGACCTCGCCCACGAACGCGGCATGCACGTCACGGAACGCTCCCGCGGCCACGCCGTCCGCGATCAACTGCCTGATCCTGCCCGCGGCGAGGCGCGTATTGGCCTCGTACACCTCGCGGGCCGGCTCGAACTGGGCCATGTCGTCGAGGAACTGCCGGGACAGCGGCCTCAACTGGTGGGCGACCGCGTTCAGGTAGACGACCACACGCTCGGAGGGCGCCGAGGTGTCGGCCACCCGCTTCTCGACGGCCTGGGCGGCCTCCCGGAAGTAGTGCTTCACCGCTTCCCGGACCAACTCCTGCTTGCTGCCCGCCAGCTGGTACAGCGTCGTCTTCGAGCAGTGCAGCCGCTCGGTCAGCTCGTCGAGGGTGAACGCTGCGAAACCCTCCGCCACCAGCAACGCGACCAGCCGCTCGAGCAGGTCGGTCTGGCGCGCTGTACGACGTGTGGACGGCATGATCCCAGCGTAGCCGTTCCTACTGGACCGTAACCGTCCCCCTCAGGGGGTGTGATCCGGGGCGCGAGGTGCCGCCCCGGCGGTCAGCCCGGACAGGACGGACCCGCCTCGCTCGCGGCGGACGACAGCAGGTCAAGAGCATCCTCGGGTACGCGCCCGACGCGGCGGCCGGGCAGAGCGGCTCGCCCCGGGCAGCAGGCCGGGGCGAGGCCGTGTGGTCGAGTGCGCCGACGGTGTCCGTTCGAGCGGACCGCCGGCGCGCTCGACGATGTCCCCAGGAGGGCCCGGCTCAGCGGTAGAGGGCGGGCCGCTCGATCAGATCGACCTCCGTGCGGCGGCCCTCGGCCTGGGCGCGGACGCCCGCCTCGCAGACCGCCGCCGCCGCGTACCCGTCCCAGCAGCTGGGCCCGGTGACCTCGCCACGCAGTGTGGCGTCGACCCAGGCCTGCACCTCGCGGTCGTACGCCTCCAGGAACCGCTCCACGAAGTCCGGCGCGATCGAACCACCCCACCTTCCGCCCGAGTTGACCAGCATCCCGTGGGCCTCGCCGATCCGTGCCGTGCCGTTCTCGCAGACGGCCTCGGCCTGCACCTGGTACCCGAAACGGCAGTTGACGTAGATCTCCACATCCACGAGCACTCCTCCGTCCGTCTCCAGGACGACGAACTGCGGGTCGGAGAGTCCGTCGGGCGCGTTGCCGGAGGGCCGTGGCTTCAACACCGTGACCGCGGTGATCTCCTGCCCGAGCAGCCAGCGGGCGGCATCCATCTCGTGCACGACGGAGTCGTTGATGAGCATCTGCTCGGTGAAGTACGGCAGGACATCGGCGTTGCGGTGCCGGTTGTGCAGCATCAGCGGGCGACCCAACTCGCCGCCGTCCAGGAGCGACTTGAGTTTCAGATATTCGGCGTCGTAGCGCCGCATGAACCCGACCTGGACCCGCCGGTGCCCGAGTGCGCGCTCCGCCTCCATCACCCGCAGCGCGGAGGCCGCGTCCGGGGTCAGCGGCTTCTCGCACAGGACCGGCAGGTCGTGCTCGAACGCGGTGAGCAGCGCCGCCTCGTGAGCGGGGCCGGGGGAGGCGATGACCACGGCGTCGACGTCGTCCGCCGCCAGCGCCGAGGCCGGATCCGTGTACGCGGTGCAGCCGTCGATGCCGCCGGCGAGCCCTTTGGCGCGCTCGGCGTCGATGTCCACGACCGCGCTCACCCGCGCTCCGCTGATGACCTCGGTGATCCGGCGGACATGATCGGCCCCCATCCGGCCGGTGCCGATGACAGCGACCCCGAGTGTTCCGTGCTGGGTCATGTGGTCGGTGGTCCCTTCGATGGATCAGGCGCCGCAGGAGCGGAGGAACGCGCGGGTGCGTGTGGCGATGGGCAGCGGCTTCTCGGGCTCACAGGGATACATGTCCTGCTCCACGACGGCGAACAGCTCCACGCCCAGGCGCTGTGCCGCGACGAGTACCGGCTCCAACTCCGGTACCCCCGTGGGCGGTTCACACATCACTCCGCGCTGGACCGCGGGCCCGAACGGCACCTCGTCCTGCACGACGGCGGCGAGGACCGCGGGGTCGACCTGCTTGAGGTGCAGATAGCCGATGCGTTCGCCGTACGTCTCGATGAGCTTGACGCTGTCGCCGCCGCAGTAGGCGTAGTGCCCGGTGTCCAGGCACAGGTTGACCAGGTCGGAGTCCGTGGAGTCGAGGAAGCGCTCGACGTGCTCCTCGGTGTCGACGTGGGTGTCCGCATGCGGGTGCACGACGATGTCGAGGCCGTACGTCTCCTTGACCTCGTGGCCGAGCCGCTCCATGCCCTTGGTGAGGTGGGCCCACTGCTCGGCGGTCAGCTCCGGCGGCTCGATGATCTCCGCCGTCCGGTCGTCCCGCCAGAAGGAGGGGATGACCACCAGATGCCGGGCGCCCATGTCCCGGGTGAGCGCGGCGACCTGGCTGACATGCGCCCAGGTGGAGTCCCAGACGGACGGTCCGCGGTGCAGGCCGGTGAAGACCGTGCCGGCCGACACCTTCAGGCCGCGCTTGTCGGTCTCTGCGGTGAGGCGGACCGGGTCCGTCGGCAGATAGCCATACGGGCCGAGCTCGATCCAGGAGTATCCGGCCTCGGTGACCTCGTCCAGGAACCGTTCCCACGGGACCTGCCTCGGGTCGTCGGGGAACCAGACGCCCCAGGAGTCCGGGGCTGAGCCGACGCGGATGCGGTCCAGGGGAGTTGCCATGTCAGGAGGTCCCTTCCGAGGGGGCGGGCGCCGGGGTCCGGAGGTCCTCCGCTTCGGGGAGCCCCTCCACGTCGACCCCGCGCACCTGTGCCAACTCGTGCTTGAGTGCGGCGAGTTCGGCGCCGCCCGCCATGTGGTTGGTGAGTTCCTCCAGGCTGACCTCGCTGCGGTCGGCGCTGAGTTCGAGCGTGCCGAGGCGCAGCACGCTGAAGTGGTCGCCGACCATGTAGGCGTGGTGCGGGTTGTGGGTGATGAAGATGACGCCGAGACCGCGGTCGCGGGCGGCGGCGATGTACTTCAGGACGACACCGGACTGTTTGACGCCGAGCGCGGCGGTCGGTTCGTCGAGGATGAGGACGCGGGCGCCGAAGTAGACCGCGCGGGCGATGGCCACGGACTGGCGCTGGCCGCCGGAGAGCGTGCCGATCGGCTGGTCGAGGTCGGCGAGGACGATGCCCATGTTGCGCAGTTCCTCGTCGGCGGTCCGCTTCATCCTCGCGATGTCGAGACGGCGTACGGGCCAGGGCCCCTTCGTCATCTCGGAGCCGAGGAAGAAGTTCCGCCACACCGGCATCAGCGGCACGGTCGCGAGGTCCTGGTAGACGGTGGCGATGCCCTTGGCGAGGGCCTCGCGCGGGGTGCCGAAGCGCACCGCCGTGCCGTCCACCAGGAACTCGCCCTCGCTGTGCCGGTGCAGCCCCGAGATGATTTTGATGAGGGTGGACTTGCCGGCGCCGTTGTCGCCGAGGACGCAGGTCACCCGGCCGGGGCGGACGGCCAGGGAGACGCCGTGCAGGGCGCGGATGTTGCCGTACGACTTGCCGGCGCCGCGCAGTTCCACGATCGCGGCGGTGCCCTCCCCGGGCGGGGTGTCCGGGAGAACGGCGCCCGCGGTTCCGGATCCGTTGGTTGTCATGGGTCGGTTCACCTCCGGGTCGCCGTGCGGCGGACCCACAGATTGATGAGCGTGGCGCCGAGCAGCATCACGCCGAGGAAGGCCTTGAACCAGTCGGGGTTCCAGCCGGCGTAGACGATGCCCTGGTTCACCATGCCGAACATGAAGGCGCCGAAGACCGGGCCGATCGCGGAGCCGTAGCCGCCGGTCAGCAGACAGCCGCCGATCACCGCCGCGGCGATGTAGATCAGCTCCTGGCCGACGCCCTCGCCCGACTGCACCGTGTTGAACGAGAACAGCTGGTGCATGCCGACGAACCAGGCGCCGAAGCCGACCGTCATGAACAGGGTGATCTTGGTGAAGGTCACCGGTACGCCGACCGCGCGGGCACTGTCCTGGTTGCCGCCGACCGCGAAGACCCAGTTGCCGTACTTGGTGCGCAGCAGCACCCAGGTGGCCAGCGCCGCGAAGACCAGCCACCACACGATGGTGATCTTCACCTGGACGCCGCCGACGTCGAAGGAGGAGGCGAAGACCTTCTTCGCCTGGCCGAATCCGTCCATGTCGCTGATGTCGTCGGTGGCGACGTTGGTCGTGATCAGCTTGGTGACGGCGAGGTTCACGCCTTGCAGGATCAGGAAGGTCCCGAGGGTCACCAGGAAGCTCGGCAGCCCGGTGCGGACCATCATCCAGCCGTTGAACGCCCCGATCGCGAGGGAGACGACGAGTGCGACGACCACACCCGCCCAGACGTTCATGGTCAGTTGGTAGCTGAGCATGCTCGCCGTCAGCGCCGAGGTGATCACCGCTACACCGGCGGACAGGTCGAACTCGCCGCCGATCATCAGCAGTGCCACGGGCAGCGCCATGATGCCGATCGTCGACGACTGGTAGAGCACGGTCGCCATCGAACCGCCGGAGCGTACCGACGGCGCCGCGACCAGGAAGAAGACGAACACGGCGACGGCGCCGAGGAACACCCCGACCTCGGGCCGGGCGAGCAGCCGCAGCGCCAGGGAGCGCTGCGCCGTCCGGCCGTCGGTCCTGCGGGGGCCGGGGGCCGGCGGTGCGGTCACCGCCGGATCGGCCTGCTGGGCCATGCCCATCACCGAGTGCCCTTCGAGGCGAACTTGGCGACGGTGTCGACGTTGCTCTTGTCGACGAAGGCCGGACCGGTCAGGACCGGCTGCTCACCGCCGCCGCTGTAGTTGCCGTTGTTCTTGTAGAGCCACAGCGAGTCGACCGCCAAGTAGCCCTGGAGGTAGGGCTGCTGGTCGACGGCGAACTGGATGGTGCCCTTGCTGATGGCGCCGGTGAGGTCCTTGTTGAGGTCGAACGTGGCGACCTTCGCCTTGCTCCCGGCGTCACTGATCGACTGCACCGAGGTCAGGGCGTACGGGGCGCCCAGCGTGACGACGTAGTCGATCCCCTTGTCCCGCTTGAGCTTCGCGGTGATCGTGGACTTCACGGACGGCATGTCGGTGCCGTTGACGTACAGGTTCTCGGTGCTGCCGCTGAACGTCTTCTTCACGCCGTCGCAGCGCTGGGTGAGGCCGATGTTGCCCTGTTCCTGGACCACGCAGACGACCTTCTTGGCGCCTTCCGAGTTCAGCCTCTTGCCGAGCGCCTCACCCGCGACGGTCTCGTCCTGGCCGAAGAACTCCGTCAGGCCCAGCTTCTTCCAGTCGCTGAGACCCGAGTTGAGACCCACGACGGGTATCCCGGCCGAAGTCGCCTTGCCCACCACGTCCTTCATGGCGTCGGGCTTGGCCAGGGTGATCGCGATGCCGTCCACCTTCTGGTCGATCGCGTTCTGGACCAGGTTGGCCTGCGTGCCCGCGTTCGGGTCGGCGGAGTAGACGAGCTTGATGTTGTCCTTGGCGGCGGCGGCCTCGGCGCCCTTGCGGACGATGTCCCAGAACGTGTCGCCGGGCGCCTGATGGGTCACCAGGGCGACCTTCATCAGGGGGGTGTTCGCCTTGCCCGCGGCGGCACCGTCCCCGTTCTCCTCGGACTTCTTGCCGCCCGAGCCGCTGGAGCAGCCGGCGGCGAGCAGTGCGGACGCCGCGACCAGGGCGACGAGGGGGGCGATTCTCCGGGAACGGGGGTGGAACGTGCGATCCATCTTTCCAGCACCTCACTGTGCGACCGGGGGAAAGGGAACGGGACGGCGCGGGGCGCGGGGCCCGTGCGGGACCCGGACGGCGGGTCCGGGTGTGATGCGTCGAAGCGGCGGTTTCGTTGGGACGGGATACAAGTCCCTGTTGCACCCACCTGTCAATACTTTGTTAAGACATCATTTCAGGAGCAGGTCCGAATGTCCGTACAAAGTCTTGACAGAGTGGAGCCGGGAGTCCTACACCTAAGAGGCATCGGGCGCCCCGTTGCCCGCATCCCACGCATCAGGAGCGTCACGCATGCCTGAGTCCGCCGTACCCCGGGTCGCCGCCGCTGAGTCCGCAGAGGCCTTCGACCTCATCACCATGGGACGCATCGGCGTCGACCTCTATCCGCTGCAGACGGGTGTGCCGCTCGCCCGGGTCGACTCCTTCGGAAAGTTCCTCGGCGGCTCGGCCGCCAACGTCGCCGTGGCCGCCGCTCGCCTCGGCCGGTCCACCGCGGTGATCACCCGGACCGGACAGGACCCCTTCGGAACCTATCTCCACGAGGAACTCAAGGAGTTCGGCGTCGACGACCGCTGGGTCACCCCCGTCGCCGCGTACCCGACGCCGGTCACCTTCTGCGAGATCTTCCCGCCGGACGACTTCCCGCTGTACTTCTACCGGCAGCCCAAGGCGCCCGACCTGGAGATCCGCACCGACGAGCTCGACTACTTCGCCATCCGCGCGGCCCGCATCTTCTGGATCACCGGGACCGGCCTGAGCGAGGAACCCAGCCGCTCGGCCACCCTCGCCGCCCTGAAGGCCCGGGCCCGGACCGGCATCACGGTCTTCGACCTCGACTGGCGCCCGATGTTCTGGAACAGCCGCGGAGCGGAGGCGGCCCGCCCGTACTACGCCGAGGCCCTGCGCCATGCCACGGTCGCCGTCGGCAACCTCGACGAGTGCGAGATCGCCACCGGAGTACGCGAACCACGCGCCTGCGCCGAGGCACTCCTCGACGCCGGAGTCGAACTCGCCGTCGTCAAACAGGGCCCCAAGGGTGTACTGGCCGTCCACCGCGACGGCACCGAGGCCGAGGCCTCGCCGGTACCGGTGGAAGTCGTCAACGGCCTCGGTGCGGGCGACGCGTTCGGCGGTTCCCTCTGCCACGGCCTGCTGTCCGGCTGGGAGTTGGAACGGATCGTCCGGTACGCCAACGCCGCCGGCGCGCTGGTCGCCTCCCGCCTCGCCTGCTCCTCCGCGATGCCGACCGGGTCCGAGGTCGAGAACCTCCTCGCGCGCGCCTGACCGGGCTGACCGACGCCACCCCTGAACGGAGCCTGACTTGAGTATCAGCATCCCCGACCTCGTCGCGGTGCGCGCCCGGCACCCGGAGGCCATCGCCGAAGCGGCCGCCCGCCGGGTCCGCCGCCCGCTGATCGGCGACACCGGCCGCCTGATGATCGTGGCCGCCGACCACCCGGCCCGCGGCGCCCTCGGCGTCGGCGACCACCGGCTCGCCATGGCCAACCGCGCCGACCTCCTCGAACGGCTCTGTGTGGCACTGTCCCGGCCCGGCGTCGACGGAGTGCTCGCGACCGCCGACATCCTGGAGGACCTGCTGCTCCTCGGCGTCCTGGAGGACAGGGTCGTGATGGGCTCCATGAACCGCGGCGGACTCGCCGGCGCCTCCTTCGAGATGGACGACCGCTTCACCGGCCACCGCGCAGAAGACATCGAACGGCTCCGCTTCGACGCAGGAAAGCTCCTGCTGCGCATCGACTACGACGACCCCGGCTCCCTGAAGACCCTGGAGACCACGGCCCGCGCCGTCGACGCCATGGCGGCACGCCGACTGCCGCTCTTCGTCGAGCCGTTCATATCCCGCCGCGACAGGGACACGGGCGCGGTCCGCAACGACCTGAGCGCCGAGGCCGTCACCCGGTCCATCGCCATCGCGTCCGGCCTCGGCGGAACTTCCGCGTACACCTGGCTCAAACTGCCCGTCACCAGCGACCCCGACGACATGGCCCAGGTGCTGGAAGCCTCCACGCTGCCCGCCGTGCTGCTCGGCGGAGAGGTCGGCACGGACCAGGAAGGGGCGTACGAGAGATGGCGCAAGGCGCTGCGACTGCCCACCGTGCAGGGCATGGTCGTCGGCCGGTCCCTGCTCTACCCCGCCGAAGGCAGCGTGGAAGCCGCGGTGGACACCGCGGTCGGCCTGCTCTGACCTCCGCCGGGCAGCCGAGGCCCGGCGCCACGACCCACCCGAGGCCGCTTCCGTCCTGCCGGTTGCCCCGCCCCCGGGGTCCCGCCGGCCCAGCAGCCCTTTTTCGCCCCCGCCGCCCTTACCCGTCCCGTCCCTGGGGCCGCCCCAGACCCCGCTCCTCAAACGCCGGAGGGGCTGGATCTCACCACAGCGTGCCCGCAGCCGGGATCGCACGGGAGGGGCCGTGCCGGTACATCCCTGATGTCCGTCGCTTACGTTCGGATCGAGCAGCGGTTCCCTCCTGGACCCACGTCTGATCCAGCGGCGACGGACTGGGATGTACCGGCACGGCCCCGACCCACCCACCGGACCCCCACCCGAGAACCGCCGA
>NZ_JBSFYW010000006.1:0-223260 GCF_053599975.1 Streptomyces sp. NPDC005141 | reverse complement strand
AAACGCCCGGTTACATTCCGAACCCGGAAGCTAAGCCTCACAGCGCCGATGGTACTGCAGGGGGGACCCTGTGGGAGAGTAGGACGCCGCCGAACAAGTTTTGAAGAAAACCCCCGTACCGGGAAACCGGTACGGGGGTTTTCTGCGTTTAGGGTCCTTTTCGGGACCCCAAAAGGGCCGGACTTTCTGTTTTGGCTTACAAGCGGCCGGCGGATTTCAGGGCCAGATAGGCGTCTGCGAGAGCCGGAGCCAGCTTGTCCGGGGTCGCATCGACGACCGTGACTCCGCGGCGTTGCAGTTGTTCGGCCGTGCGTCGTCGCTCGGCATCGGCCTGAGCCGCCGCCGCTGCCTCGTACACCGCGTCGGTGCTTCCCCTGGCCTTCGTCATGCGTGCGATGTGCGGGTCCGCGACCGATGCCAGCAAAACCGTATGGCGTTGGGTGAGGCTGGAGAGTACGGGGAGCAGGCCCTCTTCGACGGGGGCCGCGTCGAGGCTCGTCAGGAGCACGATCAACGAGCGGCGTGGGGCCGTACGCCGGGCTGTGGCGGTCAGGCCGCGGGCGTCCGTTTCGACGAGCTCCGGTTCCAGACCGGCCATCGCGTTGACCAGGGACGGGAGGACGTCGCCTGCCGCGCGGCCCTGGACGAGGGCGCGTACCCGGCGGTCGTAGGCGAGGAGGTCCACACGGTCGCCGGCGCGGGAGGCGAGGGCGGCGAGGAGCAGGGCCGCGTCCATGGAGGCGTCGAGGCGAGGGGCGTCGCCGACGCGGCCCGCGGAGGTGCGGCCGGTGTCGAGGACCAGAAGGATGTGGCGGTCGCGCTCGGGACGCCAGGTGCGTACGGCGACCGTCGTGCGGCGGGCTGTGGCTCGCCAGTCGATGGAACGGGTGTCGTCGCCCGGGACGTACTCGCGCAGGCTGTCGAATTCCGTGCCCTCACCGCGTGTCAGCACGCTGGTGCGGCCGTCGAGTTCGCGGAGCCGGGCCAGTTTGGAGGGGAGGTGCTTCCGGCTGGTGAAGGGGGGCAGGACGCGTACGGTCCAGGGGACCTTGTGACTGCCCTGGCGGGAGAAGAGGCCGAGGGGGCCGTAGGAGCGGATGGTGACGCGGTCGGCCTGGCGGTCGCCGCGGCGCGTGGGGCGCAGACGGGTCGTCAGGCGGCGGCGTTCGCCGGCGGGGACCGTCAGGTGCTGGCGGGAGGCCGTGAGCTCGGTGCCGGGTTCCCAACTGCTCGGCGGCCAGGCGTCGCGCAGATGCGCGCGCAAGGGCCGGCCGGAGGGATTGGTGACGGTGAGGGTGACCTCCGCGGACTCGCCGAGGCGTACCGAAGTGTCGCCGGAGCGGGTCAGGCCGAGGCGCCGTACGGGAGCCGCGAGGGCGGCGTCGCAGGCGCAGGCCAGGGCCAGGGGGGCGTTCACGGCGAGGATGCCAGTCCAGCTGGGCTCCCAGATGCCGACGGGGAGTGCGCCCAGGGCCGCCAGGAGGGCGGCGCGTCCGGTGAGTGCCATCAGCGGGGGACGGGGACGTGGGCGAGGATCGCGTTGATGACGGAGTCGGCTGTCACGCCCTCCATCTCCGCTTCGGGGCGGAGTTGGACGCGGTGGCGGAGGGCGGGCAGGGCCAGGGCCTTCACGTCGTCCGGGATGACGTAGTCGCGGCCGGTCAGCCAGGCCCAGGCGCGGGCTGTGGCGAGGAGGGCGGTCGCGCCGCGCGGGGAGACGCCGAGGGTGAGGGACGGCGACTCGCGGGTGGCGCGGCAGATGTCGACGACGTAGCCGGTGATCTCGGGGGAGACCGCTGTCTTGGCGACCGCGGCGCGGGCGGCCTCGAGGTCGGCGGGGCCGGCCACGGGGCGCAGGCCGGCGGCGCGCAGGTCGCGCGGGTTGAAGCCCTCGGCATGGCGGGTGAGGACGTTGATCTCGTCCTGGCGGGAGGGCAGAGGGATCGTCAGTTTGAGGAGGAACCGGTCCAGTTGGGCCTCGGGGAGGGGATACGTTCCCTCGTACTCGACCGGGTTCTGGGTCGCGGCGACCAGGAAGGGCTCGGGCAGCGGTCGGGGTGTGCCGTCGACCGTGACCTGGCGTTCCTCCATCGCCTCCAGCAGCGACGCCTGGGTCTTGGGCGGCGTGCGGTTGATCTCGTCGGCGAGCAGAAGGTTGGTGAACACCGGGCCGGGTTGGAAGGAGAACTCGGCGGTGCGTGCGTCGTAGACGAGCGAGCCGGTGACATCGCTCGGCATGAGGTCGGGTGTGAACTGGACGCGCTTGGTGTCGAGTTCCAGTGCGGACGCGAGCGCGCGGACGAGCAACGTTTTGGCCACTCCGGGGACTCCTTCGAGGAGAACGTGTCCGCGGCAGAGGAGGGCGACGACGAGACCGGTCACGGCGGGGTCCTGGCCGACCACGGCTTTGGCGATCTCGGCGCGCAGGGCCTCCAGGGAGGAGCGGGCGGTGTCCGCGTCCGCGGAGTACCCGGCGTACCCGGCGTTGTCAGTGGTCGGGTCCATCATGAAATGCGTACCTCTCTTTCGAGGGCGTCGAGTTGGTCTGCGAGGGAGACGAGGGCCGCGTCGTCGCGGGGCGGCGGCCCGAAGAGGAGCGGGAGCAGGGCCTGTCCGTCGCCGTCGAGGTGGGCGGACAGGGCGGGGAGCAGGGCCTCGGGCGCATGGGCCTGGGCCGGGGGCACGCCGATGAGGGGGGCGAGGCGGGTGCGGGTGGCGGAGCGCAGAGCGGCGGCCGCGCGGTCGCGGGCGTTGGTCTTGCGGTAGAGGCGGGCGCGGCCTTCGGCGGTTTCGGAGGCGCGGATCGCGACGGGGAGGCGTTCGGGTACGAGGGGGCCCATTCGGCGTGCCCGCCACAGGGCGGCCAGGAGCGCCGCGATGAAGAGCTGCAGTGTGCCCCAGAGCCAGCCCGAGGGAAGCAGGTCGAAGAAGCTCTGGTCGCCCGCGTCGGTGGCCGAGTCGTCGGAGAGCGAGGGGAGGTACCAGACCAGGTGGGAGCGCGAACCGAGGAGTTGGAGAGCGAGCGAGGCGTTGCCCTGCTCGTCGAGGCGGTCGTTGTAGAGGATGTCGGGGGCGCCGAGCACGACGGTGTCGCCGCTTCCGGAGGCTGCCGGGACACGCAGCAGCGTGGGGAGGCCGTCGCTGGGGTAGCAGGCGTCGGTGCCCGGGGCGCCGGCGGTGTAGCGGATGCCGCCCGTGTCGGCACTGCCCGCTCGAAGGGCGGCGGGCAGGTTGCAGTCGGGGGAGAGCGTCGAGTCGAAGCTGATCGCCGGATCGGCGGAGACTCCGGGGGCGAGGGTGCTGACGGAGGGCGATCCGGGGGAGATCAGGACCGTACGTCCGTTGGAGGTCTCCGTCGCCCTCTTCAGAAGCGTCTGCTGACGTTTGGTCAGCAGGTCGGGAGCGGCGATCAGCAGGGTGGTGTCGGGGGCGGCCGCCGCGCGGGCCTTGTCGAGGGTGGTGACCACGCGCGTGGAGACCCCCTGGTCGGCGAGGAGTTCGGTGACGGCTCGGCTGCCGTAGGGGTCGGCGGAGCGCGGGTCGAGGCGGCCGTGCCGGGCGTCCGAGCGGACCGCGGCCATCACGATGGCGGCCACCAGCAGAAGGACGAGCGCGAGGACGATGCCGCGCGCGCGGGTCCACCACTGGCGGGCGGTGGGCGAGACCGAGGTGGAGGGGAGGGTGGCCTCGGTCATGAGGCGGCCCCCTGGCGGCTGTCGCGGGCCGTGTTCCGGTTCGTGCTGTGGGCGCTGTCCGTGAGTACGGGCTTGGTGCGCTCCAGGTCGCGGTCGAGCTCGGTGAGGCGTTGGTATCCGCCGGGGTCGCCGGTCCGGCCGCCGTACGTGACGTCGTCGAAGTCCCGTGCCGCGGCGCGCAGTCGGTCCGCGTGGGCGGGCAGGGGGCGGCTCGCCTCCGCGGCTGCCTCGTCGGCCGTGCGGCCGGGGCGCGGATCGAGCAGGGCGCGTTCCTCCAGGGAGCGGACGATGGCGCGCATCCGCTCCTGGACGGCCTGGTTCCAATGGCCCTGGGCGGCCTGGGCTTCGGCGGCGGCGCGGTGTTCGGCGGCGCTCTTGGGACGGTCGTCGAAGAGCGTGGCGGAGGAGGCGGGGGTGCGGTGCGGGGTGCCCAGGCGCCACCACAGGGCAGCCACGACCGCCACCACGGCGAGGACGATGACGAGGAGTCCGAGCGTCCCGCCGGGTGTCGCGGCGGAGGCGGCGCCGAACAGTTTGTCGACCCAGTCCCAGAACGCGTTCAGAGCGCGCTGGACCAGGCCGGGGTCGTTCTCGTGGTACATCCGCTTGGACAGCTCGCGTCTGGCCGCTTCCCGTGCGGGGTCGCGCGGCGTCGTCACCGGTGGTTCGTCGCCGCGCACCAGCGCGAGGACGGTTGTCGCACCGGTGTGCGGCCCCGCAAGTACCGCTGTGAGAACTCCCCCCGCCCCGTTCACCGCATCAACTCCCCGGTGTGGTGCCGGAAGCCCCGGTGCCGTAGCCCTGGACGCCGGCGGCTCGGGCCAGGTCGAGGTCGAGGGCCTCGCGGCGGATGCGCTGGTCGATGTACAGGAGCACGGTGACGCCCGCGGTGATCGGGATGGTGAGCATCGATCCGATCACCGAGCCGACACCGCTGACGATGAGGAAGGTCCAGCCGACGTCGCTTGTGTTGTCGAGGAAGCCGGTGAAGCCGTCGCCGCTCAGCGTCGCGGCCAGGACGGCGAAGGGGATCACGATGATCGACGCCAGGATGTTGGCGATGATCGTGGCGAGGAGCTGGATGCCGAACACCCGCCACCACGAGCCGCGTACGAGTTTCGTGGAGCGGCTCATCGACTTCAGGATGCCCTGCTTCTCCAGCATCAGGGCGGGAGAGGCGAGCGAGAAGCGGACCATCAGCCAGAGGGCGACGACGCCGGCGGCCAGTGCGCCGAGGACGGCGAGCGCGGCACCGGCGTCACCCGAGCCGCCCAGGGCCGCGAGCAGACCGGGGAGGGCTCCGACGCCGACGATCACGACGGCGATGAGGGGCAGCAGGAGGGTCAGGCCGAGCAGCTTCGGCAGCTGGGGACGGGCGTCCCGCCAGGCCTCGCTCGTCGTCACCGGCTTGCCGAGCACCGCACGGCTGGTCACCGACGTGAGCAGGGCCGTCGCGACGATGGTGCCGAGCAGGGTGATGAGCAGGACGGCACCCGTGCTCAGCATGGTGTCGCCGAGGGCCCGGCTCAGCTCCTCGACGGTGGCGCTCGGGTCGTTGAGGGCGTCCGTATTGGCGTTGTCGTCCAGGACGAAGCCCTGGAGCAGGATGACCGCGATCTGCGTGACGATGGCGACGGTCAGCGAGATGCCGAGGACCGTGCGCCAGTAGGTGCGCATGGTCGAGACGGCGCCGTCGAGGATCTCGCCGACACCGAGCGGGCGCAGCGGAATGACGCCGGGCTTGGCGGCGGGCGGTGGTCCGCCCCAGTTGCCGCCCCAGCCGGCGGGGCCACCGGGGCCGCCGTATCCGTGGCCGGGGCCTCCCCAGCCGCCGTGTCCGCCGACCTGCCCGCCGGGCTGCTGACCGCCCCAGCCCGGTGCGGGCGGAGCGGGCGGCGGGGCCTGGCCGGGACCTTGTGTGCCGGGAGCGGACCACTGGGCGGGTGGGGGCTGCTCCTTGGACCACTTCGAGGGCTGCTCGGGTTGGTTCGCTCCGCCCTGGTCGGCGGGCTGCGGGGTGCCGGAGAGGTCCGGCTCCTCTCCGCCGGAGGGGGCAGATCCGGGCGAGGCCCAGCCCGGAGTGTCGTTCATCGTCGCTCCTTCACGGTGCCCGTCCCGCGGGCGCGGCGGCAGGTTGGCAGCCATCGTGCCACGGTGTGCGCGGCAGGGGACCGGCCCCCGTATGGGCTGCACACCTTCAATTGTCCGCCGGGTACGGGGCAGACTGGGCGGATGGCTGATCACTACGCGCAATCCCGCGAGGACAGCGGGCCGACGGAGATACCCGCGATCCGCTGGCACGAGCCGCCCGAAGGCCCCGTGCTGGTCCTTCTCGACCAGACGCGGCTTCCTGCCGAGGAGGTCGAGCTGGTGTGCACCGACGCGCCCGCGCTGGTGGAGGCGATCCGCACGCTCGCGGTGCGCGGGGCGCCGCTGCTCGGGATCGCCGGAGCGTACGGCGTCGCGCTGGCCGCCGTACGCGGCTTCGACGTGGACGAGGCCGCTCTCTCACTGGCCGGTGCCCGGCCGACCGCCGTGAACCTCGCGGTCGGGGTGCGCCGGGCGCAGGCGGCCTACCGGGCGGCGCTCTCCGGGGGCGGCGATCAGGAGGCGGCCGCCGCGGCCGCGCTCGCCGCGGCGCGTGTGCTGCACCGGGAGGACGCCGAGGCCAGCGCGCGCATGGCCGAGCACGGGCTGGCCCTGCTCGACGAGCTGCTGCCGGGCGGCGGGCACCGGGTGCTCACGCACTGCAACACCGGGGCGCTGGTGTCCGGTGGGGAGGGCACGGCGTTCGCCGTGGCGCTCGCGGCGCACCGGGCGGGGCAGCTGCGGCGGCTCTGGGTGGACGAGACGCGGCCGTTGCTTCAGGGTGCTCGCCTGACGGCGTACGAGGCGGCTCGCAACGGAATGGCGTACACCTTGCTCACCGACAGCGCGGCGGGTTCGCTGTTCTCGACCGGTGAGGTGGACGCGGTGCTGATCGGTGCCGACCGCATCGCGGCCGACGGTTCGGTGGCGAACAAGGTGGGGAGCTATCCGCTCGCGGTGCTGGCGCGGTACCACCATGTGCCGTTCATCGTGGTGGCGCCGGTGACCACGATCGATCCGGAAACACCCGACGGGGCGTCCATCGAGGTCGAGCAGCGCGCCGGTCATGAAGTGACGGAGATCACAGCACCACAGGTGCCGGTGGTGGGAGTCGAGGCGGGAGGCGGTATACCTGTGGCACCCCTGGGGACCCAGGCGTACAACCCGGCGTTCGATGTGACGCCGCCGGAGTTGATCACGGCGATCGTCACCGAAGAGGGCGTTGTTTCGCCCGTGACGGCTGAGGCTCTCGCCGAGCTGTGTGACTTGTCACGCCAGGTAACGATTTAGTTAATGGGATGATGTCGTTTATGAAGGGACGAGTCCTTGTCGTCGATGACGACACCGCACTGGCCGAGATGCTCGGCATTGTGTTGCGTGGTGAAGGTTTTGAGCCGTCTTTCGTAGCCGACGGCGACAAGGCGCTGGCCGCTTTCCGCGATGCCAAGCCCGACCTGGTGCTCCTGGACCTGATGCTGCCCGGACGGGACGGCATCGAGGTATGTCGCCTGATCAGGGCGGAGTCCGGGGTGCCGATCGTGATGCTCACGGCGAAGAGCGACACCGTCGATGTCGTGGTCGGCCTCGAATCGGGCGCCGACGACTACATCGTGAAGCCGTTCAAGCCAAAGGAGCTGGTGGCGCGGATCAGGGCGCGGCTGCGCCGTTCGGAGGAGCCGGCACCCGAACAGCTGTCGATCGGCGATCTCGTGATCGACGTCGCCGGTCACTCTGTGAAGCGGGACGGCATGTCCATCGCGCTGACGCCGCTGGAGTTCGACCTGCTGGTCGCGCTGGCGCGCAAGCCGTGGCAGGTGTTCACGCGTGAGGTCCTCCTGGAGCAGGTGTGGGGATACCGGCACGCGGCGGACACCCGTCTGGTGAACGTGCATGTCCAGCGGCTGCGCTCCAAGGTCGAGAAGGACCCGGAGCGTCCGGAGATCGTGGTGACCGTCCGTGGTGTCGGTTACAAGGCTGGGCCGAGCTGACATGTCACGGGACAGTGCCGCTTCGGCGCCCGCTGAGCAGGGGGACCGTTCGGAGCGGCCTGTCGGCCGGAAGATGACGCGTTCACGCTGGGAACGGCTCTTCGAGGGAGGGCTGCTCCAGGGCGGAGTCCAGGGCAGCCCGGTCCTTCGGCTGTTCATGCGCTGGGTGCGTCGTCCGCTGCTGCCCGTGATGCGGCTGTGGCGGCGCAACATCCAGCTCAAGATCGTCGTGACGACGCTGCTGATGTCGCTCGGCGTCGTCCTGCTGCTCGGCTTCGTCGTGATCGGGCAGGTGCGCAACGGTCTGCTGGACGCCAAGGTGAAGGCCTCGCAGAGCCAGGCCACCGGTGGTTTCGCGGCGGCCAAGCAGCAGGCGGACGGGGGAGCGACCGCGAACGGCGAGGACGGCTCGACCGCGGACGGCCGTTCGTCCAAGAACGTCAGCCAGTGGATGACCGACCTCGTCGTGTCCCTGTCCAGTGGTGGACAGGGCGCGTTCGACGTGGTGACGCTCAACTCCGCCGCGTCGGGCGACGGCAGCGGCGGCCTCGCGCCGCGGTACTCGGGTCAGGTCGACCCGACGGTGAGCGTGCCCGAGGATCTGCGCGCCCGGGTCGACGAGAGCACGGCCGCGGCGCAGAGCTACACCCGTGTCGTCTACAAGGACGGCCGGGAGTCCCAGCCGGCGCTGGTCATCGGCAAGCAGGTCATCGACCCCAACGGAGACGCGTACCAGCTCTACTACCTCTTCCCGCTGACGCAGGAGGAGAAGTCGCTGAGCCTGGTCAAGGGGACGCTCGCGACGGCCGGACTGTTCGTCGTGGTGCTCCTCGGCGCCATCGCCTGGCTCGTGGTGCGCCAGGTCGTCACGCCGGTGCGGATGGCGGCCGGGATCGCCGAACGGCTCTCCGCCGGACGCCTCCAGGAACGTATGAAGGTCACCGGTGAGGACGACATCGCGCGCCTCGGCGAGGCCTTCAACAAGATGGCGCAGAACCTCCAGCTGAAGATCCAGCAGCTGGAGGACCTCTCACGGATGCAGCGGCGGTTCGTCTCCGATGTGTCGCACGAACTGCGCACACCACTGACGACCGTGCGGATGGCGGCCGATGTCATCCACGACGCGCGCGTGGACTTCGACCCGGTGACCGCGCGGTCGGCGGAACTCCTCGCCGACCAGCTGGACCGGTTCGAGACGCTGCTCGCGGATCTGCTGGAGATCAGCCGGTTCGACGCGGGCGCGGCGGCGCTGGAGGCCGACGCGATCGACCTCAGAGAAGTCGTACGACGGGTGGTCGGCGGAGCCGAACCGCTCGCCGAGCGCAAGGGCACGCACATACGCGTCCTCGGCGACCAGCAGCCGTTGATCGCCGAGGCGGACGCCCGGCGGGTCGAGCGGGTGCTGCGCAACCTCGTCGTCAACGCCGTGGAGCACGGCGAGGGCAAGGACGTCGTCGTCAAGCTCGCCGCGGCGGGCGGAGCGGTCGCGATCGCGGTCCGCGACTACGGCGTCGGGCTCAAGCCGGGCGAGGCGACCCGGGTGTTCAGCCGCTTCTGGCGGGCCGACCCGGCACGCGCGCGTACCACCGGCGGCACGGGCCTCGGCCTGTCCATCGCTCTGGAGGACGCGCGGCTGCACGGCGGCTGGCTGCAGGCCTGGGGCGAGCCGGGCGGCGGTTCGCAGTTCCGGCTGACCCTGCCGCGGACGGCCGACGAGCCCCTCAGGGGATCGCCGATACCACTGGAACCCAAGGACTCCCGGCGCAACCGCGGACTCGACGACGCCGGTCTGCCGCACGGCGGCGGTACCAAGCTCGCGACGGTGCCCGTGCAGCAGCCCGGAGCCGGGACGGGTTCCATACCGACGCACGGGCCCATGGCCCCACGGCTGGCCGGGGCGTCGCCCACGGCCGATCCGACGGCGCTGCCGGGCAACGGCGCGCGCGTGGTGCCCCGGCCCGCCGGGGCGGTGCGCCGCCAGGAGGAGACATCCGGCACCGGCCGGGAACGGACCGCACAGGAGCGGGGGCGGGACGGCGAGAAGCCGGAGGAGCTCGGACATGGGGAGGCATTTCGTGGGCGCTGACCGCGGGGGGAGCGGCGTCCGCGGACGCCGTCCGGTGCGCGTCGTCGTGTATGCGGGCTGTGGAGCCCTGCTGCTGGCGGGGTGTGCCTCGATGCCGGACAACGGGGACCTGCGCGGGGTCGAGTCGACGCCGCGCCAGGACTCGCAGGTCCGCGTCTACGCCATGCCGCCGCATCCCGGCGCCTCGGCGGCGGAGATCGTGCAGGGCTTTCTCGAGGCGCTGACCAGCGACGACGCCAAGTACGAGACAGCCGGCAAGTACCTCACCGACGGCGCCCGCAAGGCGTGGGATCCGTACCGTTCCACGACGGTCCTCGCGGACGCGCCGAACTCGGTGGGGCTGCCCTCGGAGGCCAAGGACGGCAGTCGCGACGTCGCGTTCCGGCTGAGCGGCAGCAAGGTCGCCAAGGTGGACGTGCGGCACGCGTACGAGCCGGACTCCGGCGGGTACAGCGGGTCGGTGCATCTGACCAGGCTGAAGAGCAACAAGCAGTGGCGCATCGACGCGCTGCCGCAGGGTGTCGTGATGGGTACGTCCGACTTCCAGCGCAACTACGTGTCCGTGAACAAGTACTTCTACGCGTCGAACGGGACCTCCGGCAGCGGCCGTCCCCTGCGGACCGTCGCCGACCCCGTGTATGTGCGCGCACAGGTGGACCCGATGACGCAGATCGTGCGCGCGCTGCTGAAGGGGCCCACGAGCTGGCTGGACCCGGTGGTCAGGTCGAGCTTCCCCTCGGGCACGGAGCTGAAGAACAGCGACGTGTCGCTGGCGCCCGACGACCGCAACAGGGTCACCGTGCCGCTGAACGACAAGGCCGACCGTGTCGGACTCCCCAAGTGCCGTCAGATGGCGGCCCAACTCCTCCTCACGCTCCAGGATCTGACTCCCACCGGCGTCGACGAGGTGGAGCTCCAGAAGTCGGACGGCACGCAGCTGTGCGTGCTGGCCAAGAACCAGGCCGAGGGCGTCGCTTCGCACGGTACGGGCGAGCACCCGGGGTACCAGTACTTCATCGACCACGAGCAGCGGCTCGTACGGATGCCCCGTGACAACCGCGACAAGAAGCCCGAGCCGGTGCCCGGTGCGCTGGGCGAGGGCGGCAAGAAGCTGCGGGCGGCCGCGGTGTCGCGGGACGAGGGCAGTGCGGCCGGAGTGTCGGCCGACGGCCGGAACCTGTACGTCGGATCGCTGGTGTCGGGCGGTTCGCTCGGCGAGCCGGTGGTGCAGAGCCAGGGCAGGACGGCCGACGACCGGCTGACCACACCCAGCTGGGACGCGCGGGGCGACCTGTGGGTGGCCGACCGAGACCCGAAGAACCCCCGGCTGCTCATGCTGCAGAAGGGCGCGGGCGAGCCCATCGTCGTCGAGGCGTCGCAGCTCGACGGGCGTATCGAGGCGGTGCGGGTGGCCGCCGACGGCGTGCGGATCGCGCTGATCGTCGAGAAGGACGGCAAGAGCTCGCTGCAGATCGGGCGCATCGAGCGGTCCAGGTCCGGCGATCCTCGGGGCGCGTTCGTCTTCGATCCACGCTCCGTGGCACCCCAGCTGGAGGAGGTCACGGCCATGTCCTGGGCCGGGGACAGCCGGCTCGTGGTGGTCGGCAGCGAGAAGGGCGCCGTACAGCAGATGCGGTACGTCCAGGTCGACGGTTCCACACCGCTGGGCACCTCGCCCTCCGCGCTGGCCAACGTCAAGGAGATCGCCGCGTCCGAGGACGAGCGGCTGCCTCTGGTGGCGCACTCGGAGACGGACGGGATCGTGCGGCTGTCGGCGGGGGAGCAGTGGCAGAAGGTGGTCCAGGACGGGACGGCGCCGGTCTATCCCGGGTAGTGCCGTGGGTTCTGCGTCGGCGGGCTCGTCCGGTTTCCGGGCGGGCCCGCCGACGTTTGCGCCCGCGTGCTCACCTGCGGTCCATGCGCGGGCCCGGCCCTGTCGTCCGCCTTGTCGTGTGCCCGTGTACAACCGCTCCGGGAGTTGTCCACAAGGGGTTGTCCACAGGGGGTTGTCCACAGGGGTGGCCGAGCGGGCCGGGCGTTGGCACAGTGGTGGCCATGCGGAGGTGGTGGCAGGACCTCACGGATCTGGTGCTGCCGGCCGAGTGCGGAGGCTGCGGAAGGCCTCGCACGGTGCTCTGTCCCGAGTGCCGTGCCTCCCTGAGCGGGGCCGCTCCGTGCCGGGTGCGACCGGTGCCCGAGCCGACGGGGCTGCCGGTGGTGCACGCGGCGGCTCCCTACGAGGACGAGGTGCGGGCCGCGCTCCTCGCCCACAAGGAACGCGGCGCGCTGGCACTGGCGGCACCTCTGGGAGCGGCCCTCGCGGGGGCTGTGCGGGCGGGTCTGGGGTCGCTGCGACGTCCTGGTCCGGCCGGGCCGCCCACGGCTTCGCAGGGGCGGCTGAGGCTCGGGAAGGGGGAAGCGTGGGGCGGGCCGGGGCGGCCGGAGACCGGAGGCACGGTGGTCCGGGGTTCCGGAGCGGGATGCGGGCCCGTACTGCTCGTCCCCGTGCCGTCGGCGCGGAGCGCGGTCCGGGCGCGGGGGCATGATCCGGCGCGGCGGATCGCGCTCGCGGCGGCCGGCGAGCTGCGGCGCACGGGAACGCCTGCCCGGGTGCTCGGCGTGCTGTGCCAGCGGCGTGCCGTGGCCGACCAGTCGGGGCTGAACTCCCGGGAGCGGCTGGCCAATCTGGCGGGTGCCCTGGAGGTCGTCGCCGGGGGCGAGCGGCTGCTCGCCGAGGGGGGCCGGGTCGTGCTGGTGGACGACCTGATGACGACGGGGGCCTCGTTGGCGGAGGCGGCGCGGGCCGTACGGGCCGCGCAGTCGGGTGTGCGGGCGGTGCGACGGACGGGTGACGGCACGGAACTGTCGGAGGTGAAGGGGCGAATCGCGGGTAGGGAGCAGGCCGGAGGAACGAGCGATGACACGGTCTGCTCGGCCGTGGTCGCCGCACCTCCGGATGCTTTCGAAATAAACCGGAACTGACCGAGAACTTGCAACGTTGCAGGTAATGAGTGGGTCAATTCACCTGAACGGAGGTACGTCTCAGTAGAGGGTGACGACATCCGTCCAGGCGAGATATGTTCGGTTGTGAGGGAATGGCGCAGGCCGTCCCTCACGCATCCGGGTGCCGTACCGCGGGTTTTCAGCAATCACCCGCATCGGTGGGGTGGAGATCTTGTCCTTGGGGGAGGAGGAGGTGAAAGTCACCGAGTCCGAGGTTCCGGTGCTCACCGGAACCTGGTGCAAAAGGGAGATGCTCCGCCAGTGGAGCGGGGCTATCCGGGAACGGAGTTCTGCGTGGACATCGTCGTCAAGGGCCGCAAGACCGAGGTGCCTGAGCGGTTCCGCAAGCACGTGGCCGAGAAGCTGAAGCTGGAGAAGATCCAGAAGCTCGATGGCAAGGTGATCAGCCTCGACGTCGAGGTGTCCAAGGAGCCCAACCCCCGACAGGCCGACCGCAGTGACCGGGTGGAGATCACGCTCCATTCCCGCGGACCGGTGATCCGGGCGGAGGCAGCGGCAAGCGACGCGTATGCAGCACTCGACCTGGCCGCGGACAAGCTCGAGGCCCGGCTGCGCAAGCAGCACGACAAGCGCTACACCCGCCGTGGCAACGGCAGGATCTCGGCAGCCGAGGTCGCCGACCGCGTCCCGGGTGCAGCGACGCTGAACGGCGACGGCAGCGTCGTCCACGACGACGAGCCGGACGCGGTGCCGACAAAGAAGATCGGCTCGCTCGAGATCATGGGCGAAGGCCCTTGCGTCGTCCGCGAGAAGACCCATGTGGCCGCACCGATGACGCTCGACCAGGCGCTCTACGAAATGGAGCTGGTCGGGCACGACTTCTACCTCTTCGTCGACTCCGAGACGAAGGAGCCCAGTGTCGTCTACCGGCGGCACGCTTACGACTACGGCGTCATCCACCTCAGCACGGACCCGATGGTCGCCCAGGGCGGAGCGGACGCGCCGGGCGGCGCGCTCGGCGGCTGACCACCCCCGGTGACGACTGAGCCGGTGCCCCTGGAGCGCGAGTGCGCCCCCAGGGGCACCGGTGTGCGACCACTTCACGTTCCGCGATGTCACCGCGCTGCCGTCCGGGCATGGAATCATGGCCGCACCGGCCCAACCGGTGGGCCGTTGCCTTGGGTTGGCGATGGCACGGAAACACAGGCCACGGCCTTCAGGGGGAGGAACGATGGCGGACAGCTTCGGACCGATGCGTGACCGTGATGCCGACGACGGCGTCGTCGCCACCGGCCTGGACGCGGGCTCTCCGCGCAAGGAGCCCATCAGGGTCCTTGTCGTGGACGACCACGCCCTCTTCCGCCGAGGTCTGGAGATCGTGCTCGCGGCCGAGGAGGACATCCAGGTCGTCGGCGAGGCGGGGGACGGGGCGGAGGCGGTCGACAAGGCCGCCGACCTGCTGCCCGACATCGTGCTGATGGACGTACGGATGCCCAAGCGCGGCGGTATCGAGGCGTGCACCTCCATCAAGGAGGTGGCCCCCAGCGCGAAGATCATCATGCTGACGATCAGCGACGAGGAGGCCGACCTCTACGACGCGATCAAGGCGGGCGCGACCGGGTATCTCCTCAAGGAGATCTCGACGGACGAGGTGGCCACGGCCATTCGCGCGGTGGCCGACGGGCAGTCGCAGATCAGCCCCTCGATGGCGTCGAAACTCCTCACCGAGTTCAAGTCGATGATCCAGCGGACGGACGAGCGCCGGCTGGTGCCCGCGCCGCGGCTCACCGATCGCGAGCTGGAGGTCCTCAAGCTCGTGGCCACGGGGATGAACAACCGCGATATCGCGAAGGAGTTGTTCATCTCCGAGAACACCGTGAAAAACCATGTGCGCAACATCCTGGAGAAACTGCAGCTGCACTCGAGGATGGAAGCCGTGGTGTACGCGATGCGCGAGAAGATCCTCGAGATCCGCTAGGCATCACCCGAGGACGAGTCCCGCCGGGAGCTACCCGAGGACGCGGACGAGTTCCCCGATGAGCGCCTCGCGCAGTTCCGGGGCGTCCACCCGCTCGACCCGCACATCCGTGCAGTCCACCCAGCTCGCGGCCTCCGCCAGGGCCTGCGCCACCGCCGGGACCGCCTTGGCACCGTCCAGGGTGACCTGTTTGGCGACCAGGGTGCTGCCCTCCCGGGCCGGGTCCACCCGGCCGACGAGCCGGCCGCCGGCGAGGACCGGCATGGCGAAGTATCCGTGGATCCGCTTCGGCTTGGGCGTGTACGCCTCCAGGCGATGCGTGAAATCGAAGATCCGCTCCGTACGCGCCCGCTCCCAGATGAGGGAGTCGAACGGCGACAGGAGCGTCGTACGGTGGCGGCCGCGCGGCACCGTCTCCAGCGCCACCGGGTCCGCCCAGGCGTCCCCGGCCGGTCTTGCGCCGAGGCTCCCGGCGCCGCCCTTCTGGGCCGTGGGCCTGCCCCAGCCCTCCACCGTCACCGGGACCAGACCCGAGTCCGCGATCACCGCGTCGACCTGCTCGCCCCTGAGGCGGTGGTAGTCGGCGATGTCCGCGCGGGTGCCGACACCGAGGGACTGGCCGGCCAGGCGGACCAGACGGCGCAGGCACTCCGCGTCGTCCAGCTCGTCGTGCAGCAGCGACTTCGGGATGGCGCGCTCCGCGAGGTCGTAGACCCGCCTCCAGCCGCGCCGCTCCACGCACACCACCTCGCCGTACATCAGCGCGCGCTCGACGGCGACCTTGGTGCCCGACCAGTCCCACCACTCGCTGGTCTTCTTCGCCCCGCCCAAGTCCGTGGCCGTGAGGGGGCCTTCGGCGCGCAGTTGCTTGACGACCTGGTCGTAGGCGCCGTCGGGCAGGTCGTGGTTCCAGTGCGGGCGGGCGCGGTAGGCGCGGCGGCGGAACGCGAAGTGCGGCCACTCCTCCACGGGCAGGATGCAGGCCGCGTGGGACCAGTACTCGAAGGCGTGCGGCGCCGGGGGTGTGTCGGCGGCCGGTGCCGACGTCCAGTAGGCCTGCTCGACGGTCTTGCGGCCGACGGCGCCGAGACGGGCGTACGGAATGAGTTCGTGGGAGCGGGCGAGGACGGAGATGGTGTCGAGCTGGACCGCGCCGAGGTGCCGCAGGACTCCGCGGACGCCCGCCCTGCGGTCCGGGGCGCCCAGGAATCCCTGGGCCCGCAGGGCGATGCGGCGGGCTTCGTCCGCCGAGAGTTCGGTGATGGGTGGCGGAAGACTCGTCATGCCCACACGTTAGGCGGTGCCACTGACAATGGGGCCCGGCCCGGTGACCGAGCCGATGACCGGACGTCGTGGCCGAGCCCCGTGGTCAGGGGCGATGACCGATGTCGGCGAACCGGTGGGCGGTGACCGAGGCCGGTGGGCGAGCCCGGTCGGCGCGTATGTCGTCCGCGCCCCGTCGGGCTCACCTGGCAGGCAGGTACGGCGCCGTCGACGGCAGGCCCAGGTCCGACGGGAGCAGCGAGCCCACCCAGCAGTCCCTGCGTACGCCCTTGTTGTTGATGGCGGAGCGGAGGGTTCCCTCGATGGTGAAGCCGGCGCGTTCGGCGACCGCGCGGGAACCGGTGTTGCCGACTTCGGCACGCCATTCGACCCGGTCGACGGACAGGTCCGTGAAGGCCCAACGGGAGGCCGCGACGGTGGCTTCGGCGATGTAGCCGTTGCCGCGGTGCTCCTTCGTCGCCCAGTAGCCGACCTCGCCGACGCCCAGGGAGCGCATGGTGATGGAGAGCATGCCCACCAACTCCCCGGTGGGGAGGAAGACACCGAAGGCGAAGGCGGAGCCGTCCGCCCAGCCCTCGGGCACCATCTGGTCCGTGAAACCCGTCGCGTGCTCGCGGAGATAGGGCGACGGGATCGTGGTCCAGCGCTGGATGTCGGGATCCTGGGCGGCCTCGTAGACGGCGTCGGTGTCGTCCACCCCCACGATGCGCAGGACGAGACGGTCGGTGGTCAGCGTGACGGGGTCCATCGGCCGATTCTGCTCGGGCATCCGGACGGACGCCATTCCTTTGCCCTGAGTGAGGGCTTCGCTACTTTTCGCTGTGTGAACGCGGCACCTTCAGCAACCCTTGCCCGTTGTCCTGGTGGCTGTCACTGGCAGACCTCCCGGCACGGTGTGGTCCTCGCTTACGATGGCCGTTGCTCAAGCTGTGATTTGAAACTGCCATTGAAACCGACCGTCCCAGGCCCGACCGGCAAGGAGACAAACCCCCGTGTCCGTCCTCTCGAAGATCATGCGTGCAGGCGAAGGCAAGATCCTGCGCAAGCTGCACCGCATCGCGGACCAGGTCAACTCCATCGAAGAGGACTTCGTCGACCTCTCCGACGCCGAGCTGAGGGCCCTCACCGATGAGTACAAGCAGCGGTACACCGACGGCGAAAGCCTCGACGACCTGCTGCCCGAGGCGTTCGCCACCGTCCGTGAGGCTGCCAAGCGCGCCCTTGGCCAGCGTCACTACGACGTGCAGATGATGGGTGGCGCCGCGCTCCACCTCGGCTATGTCGCGGAGATGAAGACCGGTGAGGGCAAGACACTCGTCGGCACCCTGCCCGCGTACCTGAACGCCCTCTCCGGAAAGGGCGTCCACCTCATCACGGTGAACGACTACCTGGCCGAGCGCGACTCCGAAATGATGGGCCGCGTCCACAAGTTCCTCGGCCTCGAAGTCGGCTGCATCCTCGCCAACATGACTCCGGCCCAGCGCCGCGAGCAGTACGCGTGCGACGTCACGTACGGCACGAACAACGAGTTCGGCTTCGACTATCTGCGCGACAACATGGCGTGGTCCCAGGACGAGCTCGTCCAGCGCGGCCACAACTTCGCGATCGTCGACGAGGTCGACTCCATCCTCGTCGACGAGGCCCGTACGCCGCTGATCATCTCCGGCCCGGCCGACCAGGCCACCAAGTGGTACGGCGACTTCGCCAAGCTGGTCACCCGCCTGAAGAAGGGTGAGCCCGGCAACCCCCTCAAGGGCATCGAGGAGACCGGCGACTACGAGGTCGACGAGAAGAAGCGCACCGTCGCCATCCACGAGCCCGGCGTCGCCAAGGTCGAGGACTGGCTGGGCATCGACAACCTCTACGAGTCGGTGAACACCCCGCTCGTCGGTTACCTGAACAACGCCATCAAGGCCAAGGAACTGTTCAAGAAGGACAAGGACTACGTCGTCATCGACGGCGAAGTCATGATCGTCGACGAGCACACCGGCCGTATCCTCGCCGGCCGCCGCTACAACGAGGGCATGCACCAGGCGATCGAGGCGAAGGAAGGGGTGGACATCAAGGACGAGAACCAGACGCTCGCCACGATCACCCTCCAGAACTTCTTCCGCCTCTACAAGCGCCACGACCACAGCGGCAAGGAAATGCCAGGTCTCTCCGGCATGACCGGTACGGCGATGACCGAGGCCGCCGAGTTCCACCAGATCTACAAGCTCGGCGTCGTCCCGATCCCGACCAACAGGCCGATGGTCCGCAAGGACCAGTCCGACCTGATCTACCGCACCGAGGTCGCCAAGTTCGAGGCGGTCGTCGACGACATCGCCGAGAAGCACGAGAAGGGCCAGCCGATCCTGGTCGGCACCACCTCGGTCGAGAAGTCCGAGTACCTCTCGCAGCAGCTCGCCAAGCGCGGTATCCAGCACGAGGTGCTGAACGCCAAGCAGCACGACCGTGAGGCGCCGATCATCGCCCAGGCCGGCCGCAAGGGCGCCGTGACCGTCGCCACCAACATGGCCGGCCGTGGTACCGACATCAAGCTCGGCGGCAACCCGGACGACCTCGCCGAGGCGGAGCTGCGCCAGCGCGGCCTCGACCCCGAGGAGCACATCGAGGAGTGGGCGCACGCCCTGCCCGCCGCCCTGGAGCGTGCCGAGAAGGCGGTGAAGACGGAGTTCGAGGAGGTCAAGGACCTCGGCGGCCTCTACGTACTCGGCACCGAGCGCCATGAGTCGCGGCGTATCGACAACCAGCTGCGCGGTCGTTCCGGCCGTCAGGGCGACCCGGGCGAGTCCCGCTTCTACCTCTCCCTGGGCGACGACCTGATGCGCCTCTTCAAGGCGCAGATGGTCGAGCGCGTCATGTCGATGGCGAACGTCCCGGACGACGTGCCGATCGAGAACAAGATGGTCACGCGCGCGATCGCGTCCGCCCAGTCGCAGGTCGAGCAGCAGAACTTCGAGACCCGCAAGAACGTCCTGAAGTACGACGAGGTGCTCAACCGGCAGCGCGAGGTCATCTACGGCGAGCGCCGTCGCGTCCTGGAGGGCGAGGACCTCCAGGAGCAGATCCAGCACTTCATGGACGACACCATCGACGCCTACATCGGGGCCGAGACCGCCGAGGGCTTCGCCGAGGAGTGGGACCTCGACCGGCTGTGGAGCGCCTTCAAGCAGCTCTACCCGGTGAAGGTCACCGTCGACGAGATGGAGGAGGCGGTCGGCGACCGTGCCGGTCTGACCGCCGAGTTCATCTCCGAGTCCATCAAGGACGACATCCACGACCAGTACGCGGCCCGCGAGGAGCAGCTCGGCTCCGAGATCATGCGTGAGCTGGAGCGCCGGGTCGTGCTGTCGGTCCTGGACCGCAAGTGGCGCGAGCACCTCTACGAGATGGACTATCTCCAGGAGGGCATCGGCCTGCGCGCGATGGCCCAGAAGGACCCGCTGGTCGAGTACCAGCGCGAGGGCTTCGACATGTTCAGCGCCATGATGGACGGCATCAAGGAGGAGTCCGTCGGCTACCTGTTCAACCTGGAGGTCCAGGTCGAGCAGCAGGTCGAGGAGGTTCCGGTCGACGACTCGGCGCCGTCCCTCGCCAAGCGGGACGCCGTTCCCGCGGGCGCGGTGCGACCCGAGATCCGCGCCAAGGGGCTCGACGCCCCGCAGCGGCCGGACCGGCTGCACTTCTCCGCACCGACCGTGGACGGTGAGGGCGGCATCGTCGAGGGTGACTTCACCAGCGACGACGAGCCCGTGCGCTCCGAGGCGGACGGCCTCACGCGCGCGGAGCGCCGCAAGCAGCAGAAGGGCGCCCGTCGGCGCAAGAAGTAGCGAGTGAGGGTCGCGGGCGGGTGGTGACAGCCGCCGCGCGCGACCGGTGACACGCCGGAAGGGCCGGGCACCTGATGCCCGGCCCTTCGCGTTGTCCGGGGGCCGCAGGCGGCGTGGGACCGGTCGCGGTTCAGTCGTTCGGGTGGGGCATGCGGGGGCCGCCGAGTTCGATCGCCGTGCAGCGCCAGCGGAGGTCGGGGCCCTGCTCCAGCCGGAACGCCATGGCGCGGAGCTGGTCGCCGGCGCCGATGCGGGCGAAGGCCTCGACGGCGCCGGGGCGTGCGACGTAGTACCCGATGTCCCGTACGACAGGACGGGTGCCGCGGGTGCGCAGGGGGCCGCGTTCGGCGAGCCAAACCAGTTCGTCGTAAGCGCGGCCCGCGGTGTGGCGCAGCATGCAGTGCACGGGACGCGCGCCGCTCAGCACGGCCAGCAGACGCTCGGCGAAGACGTCGGTGGGGCGGGGCTGGGGAGCGGGCGGGCGAGGTGCTTCGGCGGATGTCGTGCCGAGGGGGCGGGCCCCGTCTCGCGCCGTTGCCGGGGCCCGGCTTCCGGCCGGTGCAGTCGACGGGATGCCCGTGGTCCGTGCCGCCCAGGTGCGGCCGGCTGGCTGTGCGGCCGACGGGTGGCCCGTGGTCCGTGTCGCCGACCGGTCGCCGGTGGCCGGAGCGGCGTACGGCCCCGGAGCCGCGTACGGCCGGCTCGGGCTTCCTGGTGTCGGCGGGTGGCCCGTGGACGGTGTCGGGCTCGGGGTCGGGGCCGGGCGGCCCGTGGTGGGTGCCGGGGACGTGGCCGCGCCACCCGGCGGGGGGCTGCCGCCCGGAGGCCTGGTGGGGGTGCCCGGGGTGCGGGGTGGGGTGCTGCCGGGGCGGCGGGTGTCCTGGCGGCCGGGCGGACGGGTGCCCGGGTGGCGCCGCGTCCTGGTCATCACCTTGTTCATACGTCGTCCCCGCTCGTCGGGACCGATCGACACCGTTCGTGGGAACCGATCTCTACCGGTCGGTAACTTTCGTGTTGGGGATCTTGTACGAGGCGGGAGAGGGCCTCCGCAAGGACGGCCGGGGGCGCGTCGCGGGGGCGGGAGAGTTCACCTATCAGGGTTGCCGGGAGGGTCGGAACCCTTGGCGGCACAGGGGTGTACCGGGTGAATCGCGGGCCCGGAGTGGACGCCACGGAGGGTGCGGCCGGGAACTCGAAAGGGGACGCCCGCACGTATCCTGAAGGCCCTCCCCGGAGGCACGGGACCGCTCTCCCCGGAGCGCCGGGACCGCGAACCCTCGGAGCCCCCGACTACGAAAGCGGCCAGCCATGCGCGTCTACGTCCCCCTGACCCTCTCCGGTCTCGCCGAGGCGTACAAGACGGGAGAGCTGGAGGCGGGACCGTTCGTCGCGTACGCGGTGACGCCCGCCCTGCGCGAGTGGTACCTCTCCGACGACATCGAGGAGCTGGAGTACGCGGCGCTGAGCCGTGCCGCACTGGCCTCGCTGCGGCTCCTGGCGGTCGATCCGGGGGCCGTACGGCGCCGGGTCGTCGTCGCGGTCGACGTTCCGGACCGGGCCGCGGTCGCCGACCCCGACCGGGGACTCGATCCCTTGGCGCTCGGCGAGGTGCGGGTCTCCCAGGCGGTGCCGCTGGACAAGGCGGCCGCCGTGCACGTCGACTCGGACGACGCCGAGGCGGAGGTGACCGCGGCCGCGGCGGCGCTGGGCGCGGCGGACGTCGGGGACGACGACGCCCAGTTCGTGGTCGACGGCGCCGAGGACCACGAACTGCTGTGGTTCGCCACGCAGGAGATCCCCAACCTGGTCGGGCTCGGGGAGTAGCCGCCCCGTTCCCGCCCGCGATGAGGCGTTGTCGGTGGCGGCGGGTACGTTCTTGGTATGGGGAAGCAAGGAAACGCGCACATTGTGTGGGACTGGAACGGCACGCTGTTCCACGACAATGTCGCGATCATCGGGGCGACGAACGCGGCATTCGCCGAGCTGGGTCTTGAGCCGATCACGCTGGAGCGGTATCGGGCGATGTACTGCGTGCCCGTGCCGAAGTTCTACGAGCGGCTGATGGGGCGGCTGCCCACGGACGCCGAGTGGCAGATCATGGACGAGACCTTCCACCGGTACTACGCCGAGCACCGCAGAGCGTGCGAGCTCACCGCCGGGGTGCCCGCGCTGCTGGCCGGATGGGGAGCGGCGGGTCGCAGCCAGTCCCTCCTGAGCATGTACGGCCACGAGGAGCTGGTCCCGCTGGTGCGGGGCTTCGGCATCGAGCCCCACTTCGTCCGTGTCGACGGGCGGACCGGGCCCTCCGGCGGCAGCAAGGCCGAGCACATGGTGCGGCACCTCGGGGCGCTCGCGGGTGTCGAGCCGTCCCGCGTGGTGGTGATCGGCGACGCCGCGGACGACGCGATCGCCGCACGGCACGTCGGCGCCGGGGCGGTCCTCTACACCGGCGGTTCCCACAGCCGCGCCAGCCTGGAGAAGGTCGGCGTTCCCGTGGTGGACAGCCTGGAGGAGGCGGTCGGGGAGGCCGAGCGGCTGGCGGCCTGAGGGAGGCCGGAGAGCCGAGCGGCCGCCCCGCGCGGTTCCGTCCGGCCGGGTGTCAGCTCACCGGGGCCTTCGCCCGCAGGACCTTGAGGAACTCGCGCATCCAGGCGGAGTGGTCCGGCCAGGCACGGGCGGAGACCAGGGTGCCGTCGACGACGGCCTCCGCGTCCTGGAAGGTCGCGCCCGCCGCCTGCATGTCGAGTTCCAGCGCGGGGTACGCCGTGACGCGGCGGCCGCTCAGGCTGTCGATGGCCGCGGTGAGCAGGGGACCGTGGCAGATCTGCGCCACCGGCTTGTCCGCGTCGAAGAAGGACTTGAGGAGCTTGCGGAGCTCGGGGTCGTTGCGGAGGTACTCCGGGGCGCGTCCGCCGGGGATGACGAGGGCGACGTAGGCGCCGGGGTCGACCTCCGAGAACGCGAGGTCCGCCGGCCAGGTGTAGCCGGGCTTCTCGGTGTAGGTGTCGAAGCCCGGCTCGAAGTCGTGGACCACGAACTGGAGCTTCTTCCGGGTGGGGGCGGCGATGTGGACGTCGTACCCCTCCTCGCGCAGGCGCTGGTAGGGGTACAGGACCTCCAGTGACTCCGCCGCGTCGCCGGTGACTATGAGGATCTTCGCTGCCATGGTGCTGCGCTCCCGTCGGCCGTCCTTGCGCGTTCCGTTGGTCGTCCCGGTCAACCTGCCTCCGGGGGAGGTGCTTGCCAAGGGGCCGCGCGCTCTTCGGGACACCCGCGGTGGGGCCCGCCCACGCGTCCCGGCTGCCACAGGACTCCGCGGCCGCCGCAGAACACCGCCTGTAGTACGACGGTAGCCCGCAGTCGGCCCGCACTGCATGTCATCGCCCGATTCGTCCCTGTGCATAGTGTCAAAGTTCCACCCCCGGTTTTGTACACATACGGCTCATGACGGGGCCCGGGTAGAGGGCGATAGCCTGGTGACGTGATCAGCGCGATATCTCGCGGGGGCATCGTCGCCCCTGCCCCGCGCCCGGAGCACACGGACGACATCCGTGACCGGGCGCCAGTCGCCGATCTTCGCGAGCGGGACGGGATGACGGCGGACGCCGTGCGCGCGAGCGGGAACGCCGCGAGCGCCGACGGCAATGCACCCCGTACGTCGATGGCACCCCGGGAACGGACGTCGCCGAGAGCAGCGTCACAGTCTCCGAGGGCGTCGAGAATGACCGATACCCCCCCGCTCATCTCACCTTGCGGCATAGCGTCGAAGCAGACCGGACACCCCGCGTCACGGCGTTGCGTCGGAAGCGACGAGACCGTACTTCCTTCAACGTCACGCAACGGCGCGCGACAGGAGCCAGAGGACAATGCAGACCAAGCTGGACGAAGCCAAGGCCGAGCTGCTCGAACGGGCCGCCCGGGTAGCTGAGAACAGCCCGGTCGGGGGGCACCTACCGACTGGGACGACGGGCGAGGGCACCCCCGACCGGGACACCGTGCTCGCGTTCCTCCAGCGCTACTACCTGCACACGGCCCCGGAGGACCTCACCGACCGAGACCCGGTCGATGTCTTCGGAGCGGCCTTCTCCCACTACAGACTGGCCGAGAACCGCCCTCAGGGCACGGCCAACGTGCGCGTGCACACCCCCACCGTCGAGGAGAACGGCTGGACCTGCAGCCACTCCGTCGTCGAGGTGGTCACGGACGACATGCCCTTCCTCGTCGACTCGGTGACCAACGAGCTGTCCCGGCAGAGCCGCGGCATCCACGTCGTCATCCACCCGCAGGTCGTCGTACGACGCGACCTCACCGGCAAGCTCATCGAGGTGCTGCCCGCCCGGCCCTCCGCCGAGGAGCTGCCGCACGACGCGCACGTCGAGTCGTGGATCCACGTCGAGATCGACCGCGAGACCGACCGCGCCGACCTGAAGCAGATCACCGCCGACCTGCTGCGCGTCCTGTCCGACGTCCGTGAGGCCGTCGAGGACTGGGAGAAGATGCACGACGCGGCGCTGCGGATCGCGGAGGAGCTCCCCAAGGAGCCGACCGCCGACGATCTGCGCGACCAGGAGGTCGAGGAGGCCCGTGAGCTGCTGCGCTGGCTCTCGGGAGACCACTTCACCTTCCTCGGGTACCGCGAGTACCAGCTGCGCGACGACGACTCGCTGGCCGCCGTTCCCGGCACCGGGCTCGGCATCCTGCGCTCCGACCCGCAGCACGGCGAGGACAGCCACCCGGTCAGCCCGTCCTTCGAGCGGCTGCCCGCCGACGCCCGCGCCAAGGCCCGCGAGCACAAGCTGCTGATCCTGACCAAGGCGAACAGCCGGGCCACCGTGCACCGGCCGTCGTACCTGGACTACGTCGGGGTCAAGAAGTTCGACGAGAACGGTGACGTCATCGGGGAGCGCCGCTTCCTGGGCCTGTTCTCCTCCGCCGCGTACACCGAGTCCGTGCGCAGGGTGCCCGTCGTCCGCCGCAAGGTCGACGAGGTCCTGCGCGGCGCCGGGTTCTCGCCCAACAGCCACGACGGGCGCGACCTGCTCCAGATCCTGGAGACCTACCCGCGCGACGAGCTGTTCCAGACCCCCGCCGACGAGCTCCGGACGATCGTCACGTCCGTCCTGTACCTCCAGGAGCGGCGCCGGCTGCGGCTCTACCTGCGCCAGGACGAGTACGGGCGCTACTACTCGGCCCTCGTCTACCTCCCGCGCGACCGCTACACCACCGGTGTCCGCCTGCGGATCATCGACATCCTCAAGGAAGAGCTCAACGGCACCAGCGTCGACTTCACGGCCTGGAACACCGAGTCGATCCTGTCCCGGCTGCACTTCGTGGTCCGGGTCGAGCCGGGCACCGAGCTGCCGCAGCTGTCCGACGCCGACAAGGAACGCATCGAGGCGCGTCTCGTCGAGGCCGCGCGCTCCTGGGCCGACGGCTTCGGGGAGGCGCTGACCGCCGAGTGCGGCGAGGAGCGCGCCGCCGAACTGCTGCGCCGGTACGGCAACGCCTTCCCCGAGGGCTACAAGGCCGACCACTCCCCGCGCTCCGCCGTCGCCGACCTGGTCCACCTCCAGGCACTCGGGCACGAACCCCGCAAGGACTTCGCGCTCAGCCTGTACGAGCCGGTCGGCGCGGCACCCGGCGAGCGCCGCTTCAAGATCTACCGCACCGGCGAGCAGGTCTCGCTCTCGGCGGTCCTGCCGGCCCTGAACCGCATGGGCGTCGAGGTCACCGACGAGCGGCCGTACGAACTGCGCTGCTCGGACCGTACGACGGCGTGGATCTACGACTTCGGGCTGCGCCTGCCCAAGTCCCTGAACGGCAACGGCGACTACCTCGGCGACGACGGCCGCGAGCGGTTCCAGGAGGCCTTCGCCGCCACCTGGACCGGACAGGCCGAGAACGACGGCTTCAACGCCCTCGTGCTGAGCGCCGGACTGAACTGGCGTCAGTCGATGGTGCTGCGCGCCTACGCGAAGTACCTGCGCCAGGCCGGTTCCACCTTCAGCCAGGACTACATGGAGGACACCCTCCGCAACAACGTCCACACCACCCGGCTGCTCGTCTCGCTCTTCGAGGCGCGGATGTCGCCGGAGCGCCAGCGCGCCGGTGTCGAGCTGACCGACGCCCTGCTGGAGGAGCTGGACGCCGCGCTCGACCAGGTCGCCTCGCTGGACGAGGACCGGATCCTGCGGTCCTTCCTCAACCTGATCAAGGCGACGCTGCGCACGAACTTCTTCCAGCAGGCGGCCGGCGGCACCCCGCACGAGTACGTCTCCATGAAGTTCGACCCGACGGCCATCCCGGACCTTCCGGCGCCCCGCCCGGCGTACGAGATCTGGGTGTACTCGCCGCGCGTCGAGGGCGTGCACCTGCGCTTCGGCAAGGTCGCGCGCGGCGGTCTGCGCTGGTCCGACCGGCGGGAGGACTTCCGCACGGAGATCCTCGGCCTGGTCAAGGCGCAGATGGTGAAGAACACCGTCATCGTGCCCGTCGGCGCCAAGGGCGGATTCGTCGCCAAGCAGCTGCCCGACCCGTCCGTGGACCGCGACGCCTGGCTGGCCGAGGGCATCCGCAGCTACCGGACCTTCATCTCCGCGCTGCTCGACATCACCGACAACATGGTGGCCGGCGAGATCGTCCCGCCCGCCGACGTCGTCCGGCACGACGAGGACGACACCTACCTCGTGGTCGCCGCCGACAAGGGCACGGCGACGTTCTCGGACATCGCCAACGAGGTCGCGCAGAGCTACGACTTCTGGCTCGGCGACGCCTTCGCCTCCGGCGGCTCCGCCGGGTACGACCACAAGAAGATGGGCATCACCGCCCGCGGCGCCTGGGAGTCCGTCAAGCGGCACTTCCAGGAGCTGGGCGTCAACACCCAGACGCAGGACTTCACCGTGGTCGGCGTCGGAGACATGTCCGGTGACGTGTTCGGCAACGGGATGCTGCTCTCCGAGCACATCCGTCTGGTCGCCGCGTTCGACCACCGGCACATCTTCATCGACCCGAACCCGGACTCCGAGACCTCGTACGCCGAGCGCCGCCGCCTCTTCGAGCTGCCGCGCTCCTCGTGGGCCGACTACAACACCGAGCTGATCTCGGCCGGTGGCGGCGTCTTCCCGCGTACCGCCAAGGCCATCCCGGTCAACGCGCACGTCCGCGAGGCCCTCGGCATCGAGTCAGGCGCCGCGAAAATGACGCCGGCCGACCTGATGAAGGCGATCCTCCAGGCTCCCGTGGACCTGCTGTGGAACGGCGGCATCGGCACCTATGTGAAGTCCGCCGCCGAGTCGCACGCGGACGTCGGCGACAAGGCCAACGACGCGATCCGTGTCGACGGCGCCGACCTGCGCGTCAAGGTCGTCGGCGAGGGCGGCAACCTGGGTCTGACCCAGCTCGGCCGGATCGAGTTCGCCCAGCACGGCGGCAAGATCAACACCGATGCCATCGACAACAGCGCGGGCGTGGACACCTCCGACCACGAGGTGAACATCAAGATCCTGCTCAACGCGGTGGTGGCCAACGGCGATCTGACCGTCAAGCAGCGCAACAAGCTGCTCGCCGAGATGACCGACGAGGTCGGCGCCCTGGTACTGCGCAACAACTACGCGCAGAACACGGCGATCGCCAACGCGCTGGCCCAGTCCCCGAGCATGCTCCACGCCCAGCAGCGGTTCCTCCGTCATCTGGTCCGGGAGGGGTACCTCGACCGGGCCCTGGAGTTCCTGCCCAGCGAGCGGCAGATCCGGGAGCGGCTCAACGCCGGTCAGGGGCTGACCGGTCCGGAGACGGCCGTCCTCCTCGCCTACACGAAGATCACGGTCTCCGTCGAGCTGCTCGCGACCTCGCTGCCCGACGACCCGTACCTGCAGAGTCTGCTGCACGCGTACTTCCCGACGGCGCTGCGCGACAAGTTCCGTGAGCAGATCGACGGGCACGCGCTGAGCCGCGAGATCGTGACGACCGTCCTGGTCAACGACACGGTCAACACGGGCGGTACGAGCTTCCTGCACCGCCTCCGCGAGGAGACGGGTGCCTCGCTGGAGGAGATCGTCCGGGCGCAGACCGCGGCCCGCGCGATCTTCAACTCCAGCGCGGTGTGGGACGCGGTGGAGGCGCTGGACAATGTCGTCGCCGCCGACGTCCAGACCCGGATCCGGCTGCACTCGCGCCGCCTCGTCGAGCGCGGCACGCGCTGGCTGCTCAACAACCGGCCGCAGCCGCTCCAGCTCGCCGAGACGATCACCTTCTTCAGTGACGGTGTCGAGCAGGTCTGGTCGGAGCTGCCCAAGCTGCTCCGCGGCGCGGACCTTGAGTGGTACCAGCAGATCTACGACGAGCTGTCGAGCGCCGGCGTGCCGGACGAACTGGCCACCCGCGTGGCCGGGTTCTCCTCCGCCTTCCCGGCGCTGGACATCGTCTCGGTGGCCGACCGCATGGGCAAGGACCCGATGGCCGTCGCCGAGGTCTACTACGACCTCGCCGACCGCCTGAGCATCACCCAGCTCATGGACCGCATCATCGAGCTGCCGCGGGCCGACCGCTGGCAGTCCATGGCCCGCGCGTCGATCCGCGAGGACCTGTACGCGGCCCACGCGGCGCTCACCGCCGATGTCCTCGCGGTGGGCAACGGAACCTCCACTCCCGAGCAGCGCTTCGAGGACTGGCAGGAGAAGAACACGGCGATCCTCGGACGGGCCCGCACCACCCTGGAGGAGATCCAGGGCTCGGACTCGTTCGACCTCGCCAACCTGTCGGTGGCGATGCGGACGATGCGGACGCTGTTGCGCACGCACTCCTAGGCGGTACGCGAACGGGGGCGCCCAGGGCCATCACGGCCCGGGGCGCCCCCGTCGTGCGTTGTGCCGCCTCCGTTGTGCGAACGGCTCCCCCCCCTCGCACAGGGGGCGGCTCGTCTCTCGCGAAGTGCCCGGGCCGTGCGGTCCGGGCACTTCGCCGTTCTTGCCGGTCTCTGGCGCTGCTCTGACGGTTCTCTGGCGAAACTCCGGCTCGCTATTTACCTATACCTGGTAAATAGGACATTTACCTTAAGGTGAGTTCGACCGACGGACAGACGTGTGGAGGACCCGGACCCGTGACAGTGCACCTCACCGAGAGGCGGGCCCCCGTGGCGGCCCTGCCCGTCATTCGCCCCGTGTACGCCCCGAGAGCCCCGAGGGTCCGCCGGCTCGCCCTGGAGGTGGCCCGCTTCTCGGTCGTCGGCGGCAGCGGGGTCGCCGTCAACGTCCTCTTCTTCAATCTGGCGCTGCACGGCCTGATGTGGGCCCCGATGACCGCCACGGTGATCGCCAGCTGTGTCGCCATGGCGACGAACTACCTCGGCTTCCGCTTCTTCGCCTACCGGGACCGGGCCTCGCGCACCCGGCGCCAGATCGTCCTCTTCTTCGCCTTCAGCGGGCTCGGTGTCGCCATGGAGAGCGCGCTCTTCTATCTCGGCTATCACGGCCTGGGGATGAGCGGCCCGCTCGGCTCGAACCTCGCCAAGGCGCTGTCGATCGTGCTGGCCTCGGGGTTCCGTTTCGTGGCGTACCGGACGTGGGTTTTCCAACACGCGAAGAACGCACGATAAGCCTCAAAAGGGGTCACAGACTCTACGATTAATAGGATGAATGTGGATCAGTATCGCGCGCCCACCGAGCACGGGACCGAGTCCGGCGAACACGGGACCGAATCCCCCGAGCCCGGGGCCCGGTCCGCCGAGTACGGGACCGGGTCCGGCGCGCGACGGCCGGCCGTCTCCGTGATCGTCATCGTCTACAACGACACCGCCAGGCTGCCCACGGCCGTGCGCTCCGTCCTGGAGCAGACGCTGCACGACGTCGAGGTCGTCATCGTGGACGACCGGAGCACCGACAGCTCGTACGAGGTGGCGCGGGGGCTGGCCGCCACGCACCCCGGCCGCGTCCGCGCCTACCGGCTGCCCGAGAACAGCGGCGGCTGCGGCGCCCCCCGCAACCGCGGCATCGCCGAGGCCCGCGGTGACTACGTCCTCTTCCTCGACAGCGACGACGTCCTGGAGCGCAACGCCTGCCGCAACATGCTGGAGGCCGCCGAGGCCACCGGCGCCGACCTGGTCTCCGGGCTGTGCGTGCGCGTGCACGTCGACTCGCGCACGCGCAAGGAGGTCAAGTGGTACCCCTGGCTGTACGAGCGCACCCGCACCCTGGAGTCGATCTCCGAGCTGCCCGACCTGATGGTCTTCGACACCCTGTCGACCAACAAGTGCTACCGCCGGCGGTTCCTGCTCGACGAGGGGCTGCGCTTCCCGGTCGGCATCCACTACGAGGACCTGCTCTTCTCCGCCCAGGCGTACGCCACCGCCCGCCGCATCACCCTCATCCCCAACCGGGTGTACGACTGGCGGATCGCCGACAAGGCGGAGACGAAGTCCATCAGCAACCGGCGTGACGAGATCGCCAACTTCGCGCACCGCATGGAGATCCACCGGCGGGTCGACCGACTCCTGGCGGACAAGGGGCTCCTGGAGCTGAAGTTCGCCAAAGACGTCAAGTTCCTCAAGCACGACCTCGTACTGCATCTGCGGGAACTGCCCTTCCGGGACGAGGCCTTCCGCGAGGAGTTCGCGGCGATCGCCCGGCAGTACCTGGAGTCGATCGACCGCGCCGCCTTCGACGAGGCCGAGCCCATCCACGCCATCTGCGCCTATCTCCTCCAGGAGAGCGACTGGGGCAATCTGCTGCCTGCCGTGGACACGCTCACCAACCGCGACAAGATCTCCTCGCCGCTCGTCGAGCGCGACGGCCGCGTGTACTGGTGTGCCGAGCATCTCGACGACCCCTTCGGCCGGCACATCCTGGACGTCACGGACCTCGGCCACCACGCCAGGCCGGTCGAGAAGATGTTCCTGCGCAATGTGCTGACCTCGTACGAGAGCGCCGCCGGCACCGTCCGGCTCGCCGGGCGCGTCACCAACCCGCTCGGTGTGATCCCGCCCGGCGCCAGGCTCACCGGACAGCTGGAGTTCTACGCCCGCCGCCGCGGGGTGCGCTTCCAGACCTTCCGCTTCCCCGTGGCGAACGTGTGGCACGCGGGCGAGTCCATCGCCTGGGAGGGCTCGGCGAACCTGGCGTCCGTGCGGCCGCTGGGCATCGTGGACGCGGTCTGGGACGTACGGCTCCACCTCGACATCGACGGCGTGCGCACCACCACCCGGCTCACCGCGGCCGAACCCGGCCTGGCCACCGGACAGTTGCCCGTCCGGCCCCGGCTCACCCGGCTGGTCGCCGACCGTATCGAGCCGGTCGTCTCCTCGCGCGGGCACCTGTCCTTCCGGCTGGTCCCCGACAAGAAGGCGAACGGCCTCGTGCAGCGCGGTGTGCACGGCCGGGCCGGCACGCTCGCCAAGTCGGGCTACCGCAAGGCCCGTTCCCTGCGCAAGGAACTCACCTCGGGGCACACCAAGATCCGCCTCTACCACGAGGTGTTCAGCCGGCTGCCCGTCAGGAAGGGGCTAGTCGTCTTCGAGAGCCACCTGGGCCGCCAGTACAGCGACAGCCCCAGGGCGATCTACGAGGAGATGCGCCGCCAGGGCCTGGAGTTCCAGGCGGTCTGGTCGTACACGGGCGGTCCGGCCGGGTTCCCGGACGACGCCACTCTCGTACGCCGCTGGTCGCTGCCCTACCTCAGGGCGCTCGCGCAGGCCGAGTTCTGGGTCGACAACCAGAGCTACCCGCTGAAACTGACCAAGCGGCCGAGGACGACGTACATTCAGACGTGGCACGGCTCCGCGCTCAAGCGGATGGGCTTCGACGAGCCCGAATGGAAGCTCAAGTCCCATGAGGAGCAGGCCGAGCAGCAGCGCACCCTCGACCGCTTCGACCGGTTCCTGGTCCGCTCCGAGCACGATGTACGCACCCTCGCCCGGGCGTTCCGGCTCCAGGAGCGGACCCTGCTGCGGGTCGGCTATCCGCGCAACGACGCGCTCGCGCAGGCGAGACAGCGGGAGGAGGCCGACGGGCGGCGCGAACGCGGTCCGCTGGCAGCCGAGTTGGGTATCCCCGAGGACAAGCAGATCCTCCTGTACGCCCCGACCTTCCGGCTGCGCGGTAGCGGACAGCGACGGTTCGAGCTGCCCTTCGACGTGGAGCGCTTCGCCGACGCCTTCGGTGACCGCTACGTCCTCCTCGTCCGCTCCCACTACCTCAACCACGTCGTGCTCCCGCCCTCCGTGCGCGGCCGGGTCATCGACGTCACCGCGCACCACGACATGACCCCTCTGCTCGCCCTCGCCGACGGGCTGGTCACCGACTACTCGTCCGTGATGTTCGACTACGCCCTCCTCGACCGCCCCATGTTCTTCTTCGTGTACGACTACGACGCGTACGTGCACGAGGGGCGCGGCACCTACTTCGACCTGCTGGAACGGGCCCCCGGACCCGTCGTCCGCACCGAGGACGAACTGCACGCGGTACTCGGTTCGCTGGAGGAGCAGGCCGTCAAGTACGCGCCCAAGCGGGAGCAGTTCACCGCCGACTTCGGTGAGTACGACCAGGGGACGGCGGCACGGAGTGTCGTCGACGAGTTCTTCGCACAATGGAGGCGCTGATGACCGGCCGCCCGCAGCGGGACATCTTCTTCGTCTCCAACAGCGTCGACGAACTGGGCGGGGTGACCAGCTGGTCGCACCAGATGGCCCGCCTGTTCACCGAGCGCGGCCACCGTGTGCACGTGGTCGGCGTCACCGAGCCCGCCGTCCCCCAGGACCTGGGCGAAGTCCCGTACCCCACCACGACGTTGTACGACGTCCATCCGCCGCGCGTCGGACCGGCACACGGACTCCGCGGGCGGCTCGACGTCAGCGAGCGGAGGCTGCGCGCCGAACGGGCGGCGGGCATGCGCGAGCGGGCCGCCGAGCTGACCGCGCTGTTCCGGGCCGCGCGGCCCGGCGCCGTCGTGATCGTCACCCAGGTGTGGGCCATGGAATGGGTGGAGCTCGCCGACACCGACGGGCTGACCGTCATCGGGATGAGCCACGAGTCCTACGCGTACAGCCGCACGACCTCGCGCTTCCGGCGGGTCCTGAAGCACTACAAGGACGTCGACCGGATGCTGGCGCTCACCCGCGAGGACGCCGACCTGTGGATCAGGCAGGGCATGAACAACGCGTCCTTCATGCCGAACCCTCTTCCGTTCATGCCCGAGGTGCCCTCGCCGCGCACCGGGAACGTCGTCGTCAGCATCGGCCGGCTGCACGACCAGAAGGGCATCGACATGCTCCTCGACGCCTGGGCCGAGACCGCGCCGCGCCACCCCGACTGGCGGTTGCGGATCTACGGCTCCGGCGAGGACGAGGAGATCCTGAAGAAGCAGTGCACGGCTCTCGGGCTCGACGGCTCCGTGGACTGGATGGGGCGGACGGGTGACGTGCCGGGCGCGCTGCGGGGCGGCTCGGTCTTCGTGCTCTCCTCACGGGGCGAGGGCTTCCCGCTCGCCCTCATGGAAGCCATGGCCGCCGGTCTGCCCTGCGCCGCCTTCGACTGCGCACCGGGCGTCCACGAGATCATCCGGGACGGCGAGGACGGTCTGCTGGCCACCCTCGGCAACACCGGTGAACTGGCCCGCCGGCTGGACACGCTGATGTCCGACAAGGCTCTGCGGGACGCCATGGGCGAGGCGGCGCGCGTGAACGTCCAGCGCTTCACGACGGACGAGATCGTCCGCAAGTGGGAGGCACTGTTCGCGTTCCTGGAGCGCTGAGCAGCCGACGGTGCGCCGGACAGCGCCGGGGGCGGAGCCGTCCCACGGCTCCACCCCCGGCGCTGTCCGAGCACTACTTGCCCGTGAACTTCTCGTACTCCTTGAGGACCTCTTCGGTCGGTCCGTCCATGCGCAGCTCGCCGCGCTCCAGCCACAGCACGCGGTCGCAGGTGTCGCGGATCGACTTGTTGTTGTGACTGACCAGGAAGACCGTGCCCGCGGTCTTGCGCAGCTCGCGGATGCGGGCCTCGGACCGCTTCTGGAAGGAGCGGTCGCCGGTCGCGAGGGCCTCGTCGATCATCAGGACGTCGTGGTCCTTGGCCGCCGCGATGGAGAAGCGCAGCCGCGCGGCCATACCGGAGGAGTAGGTCCGCATGGGGAGCGTGATGAAGTCGCCCTTCTCGTTGATGCCCGAGAAGTCGACGATCTCCTGGTAGCGCTGCTTGACCTGCTCGCGGGACATGCCCATCGCGAGGCCGCCGAGGTAGACGTTCCGCTCGCCGGTGAGGTCGTTCATCAGGGCCGCGTTGACGCCGAGCAGCGAGGGCTGGCCGTCGGTGTAGATCTTGCCGTTCTCCACGGGGAGCAGGCCCGCGACCGCCTTGAGCAGCGTTGACTTGCCGGAGCCGTTGGTGCCGATCAGGCCGATGGCCTCGCCCCGGTACGCGGTGAAGGAGACGCACTTGACGGCGTGCACCTTGCGGACCCCCGCCGCCTTCTCGCTCCGCTCGCGGCGCAGGATGCGGTTGAGGGCGGCGGTGGCGCTGCCCCGGCCGGCGCCCGTGCCGTTGACGCGGTAGACGATGTCGACGCGGTCCGCGATGACGGTGGGGATGCGCTCGGAACCGGTCGCGGCGGTGTCCTCGGCCGTGGCCTCGGCGCTCTGCGGCCGGATGTCCTGCGTGATGATGTCAGCCACGGCCGTACGTCTCCTCAGCCTTCCAGAAGTAGATGAAGCCGCCGACGCCGGCGACCAGCGCCCAGCCGACCGCGAGCGCCCAGACGTGGTGCGGCAGCTGGTGCGCGTGGAAGCTGTCGATCAGCGCGAAGCGCATCAGGTCGATGTACACGGCCGCGGGGTTGCTCTCCAGCAGGACCATCGCCCAGTGCGGCAGGTGGTTGCCGCTGAGCACCTTGTCGATGCTCCACATGACGCCCGAGACGTACATCCAGGTGCGCAGCAGGAAGGGCATGAGCTGTGCGATGTCCGGTGTCCGGGCGCCCATGCGCGCCATGACCAACGCGACGCCCGCGTTGAACGTGAACTGGAGCACCAGCACGGGCACCGCGAGCAGCCACGAGAGGCTCACCGGGATGCCGAAGCACAGCAGGATGACGACCAGCGCGGCCATCGAGAACAGCAGCTGCTGGAGCTGCTGGAGGGCGTACGACACCGGCAGCGCGGCGCGCGGGAAGTGCAGGGCGCGGACCAGGCCGAGGCTGCCGGAGATCGCCCGGGTGCCCGCCATGATCGAGCTCTGTGTGAAGGTCCAGATGAAGACGCCGGTGACCAGGAACGGGATGTAGTCCTGCACACCGTGCTTGGTGCCGAGCAGGACACCGAAGATGAAGTAGTAGACCGCCGCGTTCAGCAGCGGGGTCATCACCTGCCATACCTGACCGAGCTTTGCCTGGCTGTACTGCGAGGTGAGCTTGGCGGTGGCGAAGGCGGTGATGAAGTGGCGCCGTGCCCACAACTGGCGGACGTACGCGGGCAGGGTCGGGCGGGCGCCGCTGACGGTGAGGCCGTACCGGGCGGCGAGGGCCGTGGCGTCGTCGGCGGGGGTGGCCGGCGTCGCTGTCGGGGGCGGGTTGTGGAGGACCTGGCTCACATCCGTTGCTTTCGCTCGGGGGTGGGGTGCGAGAGGTCCGTCCGTGACGTTTCCTGACGTCGTTCTTGCCGTTTTCTTACGTCGGGACGGGACCGTATCGTCGCAACGTGAGCGTAGGCCTTGTCTACGTCGGAACGCAACCGTTTCGTCGTGACGGCCTATGCTGGTCCGTATGACGAACGCCGATAGCGCCGCGAGTGCCGCCACGCCCGCGCCTGCCGCCGGGAAGGCCCCGCGTCGCCGGGCTCCCGCCGGCGCGGCCGTCCTTCGTGAGGATGTGACCGAGGCCATCCGCGCCGCCGTCTTCGAGGAACTCGCGTCCGTCGGCTACGCCCGGATGTCCATCGAGGGCATCGCGCGCCGCGCGGGGGTCGGCAAGACCGCGGTGTACCGGCGCTGGCGCTCCAAGCTCCATCTCGTGCTCGACCTGGTGTCGGCGGTGGCGGTCCAGGGCCTTCCCGCCCCCGACACGGGCTCACTCGAAGGCGACCTGCGGCTTCTGTACGAGGTCACCTCGCGTGCCCTGCGGCATCCGGTCGCCGGCCAGATCATCCCCGACCTCCAGGCCGAGGCGGCCCGCAACCCCGAGATCGCGGACGCCATGCAGAAGGCGTTGCGGGAGGGCCAGCAGGGCGTCGCGAGCGGGATCGTCGCGGCGGCGACCGCTCGGGGCGAGGTGCGCGAGGGGGTCGACCTCGACCTCGCGCTCGACCTGATGTCCGGGCCGCTGTACTGGCGCGCGGTGGTGGTCCGCGGCCCCAAGGTGCCGAAGGGCTACCTGGCGAGCCTGGCCCGCGCGACGGCGGCGGCGCTGAAGGCGCTGTGACCCGAGCGCTGCCGGTCCTGCGGACCTGAGTAGGGACCCGAGTGTTGCTGGTCCTGCGGATCCGAGTAGTGCTGGTCCTACGGATCCGGGCGCTCTGAAGTCCGGGCGTTCTGCGGTCAAGCCGGTCTCCGGTCAGGCAGGTTCCCTGTGCGTTCGGGGCTCCGGTTCCGCCGGCTTCTCAGTCCTTCAGGGCAAGGAGGCCGAAGAGGTCGGGGACTCCGCCCGGGCCCGCCTCGGCGGTGCGCACCAGACGGAGGCCCGCCGCGGTGGTGGCGTTGAGAAGGTCCGCGAGCGGCAGGTGCCAGGCGCCGACGCGGGCCCGGACGCCCGCCGGGTTCCACGCCTCGAAGCTGCGGGAGCGGTCGGCGTACCGCTCGTCGACCACGATCCTCGGGCGCTCGCTCCAGTCGGCGAACGCGCCGATGTAGCACGGGTGCACCCCGAGGTGCACGAACCGTCCGCCGGGCCGCAGCACCCGGGCGACCTCCCTCAACACGGCGGCGTAGTCCGGCACATCGGTGTGGGCGAGCACGCACGCGGCAGCGGGCAGGGAGCCGTCGCGGAACGGCAGTGAGGTCGCGTCGGCCCGCACCACGGGCAACCGCCCCACGGCATGCCTCAGTTGGCCACCCGACAGATCCACGCCCACGGGTGTCCAACCCTGTTCGGCCAGGGCGGACGCATGGGCTCCCGTACCGCAGCAGACGTCGAGGCAGGTCCCCGTGCCGGGGGCCAGCAGCTCCCCGATCGTGGCGTGCACCCGCGCCATGTACTCCCCGGCCGTGCCCGCCGACATGAAGTCGTTGTACCAGTCGGCGTGTGCGTCGTACGTCGCTCCGGATCCCATGGTGCCGATCGTAGGGACGCGGCTCCGCCCCTGCGAGCGGCGTTCGCTCAGGGCATGTGCCCCCGGCCGGGCCGCCGCTCGGCCAACCGCCGCGCCAGATCGGTGAGTTCGGCCGCTCGCAGAACCCGCCCGCCCGAACCCGGCAGCGGCACGTGCAGCACCTCGGTCCACCGCTCGGGGATGGAGCCGTCTCCGTGCACCGCTCCGGCGAGCGCGCCCGTGACCGCCGCGACCGTGTCCGTGTCGCCGCCCAGGTCGATCGCCGCGCGCACGGCGTCCTCGTAGGAGTCCGTGGTCCGCAGGGCCCATACGGCCGAGCCGAGACAGGGCCACACGGCGCCGTTGAACTCCGTCGCCCTGTCCGGGTGCCAGTCTCCGGCGAGGACGGTGGCGTAGCGGGCCCGGTGGTCCGGGTGGACGGCGTCGAGGGTGTCCGGAAGCGCGGTGAGGGGGTCGTGCCCGAGCAGGGCGACGCGGATCAGTTCGTGGAGGATCGCCGTGCCCTCCCAGGCCGCGCGGTCGCCGTGGGTGAGCGCGGCGATGCGGCGGGCGGCGGACATCGTGGCGTCCCGGCCGTACGGGGCGAAGAACACGGCGGACGTCGATGCCCGCATCAACGAGCCGTTCCCGGCGGCGCGTTGGTTCACCTGGAAGTGCAGGGCGGCCGCCAGGTCCCAGGGCTCCCCGCTCGTGAGGACGGCCTCGGTCTGGAGGCCGATGTCCTTCGGGTCGGACGCTGCCCACCGCCGGAACTCGTCGAACATGTCCGGGAGGTCGAGGCGGCCCTGCCTGATCAGCGACTCACCGACCAGTACGGCCATCTGCGTGTCGTCGGTCGCCTCGCCCGGATCCCAGCCGCCGCCCCCGCACATCTCCCCGCCCTGCCCGGGCGCCGGGAAGCGTTCCGTGAACGCGCCTTCCGGGCCGAACTCGAACGGGGCGCCCAGTGCGTCGCCCACCGCGGAGCCGAGGACGGTGCCGGTGGCGGTCATGGGGCGAGCGTACGGGGTGACCGGGGGCCGGGGGCCGGGGTCCGGGAGTTGGAGCCGGTCGCCCGGCGCCCGGGGGCGATCCGGATCCCCGTACCGGCCCCGGTCCCGTACCGGCCCCGATCCGCGGGCGGTGCTACGCCCGGCTTGCTCCCGGGTGGTGGCGTACCCAGCCCGACCAGGCCGAGGTGATCATGTCTTCGACGTCGTAACGGGCCTTCCAGCCCAGTTCGGTGGCGATGCGGTCGGCAGAGGCGACGACGCGGGCCGGGTCGCCGGGGCGGCGCGGGGTGGTGACCGGGGGGCGGTCGTAGCCGGTGAGGGCGTTGATGCGGTCGATCATCTCGCGGACCGAAACGCCCTCACCGCGGCCGATGTTGAGGGTCAGGTCGGTGCCGGGGGAGGACTGGAGGGCGCGGGCCGCGGCCACGTGCGCCTCGGCCAGGTCGACCACGTGGATGTAGTCGCGGACGCAGGTGCCGTCGGGTGTCGGGTAGTCGTCGCCGAAGATGCGCGGCGCGGCATCGTCCGTCAGCTTCTCGAAGACCATGGGGACGAGGTTGAAGACGCCCACGTCGGCGAGTTCGGGGGCGGCGGCTCCGGCCACGTTGAAGTAGCGCAGGGAGGCCGTGGACAGACCCGTGGCGCGGCCGGTCGCCCGCACGAGCCACTCGCCCGCCAGCTTCGTCTCGCCGTACGGGCTCATCGGCACGCACGGTGTCTCCTCCGTCACCAGGTCCACGTCCGGCATCCCGTACACCGCGGCCGAGGACGAGAAGACGAAGGCGGACACGGACGCCGCGGTCACGGCCTCCAGCAGGACGCGCAGGCCCTCGACGTTCTCCCGGTAGTAGTGCAGGGGCAGGTCCACGGACTCGCCGACCTGCTTCTTCGCCGCCAGATGGACGACACCGGTGACCGCGTGTTCCGTGAGCGTCCGGGCCAGCAGCTCGCCGTCCAGGGTCGAGCCGACCACCAGCGGAACGTCCGACGGCACCCGCTCGGCGATGCCCGTGGACAGGTCGTCGTACACCACGGCCTGTTCGCCCGCCTCGCGCATCGCGCGGACGACGTGCGCTCCGATGTAACCGGCGCCGCCGGTGATCAGCCAGGTCATGTGCGGCCGTTCCCCTCGTCAGTGATCCCGTGGTGTTCCGTGTTCCAGCCGGGTCGGAGACGGGCGGGCGCGCGTACGGTGTCCGCGTTCGCGCGTCGCGTCTCCGCGTCCGCGTATCAGTGAAGCAGGCGGCCGAGCCTTCGGTACACCACTTCGGTCATTCCTCGCCAACCGGACGCCGTGCGCACGGCCAGCGCCCCCGCGTGCGTCCGGTACGGCTGCACGAGGCGAATGCCGGGAACGCCGAGAACCCCATGGTGGACGTCGGGTATCGCGCGGCGGCGCAGCAGTCCGGGGCCGCCGCGCGCGTGCGCCGTCACCTCCCGGCTCGTGCCGTCGCGAAAGCGCACGGTCAGGCGCAGATCCCAGGTGCCCGCGCCCAGTGCCGACAGTTCCACCGGCGCTTCGGCCGACCATGTGTCGCCGTAGCGGTCGGTCAGCAGGGGTGCCGTGCCGCGCAGGCCCACCCGTCCGTCGTCCCGGTGGGTGAACTCCACGTCCACCGAGGTCGGACCGGCTTCCGCCATCCGTCCGTAGAGCTCGTGCAGGCGCAGCCGCAGCAGGGTGCCCCGCGCGCGGGGCCGCAGTTCCGCGTCGACGGCGGCCGGCAGCAGGTGGGCGGGGCGGTGCCGGAAGTGGTCCAGGGTGACCTGGGGGAGGTCGCGGGACCAGACGGGGGTGCCGTCGGAGGCGCGGGGGTACGGCGGGAGCAGCCGTGCGGGGCGGGCCGCCAGCTCCCGGAGGCGGGGCAGGTCGCGCGGAGCGGGGGAGGCGAGGAGCACGCGTGCCACGAGGCGGCCTGGGGCGGCCGGGTTGACGGTGAAGTCGGTCGCGTCGAAGGTCGCCAGGTACGCGCGGGTGAGGTCCCACCAGGCGCGCCGGTACTCGGGAGTGCGCAGTTCCAGTTCGCGCGTGTACATCCGCAGCTCGTGGTCGAGGAACTTGGTGTGCACGGCTCGCGCGAGTTCCTTCTCCCCGGCGCTCAGGAGGATCTCGTAGGCCGCCCGGTTCGCCTCGGTCCGTGCCCGCCAGTTGCCGACGTCGGTGCGGTCGAGCGATATGGACAGGCGGTCGGCGGTGCGCCGGACGTTCCAGACGTACACCGTGTCGGGTATCAGCGCGATGCGCGGCGCGGCGGCCAGCACGCGCGCGGTGAACACGAAGTCCTCGTAGGGGTAGCGGCCCTCGGGGAAGCGGATGCCGTGCTCGCGCAGGAAGTCGGTGCGGTACAGCTTGTTGACGCAGAGGGTGTCGTGCGCGAGACGGAGGCGACGCGAGGGGTGGCGGATCAGGGCGGGCCGCGCGTAGAGCGCGCGCTCCCAGGGGATCTCGCGGCCCGAGGGCAGTTCGCGGCGCACGCACAGTCCGGCCGCGACCGGGACGCCGTGTTCCTCGGCGGCGCCGAGCAGCGCGTCCACCGCGCCGGGCGGCAGGAGGTCGTCGCTGTCCAGGAACATCACGTACGGGGCCGTGGCCGCGTCGACGCCGTCGTTGCGCGGGCTGCCGCAGCCGCCGCTGTTGGCCGGGCGGTGGATCACCGTCAGGCGCGGCTCCGCGGCGGTGAGGGCGTCGAGGAGGGCCGCGCTGCCGTCCGTCGAGTGGTCGTCCACGGCGATCACCTCGCGCACGGCCGCGCCCTGCGCGAGCGCCGAGCGTATGGCGTCCGCGACGTGGGCGGCGTCGTCGTACCCGATGACGACGATGCTGACCTTCGCGTGGTGAGGGTTCATGGGATCCATGGGGCGAAATCGTAGGTATTGCGGGTAATTCTCTGTTAAGAGGCGCTCACTGTCTTGTTCGGAGAGTGGTCGGAATCCGGTGTGGGCACGGCGCCGGCCGCGCCGGTCCGTCCGGCGCGGTGCGGTGCGGTGCGGCGGGTGGGCAGGCCCGACCGCCACAGCCGTACGAGTGACACGCCCGCCGCCGTCGCCAGCAGGCCGTTGCGCACGAGCATCAGCAGACAGCCCGTCCAGGTGCTGTGGATCACCTCGCCGTACATCGCCGGGTACACGACCGTGCTGACGGCCGTCGCCGCCACGATCAGCGCGGCGACCGGGCGCTGCGTGGTGTGCCGGGAGGTCAGGCAGACGGCGGCGAGGCCCAGCAGCCACACCATGTACTGGGGGCTGATCACCCGGCTCGTCACCGTGAACAGCAGGACGGCGGTGAGGGCCGCGTCGTACGGGGTGGCCGGCGTCCAGTGCCGGGCCCGCACCCGCCACAGCAGCAGGATCCCGAACGCGGCGACGGTCAGGGCGAGGGATACGGCCGCGACCGAGCTGACGTACGGGCCGACGAACTCCATGGCGCCGTACTGGTAGCGGGCCCTGCCCGGCCAGCCGACGTGCCGCGCGAGCCCCAGTACCGTGCCGCCGAGCGACTCGATCTGCACGCCCCGGCCGCCCTGCTGGCGCAGGAAGTCGAAGGGACTACTGAAGGCGGCCGCGAGGAGGGCGAGCAGCGCGGCGCTGCCGACCGCCGCCGACGTCCAGGCCTCCCGGGTGGTGCGCCCCCGGGGTGTGCCGATCAGGGCCAGCGCGGGCCAGACCTTCACCAGGGCCCCCATCGCGGCGAACGCTCCGCTCGCGCGCGTGGAGCGCGAGAGCGCCAACAGGGAGAGGACGGCGAAGGCGGTGACCTGCACGTCGTACCGGGCGAGCGGGATGTGCAGCAGGAGGGGCAGGCCCAGTACCCAGAGCAGGGCGCCGCGCAGGCTGCGGCCGGGCCGCCTCCCCGCGCGCGTGAGGGCGACGGCGATCACCGCGTCGGCGGCGAGCGTGAGCGTCACGAACGCCGTGAAGTACGTCAGCGACGGCAGCAGCGCGGGCGCCAGCAGGACCGGGGCGGCGCCCGGCGGGTACTGCCACAGCCGGTCGCCCACCGGGAACGCGCCCTGGGAGAGCACGCCGTACCAGCGGAAGTACAGCTGACCCACCTCGCGCGACACCCCGCCCCGGCCGAGCAGAGCCAGATGGTCGTGGGCGAGGAGCCACAGCATCAGGGCGCGGGTGGCGAGCCAGGCGGCGGCGAGGGCAAGCGGGCGGTGGTTCCTGAGGACGCTCATCAAGCCCGGATCGTAAGCCGCATGGATGGGTCATAGCGTCAGATACGCCGTCAATACCGATCAAAGGTTGTTTAATAGCAAAAAATCGCGCTCATGATGCATGCATGGGTGACACGGTCGGCGGCTCGGCGTGCGGAGACGGCGGCCGTTCTCCTGCCCGTGCTCGTCATGCTCGTGATCGGCCTCTGGGGGCTCGACCGCGGTGCCATGTGGCGCGACGAGGCGGTGACCTTCCAGGTCGCCCGGCGCTCGGTGCCCCAGATCTGGCACCTGCTGCACACCGTGGACGCCGTGCACGGCCTGTACTACGTCCTCATGCACGTCGTCCTCGCCCCGCACCCGGGCGAGATCGCCCTGCGCCTGCCCTCCGTCTGCGGCGCCGCCGCGGCCGCCGGCCTCGTGGCCGCCCTCGGTGTCCGCCTGTGCCGCCCGCGCGTCGGCCTGTGGGCGGGGCTGCTGTACGCCGTCACGCCCATGACCGGCCACTTCGCCCAGGAGGGCCGCTCCTACGCGCTGGTCGCGGCCGGAGCGGCGGGGGCGACCCTGCTGCTGGTGCGGGCCGCCCGGTCCACCCGTCCGGGACCCTGGTGCGCGTACGGAGCGACGGTCGCCGTCACCTGCCTGCTGCATGAAATGGCCCTGCTCCTGCTGCTCGCCCATGCCGGGACGCTGCTGCTCGCCCGCGTACCGGCGCGGGTGTGGCGGGCCTGGATCACGGCCGCCGCGGTCGTGGGACTGGTCCTGCTGCCCCTCGTGCTGGTCTCCCAGGGCCAGTCCGCGCAGGTCGCCTGGCTGTCCCGGCCCGGCCTCGGGAGCGTGAAGCGTCTGCTCGGGCTGTTCACCGGCCCGGCCCGGCTCGTGATCGTGCCGTACCTCGCCCTCGTCGTCCTCGCGGTCCGGCCGGCGCGCACCCGGCCCGGCACGCTCTCGCTCCAGGCCGTCGCCCTGCCCCTGGTGACCGTGCCGCCTGCGGTGCTCCTGACGGTGTCGCGCTGGTGGCCGCTCTACGACGAGCGCTACGTCCTGTACGCCCTCGCCGGGGCCCCGCTGCTCGCGGCCGCCGGGGCCGAACGGCTCGCGGCGAGGCTGCCGCGGCTGCTGCCCCACACGGCCCTCAGCGGCGTCCTCGCCGTGACCCTCGTCTTCGCCGTCCAGCTCCCGCTCCTGCGCCGGGACCGCGTTCCCGACCGCCGCCCCGACAACCTGGCCGCCGTCTCCGCCGTCGCCCACCGCGAACTGCGTCCCGGCGACCCGGTGCTGTTCCTGCCGTCGATCGCGCGGCGCTCGGCCCTGGCGTACCCGAAGGGCTTCCGCGGGATCCGCGACATCGCCTTGAGTGTCCCGGCGCCCGCCTCCGGCACGCTGTACGGCCGGGAGGCGGACCCCGGTGAACTGCGCCGGAGGCTGGACCGGCTCGACCATGTGTGGCTGGTCGCCGCACCTTTCGCGACGGCCCCGTCCTGGTACCCGGGCAGCGCGACCGAGCGCGCCAAACTCTCCGTGGTCGACGAGCAGTTCGTGCCCCGGGAAGAGGTCGTACGCAAGGGAGTGACGCTGCGCCTCTATGTGCGCAGGCCTACGTACACCCAGGTGACTCCGACAGCGCCGCCTCGTCCAGCGCGGCCGTCAGCCGGTCGAGCCGGGCCCGGAGCTCTCGGATCTCCTCCAGGTCCGCCCCGGTAGCGGCCGCGATCCGGCGCGGTACGGCCAGCGCGCGCTCCCGGAGCGCGGTCCCCTCCTCGGTGAGCCGCACCCGCACGGACCGCTCGTCCCGCGCGCTGCGCTCCCGCAGGACGAACCCAGCCGCCTCCAGCCGCTTCAGCAGCGGCGACAGCGTCCCGGAGTCGAGTCGCAGATGCTCGCCGACCTTCTTCACCGGCAGCTCGCCGTGCTCCCACAGCACCAGCATCACCAGGTACTGCGGGTAGGTGAGCCCGAGGTCCTTGAGGAGCACCCGGTAGACGCCGCCGAAGGCGCGCGAGGCGGCGTTCAGCGAGAAGCAGATCTGCTCGTCGAGGCGGAGGAAGTCGTCGTCCACGGGGGTGTGGGGGCTCGGGGCGGGTGTTGCGGTCATGGCCCCAGGATAGCTCTTGCAGCCAATTAGGTTGTGCACAACTGAATTGCGTGCTCTAATTCTGGTCGTGGGTCGCCGGACCGGTGGCCCCGCCAGGTTTCCGACTTGAGAGGGATGGTCCCCATGGACGCGATCTACACCGCTGTCGCCACCGCCACCCACGGCCGCGAGGGCCGTGCCGTCAGCTCCGACGGCACGCTCGACCTCCAGCTGGGCATTCCGGTGGAGATGGGCGGCAGCGGCCAGGGGACCAACCCCGAGCAGTTGTTCGCCGCCGGCTACGCAGCCTGTTTCGCGAGCGCCCTCGGCCTGGTCGGCCGCGCCGCGAAGGTGGACGTCTCGCAGGCCGCCGTGACCGGCGAGGTCGGCATCGGCAAGCAGGGCGAGGGCTTCGGCCTGGCCGTCACGCTCCGCGTCGAGCTGCCCGACTCCGTGGACGAGGCCACCGGCCGCAAGCTGGTCGAGCAGGCCCACCAGGTCTGCCCCTACTCCAACGCCACCCGCGGCAACATCCCCGTCGAGCTCGTCATCGAGTAGGACGGACCTCCGTACCGACCGCCGCCCCCGCGCGGGGGCCGGGGGTGGGGCCGGTTCCGGTGCCCGTGCGGGGGCGGGCGCCGGGGCCGGCGCCCGTGACCGGGCCGGCGTCCGTGCCGACCCGGGCCAGCACCTCCCCGGTCTCCCGGCTCCACGCCACCACCGTCGCCTCCTCGGGCACCTGCCGCCAGCGCGTCAGCAGCAGCCAGCGGACGTGGTACCGGCGGGCGACGGCGGTGCGCTCGGCCCGGGTCGAGGCCGGGCCGAGGTAGGTGCGCACGGCCGCGAGCCGGCGCAGCCGCTCGCCCTCGTCGAGGGCGGGGTCGGGCCAGGCGGGCGCGGCCAGGTCCGGGCCGTACCCCGCGATCAGGTGGACGGAGTAGTACCCGTCCGTGATGACCGCCTCACCTGGCCGGATGTGCCGGGCCGCCCAGTCGTACGTCGGCCAGCGCGGCGGCTGGTCGAAGCCGACCGGGTCGAGCGAGCGCGGCACCACCGCCCCGGCGTGCACGGTCAGGAAGCCGGCCAGGGCGCAGGCGGCCGCGGTCCCGCCCAGCAGCCGCCGCCCCGGTCCCCACGGCCGCGGCGTCGCCAGCTCCACCCCGAGCGCGAACTGCAGCGGCACCAGCGTGAGCCCGAGGATCCTGCCGTAGGTGTAGTGCCCGCTCATCCAGCCGTACGCCACCACCGCGCACTCCAGCGTGAACATCAGCACCAGTGGATCGCGCCACCTGTGCCCCTCGCTCCGCCGGGCGCGCCGCGCCCGCAGCCACAGCGCGGGCATCCCGGTCAGCGCCAGCCAGAAGTGTCCGGGCATCCCGTCGTACAGCCGCTCGTGCATGGCGTCCACGCTGCGGTCGCCGGTCAGCCCGAAGACGTCGAAGTACGGCCAGCCGCAGGCGACGAGCAGCGCCACCGCGCCCGTGAGCAGCCAGCGGCCCGCGACGGCCGGACGCCGGCCGCGCTGCTCACCCGCCACGAACGCCACCGCCCCGAGCACCGCCGCGATCGACGTGATCGGATGCACGAGCAGGATCAGTCCGTACAGGGCGCCGAGGGCCGCGTACCCCCACCAGCTCCTGAGGCCGCTCGGGCCCACGTACCGGACGGGGCCGCCGGTGCCCGCGGCACGCGCGGCCGTGAACGCCCAGGCCCAGAAGGTCAGTCCGATGGCGAACGTCGAGGGGTAGCCGAGGTTGCCGGTCATCGACATCAGCCCGAGGTAGCCGCTCCACCAGGCCCGCTCGGTGCCCCACAGCAGCGCCATCGAGAAGAGGCAGAGGACCGGCGCCCAGGGGCGGGGCGACAGCACCCGCACGAGGCGGCCGATGCCGGTCAGCAGCACCAGCAGGTTCACCGGGCCGGACAGCCGCACCACCGCCCAGCCGCCGAGACCGGTCAGCCGGGCGAAGGCGCCCTGCGCCACCGCGTACGGCGAGTAGTACGGGCTCCCCGCGCCCGGCAGATCCGCCATCGGGTGCAGCGGGTGGAGCAGGTTCGTCCGCAGGCGTTCGACGACCGCCGCATGCTGTCCCGCGTCGCAGCACAGCGGGATCCGCCAGTAGGCGAGTGTCATCACCAGCCAGAACAGGGCGCCGAAGAGCTGGTACGGCGTCGGACGCCAGGCGCCCCTGCCGCGCAGCGCGGTCGAACCGCGGACGGCACCCCGCCGGGCGAGGACTTCGGCGCTCATCGGGCGGTGGGGGAGACAGGGGTGGCGGTTTCCGGCATTTGCCCTATATGCCCGCCGCGATCCGCGACCTAGCCCAAGATCACCTCATCGGGCGACCCCGGCGTTCCTCCGCGACGGCGCCGGAACCGTGCCGGGAACAGCCCGCGCGCCCGGCCGGACGACCTCGTCGAGGAGCAGCGGAAGGCCCACCACCGGCAGCAGCCACAGGAGCACGATCAGCCGGTCGCCCCAGATGTTGATGTCGGGGTGCCCGGCCTGGTTGAGCACTCCGGTGGACGCCGCCGCCAGCAGGAATCCGGCGAAGGCCGGACGCCGGCGCACGGCCCCCCACCCGGCCGCCACCAGGGCAGTCAGGAACAGCGGCTCCCAGAACTGGCGGCGCAGCCACTCCACCCAGAAGGCCACCTCCAGATGGAAGAACTCCGACCACGGCCGGGCGCGGTCCGGTCGGGCGAAATGCCCCGTGAGCAGGTCCTGAAGACTCTCCGACTCGGACGGATAGTGCAGCGCCCTCGCGAGCAGCACGGTGGCCAGCGCGCCACAGCCCGCCACCACCCCGAGCGCGCGCAACGGCCCGTCCCACCGGCGCCCGCGCACCAGGAGCACCGCGCAGGCACCGGCCACGCACAGCCCGAGGAAGAGCGACTGCGAGTGTTTCACCGTGAAGAGGACCGCCAGGGAGCCGCCGACCAGCCAGGTCCCGGCCCTGGCACGGCCCTCCAGCACCAGGGCGCAGCCCCACAGCGCGGCCAGGGTCACGGTCAGCAGCAGGCCCTCGGTCATCGGGCGCATCGCCGTCGTCCCGCACGGCAGGACGTAGAAGAGCGCCTGCCCGGCCAGGGACGCGCCGGTGGAGGCGCGCAGGGTGCGCAGGACGAGGAAGACGAGGACGCCTCCGGCCACCGTGACGACGACGCTCGACGCCCACAGACCCCAGGTCACTCCCAGCACCGTGACGAACGGCACCAGCAGTACCGGATACCCCGGCCGCACCTCGAAGATCCGCATGAAGCGGGGCGGCATGAACGGCACGGTGTGTCCCGCCGTCTGCCCGGCCGCGAGCCGCGCGGAAACCCCCCGCCACTGCTCGCGCCGGCACTCCTCCACGACCCGGCGCGTCGGACTCGCGCGGTGGAAGCGCACCACGTCGACGGCCTGGTTGCGCCGTGCGATGGACGCCTTTCCCGCGCAGGCGTAGTCGATGGTCAGCGCGGCGGCCTCGTGCTTGCTCTCGCCGCGCAGACTCAGCGCGTACGCGAGGTAGTTCTTGGTGTCGGGCGTGTCCCGGCCGGTCAGGTTGGTGAGCTGCAGGACGGCGAAGACGGCGGCGATCAGGATCACCCCTGCGCGGGCGGAACGCGGTCCGCGCAGGGCTCGCGCCCAGGCCCGGGGGGAGCGCGCCGTCACGGGGGCGCTCACGAGGACGCGAGGACGTCGTGTCCCGCCTGCGCGGGCACCGGGACGGCCGGGGCATGCTCGGCCCGCTCGCCGAGCATCAGCGTCCGCACCACCCGCTCGGCGGCCCGGCCGTCGTCGAACTCGCAGAAACGTGCGCGGAACCCGGCGCGCAGCCGCGCGGACTCACCGTCCCGCCAGCCTCCCGACGCGAACAGCCACGTCAGCTCCCGTTGCGAACCCGCCACATGGCCCGGCGGGTCGGCCGTGATGTCGAAGTAGGCGCCCCGGCTCGCCGCGTACGCGCCCCAGTCGTCGGCGAGGAGCACGATCGGCCGGTCCAGGTTGGCGTAGTCGAACATGAGGGCCGAATAGTCGGTGACCAGGGCGTCGGAGGCGAGCATCAGATCCTCGACGCGCGGTTCGTCGGTCGCGTCGACCACGACGCCGCGCCGGTGCAGTTCGGACAGTCCCATCCCGCGTGCCGGACCGTCGGCGAGCGACGGATGCAGCCGCACGACGATCGTGTGGTCCCCGCCGAGATCGTCCGCGAACCGGGCCAGGTCGAGACGGTCGGCATGGCCGCCGCGGACGTAGTCGCGGCGCGTCGGCGCGTAGAGCACCACCCGGTTCCCGGCCGGGACGCCGAGGCGGGCACGGACCGTCTCCCCGTCCTCGGGCCGGGCCCGCACGAGGACGTCGTTGCGGGGGCTGCCGCTGCGCAGCGAGGTGAAGTGACAGGGGTAGGCGCGGTCCCAGACCAGCTCCGAGTGGCGGTTGGCGACCAGGCTGTAGTCCCAGCGGTCGGCGCGGCGCAGCATCTGCGGCACGTCGAGGCCGTGCCGGGCGCCCGGCTTGTGCAGCAGGTCCGCGGCCATGTACTTCAGCGGGGTGCCCTGGTGGGTGTGGATGTGGACACTGCCAGGGCGCTTGGCCAGGGAGCCGGGCCAGTTGACGTTGTTCACGAAGTAGGTGGCCCGCGCGGTGACCTGGCGGTAGCGCAGCGAGTCGAGCAGGACGTGCTCGGTCCCCGGCGGCAGCAGCGCCGCCTGCTCCTCGTCGCGCACCACCCACACGCCACGGATGTGCGGGGCGAGTTCCCGCGCCGCGGCGTACACCGCCGCGGGATCACCGAGGGCCCCCTTGTGCGAGAACGCGGAGTACACCGCCAAGTTCGGTTCCAGTGAACGGTGTTCGTGCACCGCGGACCAGCCGCGCTTGACGCGCCCGGCGGCCGTCCGGCGCGCCTGCCGGCCGCGACGGGCCAGCTCCCGGCCCGCGCGGCCCGCCTGCCGCCGCAGCCGGTAGCGCGCGAACCCGCCCTCCAGGACACGCAGTTCGGAGGGCACGGCACCGCTTCGGTGCTTCCGGAAGAGCGTGGCCGTCAGCCGGAAGAACTCGGCCCTGTCCTCCTCCGGGAGCCGGTCGTTCTTGGAGAGGATGTCGAGACAGTGCTCGCCCATCTTGTGGTGCAGATACGGGCGCCAGCTCGACAGCTCCGGGCGGGCGTCGACGAACGCGAAGACCCGCTCGTACTGGTCATGGATGTCGAAGTGCTTGCGGCTGGTGGTGGACAGGATGTTGCCCTGGCGGCGCTGGCGGTAGGCCAGGCAGATCCGGTCCAGCGTCGCGATCCGCTCCGCGCTGAGCATCACGGGGAACGTCCAGGGCGTGTCCTCGTAGTACCCGGGCGGGAAGGCGAAGCCCTCCCGTTCGACGAACGCCCGGCGGTAGACCTTGTTCCACACCACCATCAACAGGTCGAGGATCTCCGGGTGGTCGGACGCCGAGAAGGTGCCGGCACCGGCCTCCGTGAGCACCCGTGCCAGGACGTTCCTGCGGGTGCCGCCCCACCAGTAGGTCCGCGCGTAGTCGAAGACCAGCACATCCGGGTCCGCCGTCTCGTCCAGCCGGTCGGCGACGGCGCGCAGCGCTCCCGGTGTGAGGGTGTCGTCGCTGTCGAGGAAGAAGAGATAGTCCCCGGTGGCGAGCGGCATTCCGGCGTTGCGGGCGCGTCCGAGCCCCACGTTCTCCGGCAGGTGCAGCACCCGTACGCGCGGGTCGCGGGCCGCGTAGCCGTCGAGGATCGCGCCGCAGCCGTCCGGGGAGCAGTCGTCGACGGCGATGACCTCGATGTCCGCGTACGACTGCTCCAGGACCGAGTCGAGACACTCGCGGAGAAAGCCCTGCACCTTGAAGACGGGGACGATGATGCTGAAGCGGGGCACGTCAGCTCCTTACGAGGGTGGACGCGGCGGGAGCCGGGACACGTTCGGCGAGCGGCAGGACGGGCGGGATCGCCTCGGGAGGTTCGCCCAGCAGCACCCTGCGGACGACCCGCTCGGCGGCCCTGCCGTCGTCGAACTGGCAGAAGCGCTCGCGGAACCGGGCCCGCAGGTCCGTCGCGGCCGGGCCGGCGTACGAACCGTCCGTGAAGAGGGCGGACAGCTCGCCCGGGGTGCGCGCCACCCGGCCCGGCGGCTCCTCCATCACGTCGAAGTAGACGCCCCGCGTCTCCCGGTAGACCTCCCAGTCGTCCGCGTACACGACGATCGGGCGGTCGAGGTTGGCGTAGTCGAACATGATCGACGAGTAGTCCGTGATCAGCGCGTCGGCGGCCAGGCACACGTCCTCGGAGGACCGGTGTCCGGTCACGTCGATGATCCGGCCGCCGCTCCGCCCGCGGCCCTCGTCGTAGAAGTAGTGGGCGCGCAGCAGGACGACGAACTGATCGCCGATCTCCTCGCAGAAGGCCTCCAGGTCGAGCCGTGCCTCGAAGCCGGTGCTGTAGTCGCGGTGCGTGGGCGCGTACAGCAGCGCCGTCTTGCCCGCGGGCACCCCGAGCCGCTCGCGGACCCGGGCCACGTCCGCGGCGGTCGCCGTGCAGAAGACGTCGTTGCGCGGATAGCCGTACTCCAGGGCCTCGTAGCTGCCGGGGAACGCCCGCTCCCACATCTGGGTGGAGTGCCGGTTGGAGGAGAGGTTGTAGTCCCAGCGGTCCACCCGGGACAGCAGCTTGGTGAAGCTGCCGGACGCGGCGGCCACCACCGGATACGTCGACTGGTCGACGCCCATCTTCTTCAGCGGCGTCCCGTGCTGGGTCTGGACGTGCACGCTGCCGGGACGTTTGACCACCCCGTCCGCGAAGTTGGCGTTGTTGACGAGGTACTTGGCGCGGGCCAGCACCTCCCAGGCGCGCCGGCTGCCGATCACCGCGTGCTCGACATCCTCCGGCAGCGCCGCCACCGCCTCCGGCTCGACCAGGAACACCGAGCGGATGTGCGGGGCGAGTTCGCGCGCCTTGGCGTGGATCGCGGCCGGGTTGCAGGCATAGCCGCGGCCCCAGTACGCGCAGTACACCGCGAGGTTCTCGTCGAGGGGGCGGCGCAGCTGGGCGGCGTAGAGCGCGCGGGTGCGCAGCATTCTCGGGCGCGGTACCCGCCGGACCACCCCTGCGGCGGCCCGGTTCGCGCCGCGCAGCGCACGGAACGCGCTGTAGGCGCCGGCCGCGAGCAGCCGGTGCTGCACCCCGAGACTGCCCGCCGGCACCCGGAACCCGGCCGGGCGGTGGCGCCGGTAGAGCTTGCCCGCCCGGCGGAAGAAGGCGCGACGGCGGCGCGCGGGCACCCGGGTGGGATGGGCCGCCGTCTTCAGGACCAGGGTGAAGAGCCGGCCGAACAGCGCCTTCGACCGGGCCGCGGGCACGGTCCGTTCCGACACCCGGACGAGGACCCGTTCGACCTGGTCGAGGAGTTCGAGGTGATGCTCGCCCGGCGCGTTGAGCCGGCTGCCCTGGCGGCGCAGGTGGTGCCGTACGCAGACCGTGCGCAGCAGGGCAGACCGCTCGGCCGCCACCGTCACCAGGCCGCCCCAGCCCGCATCCGTGAAATGCCCCTCGGGGAAGGTGAGCCCGTGCTCGGTCAGGAAGCCGCGGCGGTACGCGGCGCTCCACGCCGGAACGTGCGCGCCTAGGACCTCCGGGGCCTTGTCGAGCGGAGGCGTGCTCGTCTCGCCCTCCCACCAGTGCACCCGCTGATGCCCGAAGTAGAGGACGTCCACGTCGGCCGGGAGTCCCGCGTCCAGGGTGCCCAGCGCGCCCGGCGTCAGGTCGTCGTCGCCGTCGAGGAAGAGCAGATACTCGCCGGTCGCCGCCGCGATCCCGGCGTTGCGTGCCCCGCTCAGCCCGCCCGACGGCGGCGAATGGACCGGGGCCACCCGGGGGTCCCGCGCGGCGTACGCGGCGGCGACCGCCGCGGCCGGGGAGTCCGGCGCGTCGCAGACCGGGATCAGCTCGAAGCCGCCGAAGGACTGGGTCAGGACCGAGTCCAGCGCGCGGGCCAGGTGCCCGGCGACTCCGAAGGTGGGCACGATGACGCTGAAGCGGGGCATTCTGCTCTTTCTCTCAAGAGGCGCCGAACGGGCGATTCATCGCCCGGGGCGCCCGGTCGGCCGCCAGGTGGTGGGCCGGGTGGGCGTGGGCCGCGACGGGCTGGAGGGCACGCGGACTCCGGTTCAGAAGGTCTCGGTCAGGGGAACGGCACCACCCGGAGCCGGAACGGTCGTGCGCGGTGCGGCGGCCGGCGCCCGCTCCGGCGGGGCGGAGCCGACGGCGCGGGGGAGGGCCGCCGCGGCCGACGGGACCGGGTGGCGCTCGGCGAACGGGACGAACGGCGGCAGACCGGCCGTCTCGCCCAGCACCACACGCCGTACGACGCGCTCGGCGGCGCGGCCGTCGTCGTACGGACAGAACCGCTCACGGAACGCGGCCCGCAGCTGCGACGAGCGCGAGCCGCGCCAGTGACCGGTGGCGAAGATGTCGATCAGCTCGTCCTCGCTGCGCGCCACCGCGCCCGGCGGGAAGGCGCGCAGGTCGAAGTAGGTGCCGCGGGCCGCCTGGTACGCCTCCCAGTCGTCCGCGTGGACCACGATCGGCCGGTCCAGGACCGCGTAGTCGAACATCAGGGACGAGTAGTCGGTGACCAGCGCGTCCGAGGCGAGGCACAGCGACTCGATGCTCGGATGGCCGGACACGTCGATGACCCGGCCGCCCGCGGTGTCCGCGAGCGGCGCCCCGTACGTGTGGTGGGCGCGGGTCAGCACCACGAAGCGCGGGCCCAGCCGGCGCAGCACGCGGTCCAGGTCCAGGGTGCGGTGCCGGCTGCTCCGGTAGTCCCGGTAGGTCGGGGCGTACAGCACGGCGATCGCGCCCGCGGGGATGCCGAGCGTCTCGCGCAGCCGGGCCACGTCGGCCGAAGCCGCCTGCTGGAACACGTCGTTGCGCGGCATCCCGTACTCCAGCGTCGTGTACGAGGAGGGGAAGGCGCGCTCCCAGACCAGCGTGGAATGGCGGTTGGCGGACAGGCAGTAGTCCCACTTGTCGGTGTCGCGCAGCAACTCGTCGAAGTCGGTGCCGCGCGCGGCGGCCGGGCGGTCCTGGACGTCGAGGCCCATGCGCTTGAGCGGCGTCCCGTGCTGCGTCTGGATCACGATCTGGCCGGGCCGCTTGACCAGCCGCCGGTCGAAGTTGACGTTGTTCACCAGGTACTTGGAACGGGCGAGCTCCGTCCAGTACCCGGCCGTGCCGGGCCGCACCCGGCGCGTCGCGGCCGGGATGGTGTGGTGGTGCTCGAGATGCGCGATCCACGCCGTGCGGACATGCGGCGCGAAGGTGCGGAACGCCGACTCCAGAGCCCCCGGATTGCATCCGTGGCCCCGGCCCCAGTAGCTGGAGAAGACGGCCCGGTCGGCGCGCAGCGGGAGCCGGAGCTGCACGCGGTAGTGAAACTGGAGCGCCGCGCCGCGCGCCCCGCGCAGCAGCCCGGCGGTCAGCCGCACGACTCTCTTCCGGGTCCGCGACAGGAAGGAGAGCAGGCGGTACGTGCGATGCGCGCCGAACCTGACCAGCGCGTGCCGCAGTCGGGCACCGCCGCCGGCCGGTGTGCCGCCCGGGACGCGGTAACGGCGGTAGTGCCCACGGGCCTTGCGCAGGAACTCGGCGCGCGCCCCGCGCGGCAGCCGGCCCCGCTTCACGAACACCGTGGAGAGGTGGTCGACCATGCGCCTGAACAGCACCGGGCGCCACCGGTCCAGCTCCGGGTGCGCGTCGACATGCGCGAAGACGCGGTCGTACTGCTCGAAGACGTCGAAGTGCTTCCGGCTGCTGGTGCCGAGGATGCTGCCGTGCCGCCGCTGGCGGTAGTGGACGCAGACCCGGTCGAGGGTGGCGATCGTCTCGGCGGACATCAGCGCCGGATAGGTCCAGGGCGTGTCCTCGTAGTACCCGGGCGGGAAGGCGAGGCCCGCGCGCTCCACGAACTCCCGGCGGTACGCCTTGTTCCACACCACCATCAGCAGCCGGAGCAGTCCGGGCCGCTCCTCGAGCCGGAACGGCGCGGGGCCCTCCTCGGTCAGCTGCGCCGCGCCCTGGTTCCGTACGACCTCGCCCGACCAGTACGTACGCGCGTAGTCGTAGACCAGGACGTCCGGTTCCTCGGTCTCCTTCAGCCGGTCGGCGATCGCGTGCAGCGCGTCCGGAGTGAGACTGTCGTCGCCGTCCAGGAAGATCAGGTAGTCACCGGTGGCGCGTTCGAGACCGGCGTTGCGCGCGCGGCCGAGTCCCACGTTCTCCGGAAGGTGCACGGGGAACACGCGGGCGTCGCGCGCCGCGAACTCGTCGATGACCGCCCCGCAGGCGTCGGGCGAACAGTCGTCGACCGCGATGAGTTCGAGGTCCGGGTACGACTGGCCGAGCACGGATTCGAGGCACTCGTGCAGGTACGCCTGAACCTTGTACGCGGGGACGATGACACTGAACCTGGGCAAGGCACATCCATGGGTCGGCGCGGGCATACCTGCCCGGGAACGGCCGAAGGGGTGACTTGGTTACGCCAGATGTGGCATACGGGGGATCTCCGGTGAACACCGAGGGGCCGCCCGGTGTCCGAACGGCCCCTCAAATTCTGCTGGAATCGGCTTATTTGACCGCGCCCGCCATCACCCCGGACACGAACTGCCTCTGGAACGCGAAGAACACGGCCAGCGGGATCACCATCGAGATGAAGGCGCCCGGCGCCAGCACGTCGATGTTGTTGCCGAACTGGCGTACCTGCGTCTGGAGCGCGACCGTGATGGGCTGGCTCCCCGAGTCGGAGAACACCAGCGCGACCAGCATGTCGTTCCACACCCACAGGAACTGGAAGATGCCCAGCGAGGCGATCGCGGGCCCGCCGAGCGGCATCACGACCCGTACGAACAGGCGCAGTTCACCCGCGCCGTCCAGCCGGGCCGCCTCCAGGAGCTCCCTCGGGATCTCCGCGAAGAAGTTCCGCAGCAGGAACACCGCGAAGGGCAGGCCGTATCCGACGTGGAAGAGGACCACGCCGGTGACCGACCCGAAGACGCCGATCTTCCCGAAGAGTTCGGCGATCGGGATCAGCGCCACCTGCACCGGTACGACCAGCAGCCCGACCACACCGAGGAACCACCAGTCCCGGCCCGGGAACTCCATCCAGGCGAAGGCGTAGCCCGCGAGCGAGCCGATGACGACGACCAGGAGGGTCGCCGGCACGGTGATCAGCACCGTGTTGACCAGCGAGTCGGTGATGTCGCCGTTCTCCAGGAGCTTCTGGTAGCTGTCCACCGTGAGCTGCGAGGGCTCGCTGAGGACCTTCCACCAGCCGCTCGCGCTCATGTCCTCCGGCGTGCGCAGCGAGGACAGCAGCAGCCCGATCGTCGGCACCAGCCAGAACAGGCCGACGAGCAGCAGGAAGACGCGGACGATGCCGCCGCTGACACCGCTCGCGAGCCGCGAACCGAGCGAGGGCCTGGCCCGGTTCACCGCCGTGGCGGGTGCCGTCTCCGTCAGACGTCCGGCATGCGTGGTCATCGCCGCACCTCCCGCCTGAGCCTGCGTACATTGAAGAGCATCACCGGGATCACGAGCAGGAGCAGGAACACCGCGATGGCGCTCGCGACGCCCGGCCGGCCCTCCGAGAAGCCCTTGCGGTACAGCTCCAGGGCCAGCACGTCGGCGTCGTCCTGGGAGGAGCCCGGCGCGATGATGAAGACCAGGTCGAAGACCTTCAGCACGTTGATCATCAGGGTCACGGCGACCACCGCGAGGACCGGTGCGAGCAGCGGCACCGTGACCCTGCGGAACACCTGCCACTCGTTCGCCCCGTCGACCCGGGCCGCCTCGAGGAGTTCGCGCGGCACACCTGCCAGACCCGCCGCGATCAGCACCATCGCGAAGCCGGCCCACATCCAGATGTACGAGCCGATGATCGCGGGGGTGACCAGGGACGGGCCGAGCCAGTCGAGACCGTTGTAGGGCTCCTTGAAGTTGCTCGCCGGGAGCCGCAGCCGGGCCCCGTCAGCCTTGTCCGAGAGCGTGAACGTGCCGTCGTCGCCGACCTTCGTCGAGTCGACGACCCTGCCGTCCCTGACCGCCTCGATCCGCATCCCGGAGTAGCCCAGCTCGCTCGGGTCGACCTGGCCGAGTCTCCCCACGCCCTTGCCGCGGGTGAAGTCCTGCCAGGCCGTGCCGGTGACCTTGCCGGGCTCGGACTCGGCCTGAACGGCCTTCCTGGCGCTGTCCGGCATCCGGTCCGGGGCGACGCCGACGAGCGGGACGGTGACGGACTGCCCGGTGTGCACGGCCCCCCGGGTGATGAACCCGCCCTTCTCGGCCTCCAGGGGCGACTGCCGGCCCGGGTGGGCCTTCGGGAACGCCGACGAGGAGGCGAAGGTGTCGTGCACCCCCACCCACACCGCGTTCGCGACGCCCTTGTCCGGGTCCTGGTCGTACACCAGCCGGAAGATGATGCCCGCCGCGAGCATCGAGATCGCCATCGGCATGAAGACGACCAGCTTGAACGCCGTTCCCCAGCGCACCCGTTCGGTGAGCACCGCGAAGACCAGACCCAGCGCGGTCGCGACCGTCGGGGCGAACACCACCCAGATGACGTTGTTCTTCAGCGCCGTGCGGATGCCGTCGTCGGTGAACAGCTCCTTGTAGTTGTCGAGTCCGGCGAACCCGTCGCCCGACTGGTCGTAGAGGCTGCGGACGACCGAGTACCCGATCGGGTAGACCACGAGCGCGCCGAGCAGCACCAGGGCGGGCAGCAGGAAGAGCGCCACCACGGTCCTGCGGGTACCGGTCACGCTCTTGCGCGTACGGGCCGGAGGCACCGGTGCGGTGCCTCCGGCCGTTGCCGACGTCATCGCCGGATCAGCCCTTGTAAGCCGCTGCGGCGTCCGACTCGAGCTTCGCCTGCGTCCCCGCCACGTCCTTCGGGTTCTTCAGGAAGTCCTGGAGGTCCTTCCACTCGCCCTTGCCGGGCGTTCCGCCGAAGGCCTGCGGGGCCTGGTCGGACATGTCGAAGCGGAAGTCGTCGCCGGCCGCGATCAGCGCCTTGGCCATGGACCGCTGAACGGCGTTCGGATAGGCGGACTCGGACACGCTCTTGTTGGGTGAGAGGTAGCCGCCGAGCTTCGCCCAGATCGTCGCAGCGTCGGGCGAGGCGAGGAAGGTCAGCAGCGCCTGGCCCGCCTCGGACTCCTTGAGCAGGACGGCCGCGTCGCCGCCGCTCACGACGGGCGCCTTGTCACCCACGGCCGGGAACGGGAACACCTTCGCGTCCGTTCCGATCTTCGCCTTGGTCTCCGCGATGTTGACGCCCACGAAGTCGCCCTCGAAGACCATGCCCGCCTTGGGCTGGTCGCCGCCGGTGAACGTCTGCGTCACGGACGCCGGGAACTCCGTCTGGAGCGCGCCGTCCGGGCCGCCCGCGATGTAGTTCTTGTTGCCCCACACCTGGGCGAGCGTGGTCAGCGCGTCCTTCACGGACGGATCCGTCCACTTGATCTTGTGCTGGGCGAGCTGGTCGTACTTCTCCGGTCCCGCCTGGGAGAGATAGATGTTCTCGAACCAGTCGGTGAGCGTCCAGCCGTCGGCGCCGCCGACCGAGACGGGGGTGACGCCGGAGTCGTAGATCGTCTGCGCGGCGGTCAGGAAGTCCTTCCAGGTCTTGGGTTCCTTGGCCCCCGCGTTCTCGAAGACCTTGGTGTTGTACCAGACCAGCGACTTGTTGGCGGCCTTGAAGTAGACGGCGTACTGCTTGCCGCCGACCTTGCCGAGGTCCTGCCAGCCCCGCGCGTAGTTCTTCGTCAACTGCGCCTGCGCGTCCGCGCCGACGGGTTTGGCCCACTTCTTCTCGACGGCCTGCTGGATCGCGCCGACCTGCGGGAGCAGCGCGACGTCCGGCGGCGCACCGCCCGCGATCTTCGAACCGAGGAAGTTGATGATCGGGTCCTGCGCCGGTACGAAGGTGACCTTCGCGCCCGTGCGCTTCTCGAACTCCGCCAGCACCTTCTTGAAGTTGGCCTGTTCGGCCCCTGTCCACACGGCGGCGACTTCCAGAGTGGCGCCGTCGAGCTTGGGGAGGGTGACGGAGCCCGTGCCGGTGCCGCTGCTCTCCGTGCCCTTGCCGTTGTCGTTTCCCTTGTCCTTGTCACCGTCGCCGCCGCACGCGGTGAGCGTGAGAGCGCCTGCGACGACGGCGGCCGCGACGGCCTGCGCGGCCCTGCGCGAGCGGTGCGTGGAGTGATCGGGCGACCTGCGTATACGAGGATTGCTGCGCATCACTGCCCCGTTCTTCGTTCTTCGTCGAACGTCCGAGCGGTTGTCCCGTGCGCTCTGGTCTACGCCTGGTCACTCGGGGGCGGCAAGACCGCCGGTGCTGTCAAGTGAGCGATCGTGATTGGGTCGTGACGTGGGGTCACGGATGGTGAGCGGCACCGAAGGGGTGATCCGGGCGCTGTGCCGGGGCCGCGCCCGGTGCCGGCCTCCGCCCGGTGCCGGCCTCCGTACGGTGCCGGCCTCCGTATGGCGCCGGCCTCCGTATGGCGCCGGGCCTCCGTATGGCGCCGGGCCTCCCGACGGTGCAGGGCTGCGCACTGTGTCAGGCGTCCGTAGGGTGCCGGGGCTGGGCGCTCTGGTGGCCCCGGCGCGGTGTCGCCCCGGGGCCGAACGCGCCGCGCGGGCTACAGCAGGGACGGCACCTCGGTCGCGGAGACGGAACGCGCGGCACGCTCCAGGGCGCTGGCGAGCAGGGCCAGGTCCGTGGGGCCGTTGCCCAGCTCGCGGACCGGGCGGCGGGCCGGCGGGTCGCCCATGCGCTGCCACTCCAGCGGGACGACCGTGGGGCGGAGCGTGGCCGTGCGGGGGATGCGTCCCGTGACCCGGCCGCCCTGGAAGGGCGTCTCCCGGCCGTCCGGGCGGAGCAGCCGGCCCCGCCCGGGAGCGGGTTCCTCCGGTCCGGGCGACGGTGCGTCGAGGGTGACGCGCAACGCGGCGGAACGTGCCAGTTCCGACCCCGCCGTACGGCCGCCGGCCCCGGACGACGCCACGAGATGCACCCCGAGCCGGTCGCCCTCCCGGGCAACGGCCTCCAGCGCCCGTACCACCGAACCGGCAGCGGGACGCCCCGGGGAACCCAACGGTGGTGCCAGCAAGGCGTCCAGGTCGTCGACGACCACGACAAGGCGGGCCAGCGGCGGCCCCGGCTCGATCCGCTGCCGCGCGGCGGCCGGCCGCAGCCGCATGGTCGAACTGGGCGACGAGTCGAGGTCCGATGCACCCAGGGACGAGGTCCCGCTCGACGAGGTGCCGGCCGAGCGCTGCGACACGATCCGGCCGGACACCGCCCGCCCGGCGTGCCACTCCGCGAAGCCGAGCCGGCCCAGCAGTTCGGACCGCCGCTTCAGCTCGGCGCTCAGGGACTGGGCGAACTCCCGCATCCGCACGGGGTCGTTGGCCGTCAGGTGCGTGGTGACATGCGGCAGGTCCGTGCAGACCTGAAGCCCTTCCCCGCCGTTCCCCGTGCCATGGCCTCCCGTGCCGTCGCGTCCGTCCAGCAGGACGATCCCGAGCCGGTCGGGCCGTTCGGCGGCTGCTAGGGACGCGGCCACCGAGCGCAGCAGTTCCGTACGGCCGCTGCCCGGCGGGCCTTCGATCAGCAGGTGGGGGCCCTCGACGGGCAGGTCGACGGCGACGGGTCCGCGCGGGCCCGCGCCGAGGACGGCCCGGGCCCGTCCGCCGAGCGCCTCGGTGTCGTCCGCGGCGTCCGCCCAACGCGCCATCAGGGACGCGGGGGTGGCCCGCGCCAGCCCCAACTCGTCGAGCAGGCGCGCCATGTGAGGCAGGGGCGCGGACACGCGAGCGTGCCGGTCCGTCTGCGCCCCGTCCGTCCGCAGCGGCGCGAGGGCGCGGGCGAACCGCTCGGCCCAGGCGACCGACACGGCGTCCACGGCGGCGACGGTGCCATGCCCCACGGGGCCGCGCGGCAGCTGTCCGGCGGCACCGGAGGCGCGGCCCGCACGCGGAGCGGCGGCGTGAGCGGTCCCGGCGCCGGGACGGGGAATGCCCGTGTGGGTGGATCCGTCGTGCCGGGAACCGGAGTGCGACGTCCCCGGGCGCGCGTGCCCGGCCGGACCCGCTCCGGTGCGGTCGGAGCCACCGCGGGACCCGGCGTGCGGCGCCGCATCCGGGGCGGGCTCGCCGGTCCCGCCCGGTGCCACCCGCATCAACCGCAGCGCCGTGGCCACGTCCCCGCTGAGCAGTGCCACCGCCCCGCACTCGCGGAACGCCGGCGAGGCCCGGCACGCGGCTTCGTAGGTGTCCATCACCGGCGACGCGGGCGACGCCGCCGCGGTCTCGGCGAGACACACCAGATGGATTCCGGCCCGCGAGCCCTCGTGCGCGAGGCGCACCACGGCCTCCCGTACGTCGGCGCCCCCGGGGTCCCCGTCCACGACGACCACTGTGTACGGACCGTCGTAGCCGTCGTCCTTGTCCTCGGCCCGGGCCCAGGAGGGCCGCCGCGGCGCGCCCCGTGGACCGTCGTCGCCGACGCGCTCGCCGTCCTCGTGCGTTCCCGACCGGGCGGTCGGAACAGTCGCTCCGGCGCCTGTGGACCGTGGGCCCCGGCCGCCCGGTGCGCCCTCCGCCTCCGCCAGGTGGTCCTCCAGGCGGCGCAGGAGTTCGTCGGTACGCGCCGCCGCCTGTTCACGGTCGTACGCGAGGAGGAGACGGCAGTCCTGGCCGTGGGCGGGGCGCAGATGGGGGAGCCAGCCGAGCCAGGACCACTCGGCGCCGCGCTCCTGCACCGTGCGGGCGCGGTCCGTGCTGATGAGGACGATTTCCAGGGTGTCGGGGGAGTGGAGCGCGGCGAGCTGCGCGACGACCGCGCGGGCCAGCCCCGCGAGACGCGCGCGCGGTCCGGCCAGGCCCAGGGAGCCGACCTCCCGCAGTCCGGCGGTCACCGGCACCGCCGGGAGCAGGCCCGAGCCGTCCGGTGCCGCCCGGTCGGCCGTGCCCAGACGCACCGTCAGCGCCTCGGGGTGTCCGGAGCCCCGCTCCCACAGCCGGGGACCCGGTCCCAGCGCGGTGAGCAGCAGGGTCGCAGGGTCGGGCCAGCTCTCGGGCGACCGCCGCAGGGAGGGAAGGGACTCCTCCACCGCGACGGTTCCGTCGTCGTACGTCTCCCGATCGGTCCCCGCCGGTTCTCCGCGGCCGCCGGTCAGCCGCCGGGCCCACGCGCCGATACCGCCCCGCCTGCGCACCCCCGGCGGGATGTCCGTGCCCCGCGTCGGTGTGCCTTTGCGCGCACCCGGGACGCCCGGTCCGTCGTAGCCGGACGCGTCGGCGGTCCCGGTGCCGAAGGTCCCCGCGGCCTCCGTCCCGGCCCGTCCGCCGGAAGTTCCCGCGGGTCCACCCGGGCGACCCGCCTCGCGCGGGGAGGCGCCGGGGGCGGAACCGCCGCCCTCCGCCGCTCCGCCGCGCGGCCTGCTCTCGATCCGGGGTGCCCCGCCCTGCTCCGGCACGGCCGGGGGCACCGCCCGTCCGTGTTCCAGCGCCCCGGGGACGCCGCCACCGGAGGCCCCCCACTCCGCGGTCCCGTACGCGTGATGCGTCTCGCCCAGGGGAGGGAGGGCGCCCCTCTGCGTGAGGGAGGCGCTCTCCCCGCGCGCGTGGGGCACGGCCGCGTGCGGGTGAGGAGTGTCCGGTGAGGAAGTCTGCGAAAACGAGGAGCCCGGCGCGCCCGGCTCGTCGGCGGATCCGTCCCGCGGGACGTCCGCAGCGGGGCCGCCCGCCGCCGCGGGGGCCGCGCCCGGCCGGGCGGTGCTGCCCGCGCCCGCCCGGTCGCCGGCCCCGGCGACTCCGAAGGCGCCGTCCTCGGACACCCCGGCCTGCACCCGTACATGACCTTCGCCGTCCGGTGCCGTGCGCACAGCGCCCGGGCCTCCCGGTGGCGCGAGCCGCAGGGCGGACTCGCCGACGCGCAGCAGCGCGCCCTCGGTGAGGCGGACCGGGCGGCTGCCCACGCGGGAGCCGTCGAGTGTCGTGCCGTTCGTGGAGCCGATGTCGGCGACCGAGACGCGGCCCTCGGGGGTGACGGTGACCGCGCAGTGCAGGCGGGACACGTCGGGGTCGTCCAGGGGCACGTCGGCGTCCGCGGAGCGGCCGATGTGGATCTGGCCGCCGTGCAGCAGGTGGACGCCGCCGGCGTCGGGGCCCGCGACCACGTGCAGTTGGGCGGAGACGTCGTCCAGGTCGGGACCCGGCTCGGCGGGTGCGCCGAGGCACAGCACGGCGCCGTCGGTCAGGGGCGGCTCGCCGAGGGTGCAGCGCTGGACGTCGAGTCTTTCCGCGCCCGCGTAGAGCACGATCTGGCCCCCGCCGGGCTCACGGCCACGCTCGCCCTGGGAAGTGCCCCCGCTCCCCCCGACCGCCGCGGCCAGCCCCGACGCGACCGCGGCCAGCGCCGTCCCGGCGGGCGCGGTGACCAGCACATCGCAGGCCGTGGCTCGCCCCCGCGGCTCCGAGAGCGGGCCCAGCGGGTCTACGACGGTCAGCCGGATCTGCATCGCCGTCAGGGGTCCCTTCCGCGCAGGTGTCCGCGACGAGGACGAGGCTGCGCTGCGGTCCCCCACCGCAGATCTCCCCCACCGCACACGGGCACGTCGGCCAGTACTGGAGGCATCCTCGCACCTGCCACCGACAACACGCCCGCCCCCCACCCGTAAGTGATCTTGATTGGTCGGCTCTGCCCGTAAAAGTGCCTGACCAGTGCGCGCCCGGTGTCCGCTTGAGATCGGTCACGCCCGGCCCGCGGCAACCAAGTGACCGGACTGAGCGTCTTTCCGTCGAACATGAGCGAGCGTCTTTCGGGCGCCTTCCCGTCGAACAGGTACGGGAACGCGTACGTAAGCGCTTATGCGGACCACAGGCGTGCATGGGACCTATGGGGAAGCACACGAGGACGACAGCCCGGTGCCGCGTACGGCGGCACTACAGTGGGGCGGAACACCTGTATCACGGTGATCACGGTGGACGGACCAGGCAAGCAAGCAACAGGGAGCGCATGACGTGCGGCCGGTAGGGAGCAAGTACCTCCTTGAGGAGCCGCTGGGGCGCGGCGCCACAGGCACGGTCTGGCGAGCCCGCCAGCGGGAGACCGCGGGCGCCGAGGCGGCCGTCGCCGGGCAGCCCGGCGAGACCGTGGCGATCAAGGTCCTGAAGGAAGAGCTCGCGAGCGACGCGGACATCGTGATGCGGTTCCTGCGGGAGCGGTCGGTGCTGCTGCGCCTGACCCACCCGAACATCGTGCGCGTACGCGACCTCGTCGTCGAAGGCGATCTCCTCGCCCTGGTCATGGACCTGATCGACGGGCCCGACCTGCACCGCTATCTGCGCGAGAACGGGCCGTTCTCGCCCGTCGCCGCTTCCCTCCTGACCGCTCAGGTCGCCGACGCGCTCGCCGCCAGCCACGCCGACGGCGTCGTGCACCGCGACCTGAAGCCCGCGAACGTCCTGCTCAAGCAGGACGGCGGCGCCATGCACCCGATGCTGACCGACTTCGGCATCGCCCGGCTCGCCGACTCCCCGGGCCTGACCCGCACCCACGAATTCGTCGGCACGCCCGCGTACGTCGCCCCGGAGTCCGCCGAGGGGCGTCCGCAGACGTCCGCCGTCGACATCTACGGCGCCGGCATCCTGATGTACGAGCTGGTCACCGGGCGCCCGCCGTTCGCCGGCGGCTCCGCCCTCGAGGTGCTGCACCAGCACCTGAGCGCCGAACCGCGCCGCCCCTCGACCGTCCCCGACCCGCTGTGGACCGTCATAGAGCGCTGCCTGCGCAAGAACCCGGACGAGCGGCCCAGCGCCGAGAACCTCGCGCGCGCACTGCGCGCCGTCGCCGCGGGCGTCGGGGTGCACGCGAACGCCGCGCAGATCGCCGCGGCCGAGGGTGTGGGCGCCCTGCTCGCACCCGACCCGGCCCCGGCACCCGTCCCGGGCATGCCCGGCGCGGCCGACCCCACGCAGGTGCTGCCGCAGGGCGCGGGCTCCTACGACCCGTACGGCGCGACCAGCGTGCTGCCGCACACCTCCGGCGACGCCGACCGCACCTCCGTGCTGCCGACCCGCGGCGCGGCCGACCCGACCGCCGTGATGCCGCCGGTGCCCCCGCACCAGCCGGGCGGACAGCCCGGTCAGGGCGAGGACCCGCACCCCTGGCAGAACCAGATGCGCGCGGCCCGCGACCGCAACGAACAGACGCAGGTCCAGTACCTCGACCCGAACGAGGACCCGCTGCGCCGCCGCCCCCAGCGGCAGGTGGCGCGCCCGCAGCAGCAGCCTCAGCAGCAGCGCCCGCAGCAGCAGCCCCAGCAGCAGCGTCCCCAGCGGGGCCAGCAGCCGCCGCCCGGATACGGATACCCGCAGCAGCAGCAACAGCAGTACGCGCCGCAGCACCAGCAGCCGCAGCGTTACGCCCCCGCGCCCCAGCAGCAGCCCCAGCCGCAGCGGTACGCGCCGGAGCCCCAGCGGCCCCAGCAGCCCGCGCCGCGCGAGCCCCGTCAGCGCGGCGCCAACCCCATGAAGATCCCGGGACTCGGCTGCCTCAAGGGCTGCCTGTTCACGATCGTCATCCTGTTCGTCGCCGGCTGGCTGGTCTGGGAATTCAGTCCCCTCCAGGACTGGATCGGCTCCACCAGGAGTTTCTGGGGCCAGCTGACCCACTGGTACGACGAGGTCAGCGGCTGGATCGGCGATCTCGGCGGAAGCACTCCCTCGGGCAACTGACTCTGGGGATTTGTCGATATCCGACGGGTGATTTCGGTCTCGGGAGTGAAGGTTGGCTCCTCGGGCGCGTACTTTAAGCGGCAACACGCGTCTGTAGGAGCAGTCTTGGCACGCAAGATCGGCAGCCGGTACACCGCGAACCAGATCCTGGGGCGGGGGAGCGCGGGCACGGTGTGGCTGGGCGAGGGACCCGAGGGGCCCGTCGCCATCAAGCTGCTGCGCGAGGACCTCGCGTCCGACCAGGAGCTCGTGGGGCGCTTCGTGCAGGAGCGCACCGCACTGCTCGGTCTCGACCATCCCCACGTGGTGGCGGTGCGCGACCTGGTGGTGGACGGCAACGACCTCGCCCTCGTCATGGATCTCGTCCGGGGCACCGACCTGCGCACCCGGCTCGACCGGGAGCGGCGGCTCGCCCCCGAGGCCGCGGTGGCGATCGTCGCCGACGTCGCGGACGGACTCGCGGCCGCGCACGCAGCCGGGGTCGTCCACCGCGACGTGAAGCCCGAGAACGTCCTGCTCGACATGCAGGGCCCGCTCGGCCCCGGCGGCTCCCACCCGGCCCTCCTGACCGACTTCGGTGTGGCCAAGCTCATCGACTCGCCGCGCCGGACCCGGGCCACGAAGATCATCGGCACGCCGGACTACCTGGCGCCCGAGATCATCGAGGGCCTGCCGCCGCGGGCCGCCGTCGACATCTACGCGCTGGCGACCGTGCTCTACGAGCTGCTCGCCGGGTTCACGCCCTTCGGGGGCGGACACCCCGGCGCGGTCCTGCGCCGCCATGTCACGGAGACCGTGGTCCCGCTCCCCGGCATCCCGGACGAGCTGTGGCAGCTGATCGTGCAGTGCCTGGCCAAGGCGCCCGCTTCGCGGCTGCGGGCCTCGGAGCTGGGCGCACGGCTGCGGGAGCAGATGCCGCTGCTGGCAGGAATGCCCCCGCTGGACGTGGACTCGCCGGACGCGGAGTCCGAGGACGAGGACGAGGAGTACGAGGAGACCGCGGAGCCGGCCGAGCCCGCCGCCCGGGTGCGGCGCGGCGCCGTACCCCTCGTGCCGGGGGCCGCGCCCGACTCGAACCGGGACACGCACACCTCGATGCGGGTGCCCGCGCCGGACGAGCTGGCCGGCGGGGCCCGGGGCACGGCCCGGGCGCCCCGCGCCGCGGGCGCGCCCCGTCCGGGATCCGCCCGGCACCGCGCCTCCGCCCGGCGGCGGCGGATCACCCTGGGGACGGCGGCGGTCGCCCTCGTCGCCGCGGTGGGTGTCGGCACCTGGCTCGCCACCTCCGGCGACGACGCCGACGCGACCCCCCAGGACACGAAGAACTCGGCCCCGGCCTCCCCGTGACCCCCCGGGCGCGGGAGGGGCGGGGCCCCAGGGGGGCGACGGGCGAGCCCCGGTTGTCGTAGCCGTTACGCTGGAGGCGTGGCAGTCGTCGATGTTTCCGAAGAGCTCAAGTCCCTCTCCTCGACCATGGAGTCGATCGAGGCCGTCCTGGACCTCGACAAGCTGCGGGCAGATGTCGCCGTGCTCGAGGAGCAGGCGGCCGCGCCGTCCCTGTGGGACGACCCGGAAGAGGCACAGAAGATCACCAGCAAGCTGAGCCACCTCCAGGCGGAGGTCAGGAAGGCCGAGGCGCTCCGCGGGCGTATCGACGATCTGAGCGTGCTCTTCCAGATGGCCGAGGAGGAGAACGACCCGGACACCCGCGCCGAGGCCGAGACCGAGCTCACGGCCGTCAAGAAGGCGCTGGACGAGATGGAGGTCCGCACCCTCCTGTCCGGTGAGTACGACTCCCGCGAGGCCGTCGTCACCATCCGTGCCGAGGCCGGAGGCGTCGACGCCTCCGACTTCGCCGAGAAGCTCCAGCGCATGTACCTGCGCTGGGCGGAGCGTCACGGTTACAAGACGGAGCTCTACGAGACCTCGTACGCGGAAGAGGCGGGCATCAAGTCCACCACCTTCGCCGTCCACGTCCCGTACGCCTACGGCACGCTCTCCGTGGAACAGGGCACGCACCGGCTGGTGCGCATCTCGCCCTTCGACAACCAGGGGCGTCGCCAGACCTCCTTCGCCGGTGTCGAGATCCTGCCCGTCGTCGAGCAGACCGACCACATCGAGATCGACGAGTCGGAGCTGCGGATCGACGTGTACCGGTCGTCCGGTCCCGGCGGCCAGGGCGTCAACACCACGGACTCCGCGGTCCGTCTGACCCACCTCGCCACCGGCATCGTCGTCTCCTGCCAGAACGAGCGGTCGCAGATCCAGAACAAGGCCTCGGCCATGAACGTTCTGCAGGCCAAGCTCCTCGAGCGGCGCCGGCAGGAGGAGCAGGCCGTGATGGACGCCCTGAAGGGCGACGGCGGCAACTCCTGGGGAAACCAGATGCGTTCGTACGTCCTGCACCCGTACCAGATGGTCAAGGACCTGCGCACCGAGTTCGAAGTAGGCAACCCCGAGGCCGTGTTCGGCGGCGAGATCGACGGCTTCCTCGAGGCCGGAATTCGCTGGCGCAAGCAGCAGGAGAAGTAGACGCGCGAGAGGCGCGGTACGGGCGGACGGTCTCCGTCCCGCTGAAAACCTCTTTGTCGACAAGGCAACTGCCGTCCATCGGACGGCAGTTGCCTTTGTTGTGGGGGTTGTCTGGGTTATACGTCACAGTCACATGTCCGCACGGCAGGCAAACGATGGTGTTCCGGACATCGCGTACGCAACGACCTTGACGATGCTTTGAAAACTGGGAAGGGTGACGCGTGGCATGCGTAATCACCGGGGCGCATGTGAACCGGGGGGCCGAACGAAGCCGCCTGTGACGCCGTGGCCCCGGGCGCTGCTCCATTGACGATCAGCTACTGGGGGTAGCAGGCAGATGACCAAGAAGACGCGGATCCGCGTGGCGCGGATAGCCGCCGGTGTGGTGATTGCCGCCGGTGCTTCGCTGACCGCGGCGGGTGCCGCCTCGGCGCTCGACCTCGACGCCGGCCTCAGCGCGACCACCGCCGACGACCCGACCCCGACGCCCACCGAGACGGGCATCCCGACCGAGCCCACGGAGGAGCCGACCGAGCCCACCGAGGAGCCCACGGAGCCCACCGAGGAGCCCACCGAGCCCACCGAGGAGCCCACGGAGCCGACCGAGGAGCCGACTCAGCCCACCGAGGAGCCCACCGAGCCGACCGACGAGCCCACCTCCGGCAGCAGCTCCGCGCCCGCCGAGGGCGGCACGGGTGGCAGCGGGAACAACGCCGACCCCGACGGTGGATCCTCCACCCAGGAAGAGGGCTCCTCGGCCCTCACCGACACGGGCTCGGACACCACGCCCCAGGGCAGCAACGACGGTGAGCTGGCCGAGACGGGTGCGGGTCAGACCACGTTCCTGCTCCTCGGTGCCGCCACGATGATCGCCGGTGGTATCGGCTTCCGCCTGCTGCCGCGCCTCGCCGGCGGCCGCGGCGGTGCCGCCGCCTGACGCACACGCGTATGACGAAGGGCCCGGAGCAGCTCGCTCCGGGCCCTTCTCGTGTCAGGGGCGGTTCGGCGCGGCGGCGCCGTCCGTGGGGCTCTCACACCGTCTGGTGGGCCACCAGCGCCAGTGCCGCGATCAGTACCGCGAGCAGGGCGATCAGTGCCATGGGGTTCATTCCCGCGAAGGGGCTCTCCTGCTGGAGCCGCTCCCGGTTCGCGCGGCACACGCGGCAGCGGCCCTCGCTGACCGGCGACGCGCAATTAGCGCATACCAATCGGTCGTACGTCATGCGCTGGCCCTCCTTGCGCCGTCTCCGCGTACGCACCGTTCTCGCGTACGCGTCGCTCTCTTAACGCTGCGGGGAACGCAACCGTTCCCCTACCACTGTGCCAGGTTCCGCGGATTTCGGCGCGGCTCGCCTTATCCTGCCCCTCCCGGAGCCCCGCCAGCCGCTCGGATCCGGGGCGAAACGCATCTCAGATCCGTGACAAAAAGTGCAAGCCTCGCGCAACCCCGTACGCCGACTGCGCTCGCACACCCGGTTCGCGTATGGTCACGCACACCTACCCCCGGCGACCCGTGGTGCATCCGTGATCCGATTCGACAACGTCTCCAAGGTCTACCCCAAGCAGACCCGCCCCGCTCTCAGGGATGTCTCCCTGGAGGTCGAGCGCGGAGAATTCGTGTTCCTCGTGGGGTCCTCCGGCTCCGGAAAGTCCACCTTTCTGCGGCTGATCCTCCGCGAGGAGCGGACCAGCCACGGTCAGGTGCACGTCCTGGGCAAGGACCTCGCGCGCCTCTCCAACTGGAAGGTGCCGCAGATGCGCCGCCAGCTGGGGACCGTGTTCCAGGACTTCCGTCTCCTGCCCAACAAGACGGTCGCCGAGAACGTGGCCTTCGCCCAGGAGGTCATCGGCAAGTCCCGCGGCGAGATCCGCAAGTCCGTGCCCCAGGTGCTCGACCTCGTCGGCCTCGGCGGCAAGGAGGACCGGAGACCCGGCGAGCTGTCCGGTGGTGAGCAGCAGCGTGTGGCCATCGCGAGAGCCTTCGTGAACCGGCCCAAGCTCCTCATCGCCGACGAGCCGACCGGAAACCTCGACCCGCAGACCTCCGTCGGCATCATGAAACTGCTCGACCGGATCAACCGGACGGGCACGACGGTCCTGATGGCGACGCACGACCAGAACATCGTGGACCAGATGCGCAAGCGCGTCATCGAGCTGGAGCAGGGCCGTCTCGTCCGCGACCAGGCACGCGGCGTCTACGGCTACCAGCACTGATCATCGTCCACGGAAAGGTCTGAGGAAGACGCCATGCGCGCGCAGTTCGTTCTGTCGGAGATCGGTGTAGGTCTCCGCCGCAACCTGACCATGACCTTCGCGGTCGTCGTCTCGGTCGCCCTCTCGCTCGCCCTGTTCGGCGGCTCGCTCCTGATGAGCGACCAGGTGAACACCATGAAGGGCTACTGGTACGACAAGGTCAACGTCTCGATCTTCCTCTGCAACAAGAGCGATGCCGAGTCCGACCCCAACTGCGCCAAGGGCGCGGTGACCAGCGACCAGAAGAAGCAGATCCTCGCCGACCTGGACAAGATGTCCACGGTCGTCCAGAAGGTCGCGTACGAGTCCTCGGACCAGGCGTACAAGCACTACAAGGAGCAGTTCGGCGACTCCCCGCTGGCCAGCTCCCTCACGCCGGACCAGATGCAGGAGTCGTACCGGATCAAGCTGAAGGACCCGGAGAAGTACCAGGTCATCGCGACCGCCTTCGACGGCCGTGCCGGCGTGCAGTCCGTGCAGGACCAGAAGGGCATCCTGGACAACCTCTTCGGGCTCCTCAACGGCATGAACTGGGCCGCGCGCGCGGTGATGGCGATGATGCTCGTCGTCGCGCTGATGCTGATCGTCAACACGGTGCGCGTCTCGGCGTTCAGCCGGCGGCGTGAGACCGGCATCATGCGCCTCGTCGGCGCCTCCGGCTTCTACATCCAGGCACCGTTCATCGCCGAGGCCGCGGTCGCCGGACTCATCGGCGGCGGTGTCGCCTGCGGCTTCCTGCTGATCGCCCGGTACTTCATCATCGACCACGGGCTGGCCCTGTCCGAGAAGCTGAACCTGATCAACTTCATCGGCTGGGACGCCGTGTTGACCAAGCTCCCGCTCATCCTCGCGACAAGTCTGCTGATGCCCGCGCTGGCCGCGTTCTTCGCGTTGCGCAAGTACCTGAAGGTGTGACGCATGCCAATGGGGCCGTACCGCCAACCGGCGGTGCGGCCCTTCGCGTTGTCCTAGACTCACCGGCATGTCAGGCCGTGACCTGTTCTGCGAGCCCCGCCGCATCCGCCGCGGGGCGGCCCTGACATTGGTGTTCGCGAGTGTCCTCGTCGCCGGCGCGGCGACCGGATCCTTCTCCGACTCCGACCGGAAGACCGCGGCCGGCACGCCCCGTTCGGCGTCGGCACGCCACCACGACGAGGTCACCGACGCCGCCGCCCGGGCGATGGCCGACGGCAAGTCCCCCATGGAGGCCGCCGAGCGAGCCGTCAGCCGCAGCGGCGACCGCTGGGGCGCCGTCTACTCCCAGGGCGACTACGAGGAGTTCGAGGAAGCCCTCGACGGCCAGTACACCGGCGTCGGCCTGTGGGCCCGCCGCGAGCGCGACGGACGGATCGAGATCACCCGCGTCCGGACCGGCTCGCCCGCCGCCGCGGCGGGCATCCGCGAGGGCGACCGGCTGCGCACCGTCGACGGCGCGAAGGTGGACGGCCGGCCGGTCACCGAGGTCGTCTCCTTACTGCGCGGCGACGCGGACGACGCGGACGCGGGCACGAAGGTCTCCCTCGGTCTGGAGCGCGGCACGCGGACGTGGAGCAGGACCCTGCGCCGCGCCAGGCTCTCGACGGACTCCGTGACCGTCAGCAGGCTCCCCAGCGAAGTCACCATGATCAAGGTCGACGCCTTCACCAAGGGCGTGGGCGACGCCGTACGGTCCGCCGTCGGCCGGGCACCCGGCCGGGCCGGGATCGTCCTCGACCTGCGCGGCAACTCGGGCGGCCTGGTCACCGAGGCCGTCACCGCCGCCTCCGCCTTCCTCGACGGCGGCCTCGTCGCCACGTACGACGTGAACGGCGCCCAGCGCGCCCTGCACGCCGACTCCGGCGGCGACACCGCCCGGCCCCTGGTCGCGCTCGTCGACGGCGGCACGATGAGCGCGGCCGAGCTGCTCACCGGGGCCCTCCAGGACCGCGGGCGCGCGGTCGTCGTAGGTTCCAGGACCTTCGGCAAGGGCTCGGTCCAGATGCCGAGCCGGCTGCCCGACGGCTCCGTCGCCGAGCTGACCGTCGGCCACTACCGCACCCCCGCGGGGCGCTCCGTCGACGGCCGGGGCATCACCCCCGACCTGGAGGCGGACAAGGAGTCGCTGGAGCGGGCCGAGACCGTGCTGAGCGGTCTCGGGGACCCTTCGTGACCCCCGGATTACCGGGCCCGGTAATCGGCTTTCCCCCGAGCCCCCCTGTAGTGCGAAAATGGCCAGCACTATGAGCAAGGGAATGTACGTACCGAAGGAGTCCCAGCCCAAGCAGGGCGGGCAGGGCTCCGGCAAGGCCAAGGACGGCAAGCGCAAGATCGTCGCGCAGAACAAGAAGGCGCGGCACGACTACGCGATCATCGACACCTACGAGGCCGGGCTCGTCCTGACCGGCACCGAGGTGAAGTCGCTGCGCCAGGGCCGCGCCTCGCTGGCGGACGGCTTCGTCCAGATCGACGGGAACGAGGCGTGGCTGCACAACGCCCACATCCCGGAGTACAGCCAGGGCACCTGGACGAACCACACCGTGCGCCGCAAGCGCAAGCTCCTCCTGCACCGCGAGGAGATCGACAAGCTGGAGGCGAAGACCCAGGAGACGGGTCACACGATCGTGCCGCTCGCCCTGTACTTCAAGGACGGCCGGGCCAAGGCGGAGATCGCGCTCGCCCGAGGCAAGAAGGAGTACGACAAGCGGCAGACCCTGCGCGAGAAGCAGGACCGGCGCGAGTCGGACCGCGCGATCTCGGCGGCCAAGCGGAAGCAGCGCGGCGAGTAGAGCGGCGAGCGGAGCCGGACCGCCGGAAGGCGGGCACGGCCGGCCCGCGGGAATAGGCTGGCACCGTCGTGCGTTGGTCACGTACGATGGCAACGCACCTCACAGCGGGTGCGGGGTTCCTCCCCGGAGGAACCGAGTTTTGAAAAATCAACATGGGGATGATCGGTTTCGACAGCGGCTGTTGAAGCAGGGGAAGCGTGTCGAGGAAGCGGCAATGATCTCGTTAACCATATGTCGCAAAAAATAATCGCCAATACCAAGAGCGATTCCCAGTCCTTCGCCCTCGCTGCCTAATAAGCAGTGAGTGAGGGACCCTTAATGGGTGTCAGCCCGGGAGTGTTCCCGACCCGGATCCTGGCATAATCTAGGGGACTAAACCACCGAGCCCGGTCACGGGGTTCGGTGGGAAATCAAACAGTGACTGAGCCCGTCGGCGACTTGTTCGCGTGATCACCGGGGCTGAGAAAATCGCAGCGAACTGCGCACGGAGAAGCCCTGATTTTGCACCGTTGGACGCGGGTTCGATTCCCGCCATCTCCACTCATCCCATGTTCCAATTGAATATCGTGACGAAGGCCCCGCTGCTCAGGCAGCGGGGCCTTCGTCGTTCGTCCGTGTCGATCGGGACGGTCAGCGCAGGGAGAACGTCGAGAGACGCAGACCCCCGCTCAGCACCAGGTACACGTCCGCGCGGCCCTTCGGCGCTTTCGCCAGAGCCGCGGTCACCGTCTCGTAGGCGTACGGCGACGAGGTGCCGTGCGGGTGTGCCGTGCCGAGGAGGGTCCCGGTGGGGGAGCCGAGGCGGACCTCGACGGTTCCGGCGGCACCGGCCACGCGGGCACGGAACTCCATCGCCCCGCCGGCCGGTTCGGTGTCCGCGAACTTCAGCCACGCGCCGTCGGCCGTCGACCCCACCGCCGTGCCGCGTGCCTTCGACTCGTCCACGAGATGCGTCCCGGCGTAGTCGTCGAAGTTCTCGGCACGGGTGGTGCGGCCGAGGTCCCGGGGCGGGATCGTCTCACCCCGCACCCGAAGGGTCGCGCGGGAGCGGATGTCCGTCGCCGACGCTCCGGCCAGCACGTCGTACGTCCCGCTCTCCACCACCCACCGCGAGCGCGTGACATCCCAGTGGGCCAGGTCCTTCGTGCGCAGCGCCAGCCGCACGGTCTTCGTCTCGCCCGGCTTCAGCGTCACCCGCGCGTACGCCTTCAGCCGCTTCAGCGGCTGTTTGTCGCGCGACACCCGCTGGTGCGTGTAGAGCTGGACGACCTCGTCGCCGGCGCGCTCGCCGGTGTTGGTCACGGCGACCTCGTAACCGCCGTCGACGCGCTTCGGCGCGCTGTAGCGGAACGAGGTGTACGACAGGCCGTAGCCGAAGGGGTAGAGCGGCCGGCCCTCGAAGTACTGGTAGGTGCGGGCCGACTTGATGATGTCGTAGTCGAGGATCGACGGGAGGTCCGACTCCGAGCGGTACCAGGTCTGGGTGAGGCGGCCGGCCGGGTTCGCGTCCCCGTAGAGCAGGTCGGCGAGGGCGTTGCCGGTCTCCTGGCCCGCGTGGGTGGTCCACAGGAGGGCGGGGACCTCGTCCTGGAGGGCGCCGAGGGTGGTCGGGTAGCTGTTCTCGACGACCACGACGGTCTGCGGATTGGCCGCCCGCACCGCTCTGACCAGGGCTTCCTGCGAGGGGGCCAGACCCATGTCGGTGCGGTCGTGGTCCTCACGGCCGTTAATCGAGGGCATCGAGCCGACCACGACCACCGCCGTGTCCTTGCCCTTCACCGCCGCCACGGCCTCGTCGACCCCGCTGCGGACGACATCCCTGGAGTAGTGCGCCGCCCGCTCCTCGGAGACCAGGCCGAGGGTGCCGTCGGCGTCGGTCGGCCCGAGGTAGACGGGGTTCGACCACCAGGACTCCGCGGTCTCGTACCCGGCGTACCGGAGCAGATACGTGCCGTCCCCCTGCCGCTCCAGCCTGAACTGCTGCTGCACGTACCAGCCGTTGGGCTGCGCCTGGTCGTTCACGAAGCCCGACCAGTCGTAGCCGACGTACTTCCCGTTGGCAGCCGAGCGCAGCGTCACGATGCCGGAGCCCCAGTCGAAGACGTCGAACTGGGAGGCCGGGCCGCTCTCCGCGCTCTCCTTCAACGCCGCCCCCGCCTCGGAAGCGCCCGCGGTGACGTACTTCCCCGTCGCCGTGTCCTTGAGCGTGACGCGGTCCGCGCCCTCGCTGCTCGCCACCGGGGTGCCGAGCTTGGCCTCGATGCCCGCTCTGGGCGTGACGGCGTAGGGCAGGGTGCCCGAGTACCAGTCGGTGTAGAGGGTGTCGGCGAGCGGACCGACGACGGCGACACTGCCACCCGAAGTCGCCTTCAGAGGAAGCGTGTTGTCGTTCTTCAGCAGGACGGCCGCTTCGGTGGCCGCCTCGCGCGCGAGTTTCCGGTGGGCAGGGCTGTCGATGACGGACGCGTCGATCGCTCCGTACGTCCCGCCGTTCGGGTCGAATTCGCCGAGCCGGACGCGGACGGCGAGGATGTGGGAGACGGCGCTGTCCACGTCCGACTCCTTCAGCAGGCTTGTGGACAGGGCCGCCTTGACGGCTGTGGTGGTCGGCTCCGGGTCTGTGCCGTTGTCCGTGAAGCTGTCGATGCCCGCCTTCAGCGCGGCCGCGTCGCCGTCGGCGAGCGTGGGGTGGTAGTTCTGGGTGGCGGGCAGCAGGTTGCCGGGGGCGAAGGCGTCGGTGACGTTCAGCAGATCCCGGTCCGTCCAGCCGCGCACGACGTCGTCCAGATCCGGGCTGACCGTGTTGGGACGGCCGTTGACCAGGTTGTACGAGGACATGACGCCGGTCGCCGCGTCCGCCTGGATCGCCGGGGCGAAGGCCGCCTCGTCGTACTCGTGCAGCACCCGCGGCCGCAGGTCGGAGGAGGTGGTCGCCCGGTGCGCCTCGTTGTTGTTGGCGAGATAGTGCTTGAGCGTGGGCGCCGTCTTCAGATGGTCGGGGTCGCCGCCCGTCAGGCCCTCGCCGTACGCCGTGGAGATCGAGCCGGTGAGATACGGGTCCTCGGAATAGCCCTCCTCGTTGCGGCCCCAGCGGGGATCGCGCAGCAGGTTCACCACCGGCGCCCACAGGTTGAGGCCCCAGCCGTCCGGGCGTTCCCGCTGGAAGCCGCGCGCCTCGTCGCCGACCGCCGAACCGACCCGCTCGATCAGCGCCGGGTCCCAGGTCGAGGCGAGCCCGACCGCCTGCGGGAACACCGTCGCCCTGCCCAGCCAGGCGACGCCGTGCAGGGCCTCGGTCCCGGTGCGGAACGCCTGGATGCCGAGGCGGGGGATCGCGGGCTCGTACTGGTGGAGCAGGGAGACCTTCTCGTCGAGGGTGAGCCTGCCCAGCAGATCCCCGACGCGGTCGGCGACGGGCAGGCGCGGATCGCGGAAGGGGTGGGAGTACGGGGACGCGGTGGCGGGGCCCGCGGTGGTGGCCAGGCCCGCGATCAGCGCGAGGGCCACGGTCACCAGGGCCGCCGTTCCGGGTCTTCTTCTCTTCTTGCTGCCTTTCCGCATGACACGTCTCCTCAGGAAGTCAGCGTGCGTGGTGCGGTGCTGGCGCGCTCGGTCATCCGGGGGGTGAGCAGGGTCGCCTCCGCGGCGGGCGTGCCGTTCAGCTTGTTCATCAGCAACTCGACGGCCCGCGCGCCCACTTCGGCGGACGGGATGGCGATGGAGGTGACCGGGACGCGCAGGCCCTCGGCGAGTTCGTCCGGGCAGATGGCGGTGACGGACAGATCGGCCGGAACCCGCAGGCCGAGCTGTTCGAAGGCGTCGATCAGCGGCTCCAGGACCGGCTCGTTGTGGACGACGACGCCGGTCAACGCGGGTTGTTCGCGCAGGAGTTGCTCGGCGATCCGGCGTGCGGCGGCGGGCGAGGCCTCGCAGGGGTGGACGGAGGAGACGAGCCCGCCCCGGTCGGCGGCGGCCGTGAACCCCTGCACCACCCGCTGCGCGAACGCCGTGCCCCGCACATAGACCTCCGGCGGCGACCCGACCAGCGCGACGACCCGGTGCCCGAGCCCGGCGAGCCGCTCCACACACAGCTCACCGGCCGCCTTGAAGTCCAGGTCGATGCAGGTGAGCCCGTCGGCGGCGGCCGGGAATCCGATGAGCACCGACGGCCGGTCCAGGGCGCGCAGCGACGGCAGCCGGGGATCGTGGAGCTGGACGTCCATCACGATCAGCGCGTCCACCAGAGCGGTGTCCGCGACCCGGCGCAGCCCGTCCTCGCCCTCCTCCTGCGTGAGCAGCAGGACGTCGTGGTCGTGCCGGCGGGCCGCCGTCACCACCGACACCGCGAACTGCATCACGACCGGCACATGGATGCCCGCCCGCAGCGGGATCACCAGCGCGAGGACGTTCGACCGGCTGCTGGCGAGCGCCCTGGCCCCCGCGTGCGGGCGGTAGCCCAGCCTGCGGATGCTCTCCTCGACGCGCCGCCGGGTCGCCTCGGAGATCGGCCGCTTGCCGCTGAGGGCGTAGGAGACGGTGCTCGGGGAGACCCCGGCGTGCCGGGCCACATCGGTGATCTTGACCATCACTCGGACCCCAGCTCCAGGGAGAGGAAGCCCGTCCCGGCCCGGGCCCGCACCTCGCGCCCGCCGGCGGCCAGCCCCCAGGGCCCCGCGGGATCGGCGCAGGACGCGCGCAGTGTGTCCCCCTCGCGCACGACGGTGAAGGTCACCCCGCCGACCGGCACCGTCACCCGGGCGCCCCGATCCAGGCCGTACGCGCGCAGGGTGACGCCGTCGGCGTGGTCGTAGTCGGGCCGGTCGTCCACCGCGCCCACCGGGAGCACCGCGCCCGGCCGCACGAGCAGCGGCACGCTCAGGAAACCGTGCCGCTCGCGCACCCAGCGCGGCCCGGTCACCGGCGGGCCACCGAGATAGGGGGTCCAGGTGCCCTCGGGCACGTAGTACGAGACGTCCCCGTCGTCGCTGAAGACGGGCGCCACCAGCAGATCGGGGCCGAGCATGTACTGCCGCTCCAGATGCGCGCAGCCCGGATCGTCAGGGAACTCCAGCACCATCGCCCGCATCATCGGCACGCCCTCCGCGTGGGCGGTGCGGGCGGTCTCGTACAGATACGGCATGAGGCCGAGCTTCAGCCGGGTGAACAGCCGCAGGACGTCCACGGCCTCCTCGTCGAAGAGCCAGGGCACGCGGTACGAGGACGAACCGTGCAGCCGGCTGTGCGAGGACAGCAGCCCGAAGGCGATCCACCGCTTGAACAGGGCGGGCGTCGGGGTCCCCTCGAAGCCGCCGATGTCATGGCTCCAGAACCCGAACCCCGACATGCCGAGGCTGAGCCCGCCGCGCAGCGACTCGGCCATCGACGCGTACGTCGCCTCGCAGTCGCCGCCCCAGTGCACCGGGAACTGCTGACTCCCCGCGGTCGCAGAGCGGGCGAAGACGACGGCCTCGTGCTCCCCTCGGTGTTTGCGCAGCACATCGAACACGGTCTGGTTGTAGAGGTACGTGTAGTAGTTGTGCATCCGCTCCGGATCGGCTCCGTCGGCGTACGCCACATCCACCGGGACCCGCTCGCCGAAGTCCGTCTTGAAGCAGTCGACGCCCTGCTCCAGCAGCGCCTCCAGCTTCGAGGCGTACCAGTCCCGGGCGGCCGGGCTGGTGAAGTCGACCAGCGCCATGCCCGGCTGCCACAGGTCCCACTGCCAGACGCTTCCGTCGGGCCGCCTGAGCAGATGTCCGAGGGCCCGCCCCTCGGCGAACAGCGGCGAGCGCTGCGCGATGTACGGGTTGATCCAGACACAGATCCGCAGCCCCTTGTCCTTCAGCCGTGTCAGCATCCCCTCCGGATCGGGGAACACCCGCGGATCCCACCGGAAGTCGCACCAGTTGAACTCGCGCATCCAGAAGCAGTCGAAGTGGAAGACGGACAGCGGGAGTTCACGCTCCCGCATGCCGTCGATGAAGGAGGTGACGGTGTCCTCGTCGTAGGAGGTGGTGAAGGACGTCGACAGCCACAGCCCGAAGGACCACGCGGGCGGCAGGGCCGGACGCCCGGTGAGTGCCGTGTACTTGCGCAGGATGTCCTTCGGCGTCGGGCCGTGGATGACGTAGTACGTCAACTGCTGGGTCTCGGCGCTGAACTGGACCCGGGAGACCGCCTCCGAGCCGACCTCGAAGGAGACCCGCCCCGGGTGGTCGACGAAGACGCCGTAGCCCGCGTCCGTCAGATAGAACGGCACGTTCTTGTAGGCCTGTTCGGTGGCCGTGCCGCCGTCCGCGTTCCACATGTCCACGACCTGGCCGTTCTTGACGAGCGGCCCGAACCGCTCACCGAGGCCGAAGACCTGTGTGCCGACGCCGAGGTTCAGCTGCTCGCGCAGATAGTGGGCGCCGGTCGCGTCCCGCATGATGCCCATGCCCTTGGGGCCGCTGCTGGTGAGGGTGCGTCCGTGCGCGAGGAAGTCGATGTGCCAGGGAGTGGTACGGGCGACCCGGACGGACAGGGCGCCCGCGGTGAGGGTCGCGTAGCGGTCGTCGTACTCCGCGTGCGGCGCGAACCCGGTTCCGCGCAGCTCGAACCGGGGCCCTCGTGGCTCCTCGCCCTGGAAGTGGGTGAACGTGACGCCGATGACGTCGGGCATCGGCGCGTGGGCGCTGATCGTCACGACCGGTCCCTTCAGCAGGTCGCCGCGGTGCCGGATGGGCTGCGTCGGCGCGTGGATCTCCAGGCCGCCGGGACCCGAGGTCACATCGAGGACCTCGACCGGGTGGGCCGCGGTGACGCCCTCGCGCAGCAGCCAGTAGCCGTCCGTGAACTTCACTGTCCTACCCCTTACCTCACTGCGCCGACGGCGATGTCGCGGGTGAGGGTCCGCTGGAAGACGAGGAAGAAGACGATGGCGGGCAGGACACCCAGCAGGGCGGCCGCGTTCGTCATCGTGGCGTCCATCAGACGCTGGCCCTGGAGGACACCGAGGGCCACCGACACCGTCTGGTTGTCGTTGGAGATCAGCATGACCAGCGGCAGCAGGAACTCGTTCCACGTCCAGATGAAGAAGAAGACGAGGAGCACGCCGATCGTGGGGCGGCTGACCGGGACCACGATCCGCCACAGCACCTGCCACCGGTTCGCCCCGTCGATCCGCGCGGCCTCGATGATCTCGCGCGGGAACCGCCCGAGGACGGAGGAGAGAAGATAGGTGCCGAAGGCCGCCTGGATCACCGTGAACACGATGATCACGCTGAGCCTGGTGTCGTAGAGGCCGGCCTGCTTGCTCAGGTAGTAGACCGGGTAGACCAGCGCCTCCTGCGGCAGGGTGTTGGCGAGGACGAAGAAGGCGAGCACCCAGGTGCGGCCCCTGATCCGGCCGATGCCGATGGCGTACGCGTTGAGGACCGAGAGGACGGCGGCCCCGACCGCCACCGAGCCGGAGATCAGCACCGAGTTGAGGAGTTTCCGCCCGAAGTCGACGCGCTGCCAGAAGTCCTCGATACCGTCGAGGTAGAGGCCGTGCGGGAGGCTCAGCGGTCCGTGCTCGGAGTACTCGGCGGGCGACTTGACCGCGTTGACCGCGACGACGGCGAAGGGCAGCACCATGAACAGCGCGCCGATGACGAGGGCCACGAGAACCGGGTAGCGGCGGAGGACTGTCATACGCGGACTCCTTCCTCGGCGTCCTCGGCGCGTGTCTGGAACTTCAGCCCGATCAGCGCCAGGGCCAGGATGATCACGGTCAGGACGGTGGAGATCGCGGCGCCGTAGCCGACCTGGGTCTTCTCGAAGAAGGTCGTGAAGGAGAAGTAGGACGGCACGTCGGTGGCACCGCCCGGGCCGCCCTTCGTGAGGACGTACACCGCCCCGAACACCTTCAGCGCGGCGATCGTGCACCACAGGAGGACGACCGAGATCTCCGGGCGGATCTGCGGCAGCGTGATGTGCCAGAACCGCCGCCACCATCCCGCGCCGTCCAGCTCGGCGGCCTCGTACAGCTGTGGGTCCACGCGTTGCAGCCCCGCCATGAAGACGACGAGCGGGAAGCCGATCTGCACCCACACCATCACGCACATGACGCTGTAGAGCGCGAGGTCGGGGTCGCCCAGCCAGTCCTGCTGCCAGGATCCGAGGCCGACGGCCTCGAGCAGTTCGTTGAGCGATCCGTTGTCGGGCGCGAGGATCCAGCTCCAGACGATGCCGGCGACGGCGATCGGCAGGACCTGGGGGAGGTAGAAGCAGGCGCGGAGCACGGCCGCCGTCCTCGTCCCGATGTGCTTGGCGACGAAGTCGAACAGGGCGGCGGCGAGGACGAGTCCGAGGGCGGTCGGTACGACGGCCATCGCGACGACCATGAACAGGCTGTGCCGGAAGGACGCCCAGAACTCGGAATCGTCCATCAGCTCGCGGTAGTTGGCCAGACCGGACCAGGTGGGGCTGCCGACCCCCTGCCAGTCGGTGAAGCTCACAGCGGTGTTCATCAGGAAGGGGACGACGACGACCACGAGGAAGGCGGCGAACCCGGGGAGCAGGAAGAGGGCGTAGGAGGTCCGGGGACGGCGCGGGCGGGTCGCGTCGCTGTGCTGCCCGCGCACGACCCGGCCGCCCCGCTCGACGGTGACCGTCATGTCTTCGGTACGCCCTTGTCGTACGCCTTCTGCAAGGCGGACAGGTAGGCGTCCGGCTTCTCGTTCCCGGTGATCAGCTTCTGTGTCTCCGAGACGAGGACGTCGTAGAACCCGGCGACGGGCCAGTCGGGATAGAAGGCCAGGCCGTCCTTCCCGGAGAGGGCGTTGAAGTCCGCGATCAGGGTCTTGGCCCGGGGGTCCGTGATGGCCGCGGGATCGGCCGCCACCGGGACGCCGCCCTGGTTGCCCAGCAGGTTCTGGATCTTCTTCGACAGGGTGATGTCGATGAAGTCGTAGGCGAGGTCCTTGTTCTTCGCGCCCTTGGGGACGACCCAGAGGTTGCCGCCGGAGCCGAGGGTCAGGTTGCTCTCGGGCCACAGGAAGGTGCCCCAGTCGAATGTGTTCTCCGTCTTGAAGCGGCCGTACCACCAGCTCCCGGAGAACAGGATCGGGCTCTTGCCCTGGATGAAGGAGACACCCGCGTCCTCGGCCTTGAGCCCGCTGGACTTCTTGCCGATGTAGCCCTTCTTCACCCAGTCGGCGAAGGTGGTCGCGGCGTACGTCCAGGCCGTGTCGTGGAAGTCGGCCTTGCCCTGGTAGAGCTCGTACGTGTCGACCCAGGACCGGTCGGCCTTGGACAGGGCCAGCTGGTAGAGGTACTGCTGGGCCATGTACTCGGCGCCCGCGTTGGCGAGCGGGGTGATGCCCTTCGCGACGAACTTGTCCATGGCGGTGGTGAGTTCGCCCAGCGTGCCGGGTTCGGCGATGCCGTACTTCTTGAAGAGGTCCTTGTTGTAGTACACCATCGTGTACTCGGCGTAGTCGGGCACGCCGTACCACTTGCCGGAGCCCATGACGCCGTTGGTGTCGTACTGGCTGATGGTCCGCACCCCGCCGCTGATCTTCTTGTCCCAGCCGCGCTCGGTCACTTCGGCGGTGAGATCGGTGAGGAGCCCCTGTTTGGACAGGAGTCCCGCGGTCGCGTTGCCCTTGTTGTACTCCATGAGGTCGGGGGCGTCGTTCGAGTTGAGGACCATGGGCGCCGTCTTCTGGATCTGCTCGAAGCCCTTCTCCTCGAACTTCACCTGGACGCCCGGGTGTTGCGCTTCGAATTCCTTGATGGCCGCCTTCCAGGCCACCCCCATCGCGCTGTCCGGCCCTTCGTAGTGCCACAGCTTCAGTGTCCTGCCGTCCGACGAGCCACCGTCGGAGCCGCCGCAGGACGTCGCCAGCAGGGCGCCCGCCAAGGCCGCCGCCACCGTCGCCGCCGCACGCCTTCGTGTCGTCAACATCCACTGCCTCCAGAGGAGTTGGATGGGATCGGGGCCGCCACGCAGCGTTCGTCGAATCGGTTCGATGCGTGACGTCGAAGCGCTTCGACGGGGGAAGGTATGTGGGGGCTGTGGGTGCGTCAATGGGGTGAGCCGGAATTGGGGCAGGGGTTCGACAGGCCGGACGGAGGGGTGCCCGAATGGCAGGACACGTCGGACAGAGGTGGGTCCGAGAGCAGGGCGGAGGGTGTCCGACGGGCCGAACTGCGAGGTGGGCGGCCGACGGACGTCATGGGGTCCGCCGGCCGGGCGTCCGCAGGGCTTCCGGTCCCGGGGTTACGCGCCGTTCCTCGTCCCCTGCGCTGCGGGGACAGGGACCTCCCCGGCTCGTTCCGTCCTCACGCCCGGCACGGCAGGGGCCCGGCGTCGCCCCGAGCGCACCACACGCGTCCCCGTACGCGTCACCCCACCCGTCCTCGCGCCCAGCGCGGCGATCACGAACGCGACCGCCGCCGCCGTGACCGGCACGGTGTACCCCGCGGCCGGTGAGACATGCTCGACCATCCACCCGCCGGCCGCCGAGCCCCCGGCGATCCCGCCCAGCAGCCCGGTCACCGCGAGGGTCATGCCCTCGTTCAGCCGGCCCTCGGGTGTGCGCCGCTGGACCAGCGTCATCCCGGTGACCATGGTCGGGGCGGTCGCCATACCCGCCACGAGCAGCGCCCCCGCGAGAACCGCGAGCGAGCCGGTGAGCCGGACGGCGAGCAGGGGCAGCGTCAGCAGGACCGCCATCACCCCGACACACAGCACGTACCGCCGCACGGGAAGCGAGGAGTCGGAGGAGGAGGCGCTCCCCGCGACGGCTCCGAAGAGCAGACCCGCCGCGCACGACCCCGCCGCCTGGAGGGCGAGGACCACGCCCGCGGCGGACCTGTGCCCCCGCTCGTCCGCGAACGCGATGGTCACCACCTCCATCGCGCCGAATACCGCGCCGGTGGCGAGGAAGGAGAGGAGCAGCGGGGGCATTCCGGGCGCGAGCAGGGGCGAGGCGGACGTCGTACGCGGCTGGGGCGGCGGCTCGGTCGAACGCTGCGCGGTGAAGAGCAGGACGCCCGTCATCAGCAGGGCGGACCCCGTCAGCATGCCCGCCTCCGGGGAGAGCGTTCCGCACAGCAGGGCCGCGAGCACCGGGCCCAGCATGAAGCACAGCTCGTCCGCGGCCTGCTCGAAGGAGTTCGCGGTGTGCAGCGCCGCCGCGTCGCCCTCGAGGAGGTGGGCCCAGCGCGCGCGGGACATCCCGCCCGTGTTGGGGGTCGTGGCGGTGGCGGCGTACGCGGCGAAGAGGGTCCAGTCGGGCGCGCCGAGACGGACGCACGCCACCAGTCCGATCCCGCCCAGCAGCGCGAAGGCCGTGGCGGGCACGGCCACCCGGGCCTGCCCGTGCCGGTCGACGAGACGCGCGGTCCAGGGAGCGACCACCGCCGTCGCCGCCAGACCGGTCGCCGTGACGGCGCCGGCGAGGGCGTACGAGCCCCGCGAACTCGCGATCATGATGACCGCGCTCACACTGAACATGCCCATCGGCAGCCGCGCGACGAGGTTGCCGAGGGTGAAGGCGCGGGTGCCGGGCAGCGCGAAGAGGCGGCGGTACGGGGTGAGCGGCGACATGGGTGAACCGTCGCCCGGCACCGCGGGAGCGGTCCAACACTTACTCCGTCGCGATTGACGCACCTGGGTTGTAGGTTCACGTGATGCCTGGTCAACGCCCCCTCCCCGGTCATCTGGACCCCCGTCTCCTGCGCGCGTTCCTCGCCGTCGCCGAGGAGCTGCACTTCACCCGCGCCGCCGCGCGGCTGTACGTCGCCCAGCAGTCCCTCAGCCGCGACATCCGCCGGCTGGAGCGGGAGCTCGGGGCGGAACTGTTCGTACGGACGACCCGGCAGGTGACGCCGACGGTGGACGCCGAGCGGCTGCTGCCGTACGCGCGCCGTGTGCTGGAGGCGCATGACGCGCTGCTGGACGCCTTCGCGGGGCGCGGCGGCGAGGAGCGGCCTCTGCTCGTCGACGTCAATACGCCCGGCCTGGTCTCCAGCCGCGTCCTCGACCGGGCCCGTGAACTCGCCCCCGGCAGCGAACTGATGGCCCGCTACGAGACAGGGCTCACCGGCGCGGCGGCGGAGCTGCTCGCCGGACGCCTGGACGCGTCCTTCGGCCGGTTCGCGGGACTCGACCCGGCCGTACGGGCCCGGCTGGACCAGCGGATCGTGCGCTACGAGCCGATGGCCGTCGTCCTGCCCGAGGACCACCACCTCGCCGCTCTGGACGTGGTGCCGCTGGCCGCGCTCGCGGGCGAGACGGTGTACGCCGGAGCGGGAAACCCCCGGACGCTGGAGTGGACCGACCTGGCACGTCACCTGTTCGAGGGAAGAGGGATCACCCTCGCTTCACCCGCACCGGTGGCTGTCGGAGTCGAGGAATTTCAGCGGATCATGGCCAAGAAGCGGACTCCGGTCCTCGCCGTGGTGGAGTTTCCGGCCACGCCGGGGACGGTGACGAAGCCGCTCGTCGATCCGGTTCCCTTGTCACCCGTGTCACTGGTGTGGCGAAAGGGACTTGTGCACCCCGGGATCGATGCGCTCGGGCGAGCAGCCATCGAACTCGCGACCGAGGAAGAATGGCTTCTCAGCCCTGAGGAAGGGTGGATTCCGGCCACCGATGCACTCGTTTTGATGAGCTGTACATGAGACGTAACCACACGAGTCCCACACGTGCGCTACATTCTTCGTCCGGGCACAGTGTGATATTGGGGGCGCTCGGGTCGAGTGGGGGCTCGATCCGGACGGCATGGTGAGTATTTGCCCGGAGTCGTCGCGCACCCGTGAACTGTCCCGTGGGGGGAAGCACGTGCGCGTTGAAAACTGGCGGAAAGACGCCCAACCGGCTCGACGAGATGTCGCTCCGCCGGACGGGCGGCTGATCGATCCGTCACCTGGGCCGGAAGCCAAGGAGACGATCGCCTGGCCGAAGGCCGGCGGTGAAACGGCCTCGTGGCCGAATATGGGAGTTGGCATCAGTCCTGAGCGTGGGGAACGCGCCGAGCGAGCAGCCGGCGGACGTTCCGAGCGAACCCCGGAGCCGGAGACCGAGCTGCTCGCCGGTCTCGTGACGGAGGACGAGGCGTTCTCCGGCCGTGCATCCGAGGCGGGTTCGCCCTCCGGACGCCCGCCCGGGGCGTGGTTCACCTCCGCCGGCCAGTCGGACGCGGGGCCGGCCCTCGCCGCCCGTACGGCAAAGACGCGGCCCTTCTTCAGCGACGGTCCGGAGACCGAGCTGCTCTCCGGACCCGTGCCGGACCTCGACGGTCCCCTGCCTTCTTCCTGGGAGCGCCCCGAGGACCCCGAGCACACCCATGACCCGCACGAGGTCACGGTCCAGCTCGACGGCGCGGGCCGCCGGCTCGACGACTGGCTGGTCCAGCAGGCCAAGGGCGCCCCGACGTCCCAGGAGGCCTCGGACGCCCCCGTCTTCGTCGACGAGTCCGGCCGCCGCAGCCGCCGCTTCCGCCGGCTCGGCATGCTCGTCGCCGTGGCCTGCGCGGTCTACGCCGTCGTGATCGTCGCCACACTCCTGTCGGGCAACTCCAACGCGCCCTGGCTCCCGGTCCCGGGCCAGGAGAAGGACCAGCCGGCCGGCCAGGTCGACACCTCGCCGCTGCCCTCCCAGTCGGTGGACCCGTCCGGCACCGGCAACGCCACCGCACCCGGCGCGGTGGCGACGGCCGACGACGGCACGACGCCCTCGCCCGGGTCGACCCCCGCACCCGGCGCCTCGGACAAGGCCGCCTCCCCGAGCGCGTCCAGCGACCCCAAGCCGACGACGTCGACGACGAAGAAGCCGAAGCCCGGCGCCACCACCAAGGACCCGGACCCCGACCCGAGCAACCCCGTGGTCGACCCGCCAACGGACACCGCCACCGCCACCACCCCCGGCGCCACGGCCGATCCCACGGAGACCGCGGGCACCGGCGGTTCCGACGGAGCGGGGGCAGGCGCCGAAGCGCTGGCCTTCTCCGTCGTGGTGGCTCCCGTCGCCCAGATCCGCGGTGAGTCCGCGCAGGCGAGCGTTCTCAGCTCCCCGTACTCCCTCTCCCTCTCCCTCCCGTCCCCGGAGAACCTCCTCTGATGTCCCGCACCAGCCGTCACGGTCCTGCGCCCAGCGCGCCGGGCCGTGATTCCCGCACCACCCCGAAGCAGGACCGCAACGCCCGGCGCCGACGTCTGCCCATGCGCTTCCTGCTGCCCACGCTCATCCTGGTCGCGCTGATGGCGATGCTGATGCTGCGCGGCTACGTGCACAGCGAGATCCTCGCCGACCACCGCATCCAGCCCGAGGCGGCCACCGACAAGGTGCCGGAGAAGATCCTCGACGGCGGCCCGGTCATCGACACCCGCAGCGGGCGTACGACCAGCCTGAGCGTCCCGGACCACCGTCTCGTCCTCACCTTCGACGACGGCCCGGACCCCACCTGGACCCCCAAGGTCCTGGACGTCCTCAAGGCGCACCACGCCCACGCGGTCTTCTTCGTCACCGGCACCATGGCCTCGCGCTACCCGGAACTCGTCGAGCGCATGGTGCGGGAGGGCCACGAGGTCGGCCTGCACACCTTCAACCACCCCGACCTGTCGTACCAGTCCAAGAAGCGCATCGACTGGGAGCTCTCGCAGAACCAGCTGGCGCTGGAGGGCGCGGCGGGCATCCGTACGTCCCTCTTCCGCCCCCCGTACTCCTCCTTCGCCGACGCCATGGACGACAAGTCCTGGCCGGTGACGCAGTACATCGGCACCCGCGGCTACATCACCGTCGTCAACAACACCGACAGTGAGGACTGGCAGAAGCCGGGCGTCGACGAGATCATCCGCCGGGCCACGCCCAAGGGCGGCAAGGGTGCCATCGTCCTGATGCACGACTCCGGCGGCGACCGCCACCAGACCGTGCAGGCACTCGACAGGTTCGTGCCCGAACTCCAGAAGCAGGGCTACGACTTCGAGAACCTCACCGAGGCGCTGAACGCGCCGAGCGCGCACACCCCGGTGACCGGCCTCGACCTCTGGAAGGGCAAGGCCTGGATCTTCCTGGTCCAGGCCTCGGAGAAGACCACCGACGTCCTGGTCGTCGGCATCGCGATCATCGGCGTGCTGGTCTTCACCCGCTTCGGCCTGATGCTGCTGCTCTCCGCAGCACACGCCCGCCGGGTTCGCCGCAAGGACTTCCGCTGGGGCCCGACACCGATCACCGAACCGGTGTCGGTGCTGGTCCCGGCGTACAACGAGGCCAAGTGCATCGAGAACACGGTGCACTCCCTCATGGCCAGCGAGCATCCCATCGAGATCATCGTCATCGACGACGGATCGAGCGACGGCACCGCCCGCATCGTCGAGGACCTGCGCCTGCCGAACGTACGCGTCGTGCGCCAGCACAACGCCGGCAAGCCCGCGGCCCTCAACCGGGGTCTGGCGAACGCCAGCCACGACATCATCGTGATGATGGACGGCGACACCGTCTTCGAACCGGCGACCGTCCGCGAACTCGTCCAGCCCTTCGCCGACCCGCAGGTCGGCGCGGTCGCGGGCAACGCCAAGGTCGGCAACCGCGACTCCCTCATCGGCGCCTGGCAGCACATCGAGTACGTGATGGGCTTCAACCTGGACCGTCGTATGTACGACATCCTGCGTTGCATGCCGACGATCCCGGGCGCGGTGGGAGCCTTCCGCCGCTCCGCCCTTGAGCGCGTCGGCGGCATGAGCGACGACACGCTCGCCGAGGACACCGACATCACGATGGCCCTCCACCGTGACGGCTGGCGCGTCGTCTACACCGAGAAGGCGCGGGCCTGGACCGAGGCGCCGGAGTCCGTCCAGCAACTCTGGTCCCAGCGCTACCGCTGGTCGTACGGCACCATGCAGGCGATCTGGAAGCACCGCCGAGCCGTGGTCGAACGGGGTCCGTCGGGCCGCTTCGGCCGGGTCGGCCTGCCGCTGGTCTCCCTCTTCATGGTCCTGGCCCCGCTGCTCGCGCCCCTGATCGACGTCTTCCTCCTGTACGGCGTCGTCTTCGGCCCGACCCAGAAGACGATCATCGCCTGGCTCGGCGTCCTCGCCGTCCAGGCGGTCTGCGCGGCATACGCCTTCCGCCTGGACAAAGAACGCATGACCCACCTGATCTCGCTCCCCCTGCAGCAGATCCTCTACCGGCAGTTGATGTACGTCGTCCTGCTCCAGTCCTGGATCACCGCCCTCACCGGCGGCCGGCTGCGCTGGCAGAAACTGCGCCGCACGGGCGTGGTGGAGGCGCCGGGATCGGTCCCGCGGGAGCGGGCGTCACAGAGCGGGAACGAACGGAGGCCGGTCGGATGACCACGCACGAGTACCCGGTGGGGGCGACTCCGCCGCTGGGCACCCCGGGGGCGGCGGTCCCGCATCCGTATCCGGGAGCACCGTCGCAGCCGTGGCCGCCCTCGCAGCCGGGGACCTCGCCGGAGCCGGGGAAGCAGCCGGAGCCGGGCCAGGCGCCGGCATCGGGCCAGGGGCCGCAGCCGGAACAGAAGCCGGCTCCGAGCCGCCCCGGCCGTGACCGCTACCTGGACCTGCTCCGCTCCATAGCCCTGGTCCGCGTGGTCGCGTACCACCTCTTCGGCTGGGCGTGGCTGACGGTCCTCTTCCCCTCCATGGGCGTGATGTTCGCGCTGGCGGGCTCGCTGATGGCGCGCTCGCTGAAGCGTCCGGCGTGGGGTGTGATCAGGGGGCGCGTGCGGCGTCTGCTGCCCCCGCTCTGGGCCTTCAGCGCGGTGGCGCTGGCCATGATGTTCGCGGGCGGCTGGAACCCCGTGAACGACCCGGACCACGGCGGTACTTGGGGCCTGGTCGACCTGCTCAACTACATCGTCCCGGTCGGCGCCCCGCCGTTCCCTTGGAAGATCGGCTCCCAGTCGGGTCTGCTGGAGGACACCTGGGCGGTCCAGAGCGCGGGCGTGCTCTGGTACCTGCGCGCCTACCTGTGGTTCGTCGTCGCCTCCCCGCTCCTTCTGTGGGCCTTCCGCCGTGCCCCGTGGGCGACCCTGCTGGCTCCTCTCGTGCTCACGGCGGTGGTCGGCACCGGGATCTTCACCATCCCCGGCGAACTGGGCAACGCCATCACGGACTTCGCCGTCTTCGGCGGCTGCTGGGTGCTGGGCTTCGCCCACCACGACGGGATGCTCGCGAAGATCCCGCGCTACATCGCGATCTCGTGCTCGACCCTGCTGATGGCCTTCGCCCTGTGGTGGGCCTCGGGCCATCTGGGCCCCGACGGCTGGGACTTGAACGACATCCCGCTGGCCGACGCGATGTGGTCCTTCGGGTTCGTGGTGATCCTGCTCGTGTACAGCCCGTCCTGGCAGCAACTGCCTGGCCGCCTGGCCAAGTGGGACAAGCTGGTGACGCTGTCCAACAACCGCGCGGTCACGATCTACCTGTGGCACAACATGCTCATCATGGCTACGGTCCCGATCCTCGACCAGCTGTACAACCTCCCCTTCATGCAGGACGACCGCGCCGTCGCGGCCCTCGACACGACGTACATGGTGTGGATGTTCGTCCTGGTGTGGCCGCTGATCGGCCTGACCATCCTGGGCCTCGGCTGGATCGAGGACATCGCGGCGAAGCGAAGCCCACGGCTCTGGCCGAACGGCTCCAAGACCCGCAAGCCCGCGGGACGCCCGGCGCGGGGGCGTCGGGGGAAGAGCTGAGCGACGAGACCGAGCGACGAGACTGAGCAACGAGGTCCTGCCGGGGGCGGGTTGAACGTGCGACCGCCCCCGGCCGGATCCCGGCGACGGTTTCTGCCGGGCGGGTCGAGCGCGTGACCGCCCTCGGCCGGGCCCTGGCGACGGTGATGTGTTCCCGTCGGGGACGCGCGGTTCCGGTCCTGCCCGACCGCAAGGCTTTGCGGTGGCCAACCCGGTGACGCGTCCCACCCGCAGGATCACTCAATCGAAGGTTCCGGCCGACCAGTTGGTCACCCTATGAACCGCTATGCCCAGCTCCTGTTCCCCGCTCGGCGCCATTCGCACTGGTGTCGTCACACGGGCCCCCGATAGCGTGTCGCTGCCCTTCCGCACCCCACGCCGCACAGGAGTCCGCCGTGAACCGCCGCCCCCGCCTGCTCGTCACAGCCGCCCTCGGAGCGACAGCAGCGCTGCTTCTGACCGCGTGCGGCGGCGGTGACGAGAAGCCGAAGGGCAACGACAAGATCGCCGGGGCGGACACCGGGGGAGAGACGTCGGCTTCGCCTGGGGCGGGTGCGACGGCCACCGGGAGCCGGCCCACGATCAAGTTCCCTTCCGATGCGCGGAACGTGTTCGAGGGCCAGAAGACCGGCGACGCCAAGAAAGACGCGGTGCTCGCGGACAACGCCCAGCGCATCAACTCCATTGATGACGCGATCTTCCAAGGAAGCATGAGTACCGAGGCCTTGGGCTTCTACAGCGCAGAAGGCGCCCTGGACAGCGCGAGGACGTTCGTCAAGGGCTACTTGGACGACGATCGTTCATGGACGGGAACCACTCGCTACTTCGACCGCCAGGTTTCGTTTCGTCCCGACGGCAGTGCGGCTGTCATCTATTGCTCGGACGAAAGCAAGTCCTTCCTCAAGAACCGGAAGACGAACAAGCCCGAGAAGACGCCGACCTCGGCGGACAGCTACGTGCTGTACAACACCAAGCTGGTCAAGAATTCGGACGGTGTGTGGCAGACCACCAACGTCATCTCGAAGCGGGGTGCTGACCAGTGCCAGCCGTGAAGCGTTCACCGAGGTCGGTGACAGCCATAGCTCTCCTCTGTATTGCGGCGCTCGCCCCCCAAGTCGCGTATGCCGGCGGCCGTGGTGGCGAAGGCAACGAGAACACCACACCCAAGCCGCACGGAGACGCCACGGATGACGGCACGTTGTCCGCCACCGCCGGTGCCGTGGTCTTCGACCGTTCGAAGAACGGGTCGGGCGAATCGGCCGGCCCGGTGACCTCTTCGTCAGGTACGTGGACCCCGCCTGCCTGCTATTACGCCCCGAAGTACACCCCGGCCCAGCTGCAGAAGTACAAGGAGTCGATTTGGGGGGTCGACTCGACGGGGTATCAGTGGGATGCGGAACAGCGCGACCAGTACGTGAACGGGAAGCCGTACAAGGACTTCAACAAGGACAAGGCCGGCGAGGGCTACTGGTGGGACTCGTACGTCACTGAGGGGCGCGAGGGCGACCCGGCCGCCGGTGACTGTACCGAGGACATCTTCTGGGTCGACACGGGTGATGCCCCGCCGGCGGATGTTCCGGAGGCGATCACGCCGGAGATGCTGGCGCAGTTGGCGTATGCGGAGATTCGGGTGCCGTCGACGAAGGTGGACCTTGCTCCGGCGGGTACGACGAAGGTGAATCTGCCGACGTGGGCGTGGCTGGACACGGCGAAGTTCAAGCCGGTGTCGGTGACGGCGTCGGTGCCCCTGCTGAACGTGACGGCGACCACGACCGCGGAGCCGGTCTCTCTGAAGATCGACCCGGGGACGGACGACGCCACGACGTATCCCGCGTCGGGCGTCTGCGAGATATCGGGCGATCACATCGGTGAGGCGTACGCGAAGGGCAAGGCCGAGCAGACGCCCCCCTGTGGGGTGAAGTACCTCCGCTCTTCGGGCGATGGCTCGTACAAGCTGAGGGCGACCGTCACCTGGAAGATCCACTGGACGGGCACCGGCATACCTGAAGAGCGAGACCTGCCGGACGGCACGTTCGGAGCCGAGCAGGACGTCGTGGTGCAAGAGATCCAATCCGTCAACCGTTGAGTCCGGCCCTCCGGACTCACTGAGATCCGGAAGAGGCAGAGGGCGTGGCGGAGCGGTTGGCCGTCGACGGCGATGAGCTGTCGCACTTCATGAAGATGCTCAGGACGTCGACCGACTCGTTGAAGGGCCTGCGCAAGGCGTTGGAGGACGCCACGGTCAGCGGTCTGGGCACCGACGATCTCGACTGTGCCTGCGAGGACTTCCAGGACAACTGGAAGTACGGAGCCGACCAGATCGGTGAGCAGACCGAGGACCTGGCCAAGATCATCGGGAAGAGCAGGGACAGCTACCGCGAGGTGGACAAGGCCCTGGAACAATCCCTGCATAAGGCCGGCACCGGCAACGGCGGCGGTACGAGGTGACGTACCCGCCCGGGGAAACAGGAGCGGCACTCGATCCGCAGTCCCGCGCCGACCGCGCAAAGCCACAGGGCCTCAAGTCGGCCCCGCACATCCCCAACCCGGACTACCCGCACCTGGAGTTCAATCCGGTGCCGGGCAGTACAGAGACCGTGAGCGGCCTGCGCAAGAAACTCACAGGATGCGCGAAGGTACTCGAAGAGACGCATGACCTCGTCACCAAGCTGATGGACGGCAGCTACTGGAAGGGCGACGCGGCCGTCGCCTTCCGCGAGCAGCTGGACGGCGGCCCGCTCCCTCTGAACCTGAGGAACCTCGCACGCTCCATTCGCAAGGCGGCCGGACAACTCGACCGCTGGGAAGGCGAACTCGACGACTTCCAGCGGCGCGCCAAGCGACTCGAAGAGGACGCGAAGGAAGCGCAGGCCGCCGTGGACCGGGCGAAGGGCCACGCCGCCGAGGCGGGTGACAGCCCCGACCTGGACAAGAAGGGTGCCGGGCACGACGAGGCGCAGAAGGCCCTGACCAAGGCGAACTCGGCAGTGGAGGACGCCGAGGACGCCCTCCAGAAGATCCGCGGCAAGGCGCGGAAACTCGCGGACGAACATGAGCACCAGGCACAGCACCGAGCGGCCAAGATCCGTGACGCCACGAAGAAGCTGGCCCCGCATGAGCCGGGCTGGTTCGACTCGGCACTCGACTGGCTGAGTGAGAATCTGCCGGACATTCTGAGCACGGTGGCAGCGGTAGTCGGTCTGGTGGCGCTCTTTGTCGTGTCAGGCGGGACAGCTGCCGCGGTACTGCTGCTTTGCGCTGCAGCATTGAGTGCGACGTCGTTGTCATTGCGGATCACTCAGGACCCAACGGTGTGGGCATCGCTCAAAGACGGCTTCACGAATGGTGAGCTCGACACCGACTTCTGGAGCAACTTTGTCACTGTCGGGGGCGACGCCCTCGGTGCGCTGCCTGGCCTCGGTGCGACTTGGAAAGGGGCGGCGACCGCACTCAGGGCGACTGGCGAAGCGGGGGAGGTTCTTACGATCGGTCAACGCGTTGCCCGATTCGGCGGTGGAACGATGGAGCAGGCGAAAGCCATCTCCGACCTGGACAACTCCTTGCTCGGCTTCACGATTCGAGGCGCCCGAGCAGCCCAAGTCACTAAGGCAGTCGAGGTCACGTCCGCCTCGGTCGGCGTGACCACTGCAGGCTTCGGTTTGGCCATGACCGCCGTAGACACGGACGATGACGGAATCAAGGACGGCTCCGTAGCAGGCATCGATGGAGTGCGGCTGGGTCTTGACGGCGGAGCCCTTTTCGATGTTGCCCGTCACGTGTTCTAGATCTGAGCAGGAGGCTCGCACCGCGTGAACCCGACCAATTGCCGGACTGCTTGGGACCATTCGCCAACCCAACGCGCTTGGATCCGACACATGATCATGATTGCTGCGCGCCTTGCGGGATGGACCGCAGTCTGGATCGGCTCGCTAGGGGTGCTTGTATCGTTTCTGAGCCCGGGCTACGCCTTTCTCTTCATTCCAGTCCTCCTCTATTCGGCGTTCCGAGCCGTCCTCCAACTCGCCTACATCCGACCCTCCATCCAAATCCAGCGAGTCCTCTGGCAGTACCCCTGGCAGCTCCTCACCGGCGTCCCCCGGGGCCGGAACAAGCATCCTCAGGCTCAAGAGGATGAGATGTGGCTGGAGTTGCCCAATCCGGAGGAGCCGGAAGAGCGGATCCCGCTGCTTTTCCATTCCGGCATGCGCACCTTCTGGTGGATGCGACGCTTCGGTTCGGCGCGTACGAAGCTGGAGCTGAAGGCGCAGATCGAACCGCTCTGGTTCGCCGGCGACCCCCGCTTCATCGCCGTCATCGCTGCCACAAGCCGCAACGGCGAGGCACCCAAGAGGCTTCATCTGCTCTATCAACGCACCGCCACGGGCCGCCGGGGCATCGAGCCGGTCGACTGGAACGCAAGCCCGGCCGCCCTCGAACGTGCCCGCCGCTCCGGCGCTCATGTTCCCGACCCGGTGCGCCCGCACCCGCGTACGTACTGACTCGTACCTGGCAGGACTCGATGACCACGGCCCCCCACTTCACCGTCGCAGACTCAGCCGAAGACCCCGACGCTGATATCTGGTTCGCGGAACCCGCAGGTTTCACCGCTGTGCCCCTCGATGCGCTGCTCCCCTTACCGGACTCCGTGGCTGCCGATGATCTGCGCACCGCTCTCGCGCCGCTTCTCGAGTCGGCTCCCGACGAGGTGGCCCGGCAGCGGTTCATTGCCCAGTTCGCACAGGGGCAGCAACTGCTCGGTGCTCTGCGGGAGGTCGGAACGGTCCATTGCTCGATCGGACTGCACCGTGATGACGTCGATGAGAGGGACACGAGCGGCGATCGACCGCTGTTGTCGTTCTTCACCGTGTCCTGGCGGGCAATGGCGGTGTCGCCGCGAGCTGTGACAGCCGCTCGCGCGGTGAGTGGTCCCGACGGGCAGGCGCACGTCGAATACGTCGAACTTCCCTGTGGTCCGGCCACGTTCAGCGAAACCACGCATACCCCCAGAGCCGACAGCGGCCTTCCTCAGCTGCCCTTGGTCCAGTTCCACGCTCACCTGCCGCACCCGGACTGCAGACGACTGGCTGTGTTCACGCTGAGCACGACGGCTGTCGGACACCGTGAGCAGTACCGTGCGATCCTCCGCCACATCGCCTCCCTGGCCACCTTCGTCAATCCTCTGACCTCGGTGGCTGAAGTGTCGTGATCGCGGGGGCGGAAGGTCATGGTGGTGCGTCAGGAAGCTTGAAGAGGGCGGCCGTTTCGCCGATGGAGCTCCTGGACGGAGGGCTTTGCGGACGCCAACTCGGTGATTTGCCTCACGGTGCACCGTCACTCGATCGAAGGTTCTGAGCAGCCGGTTGGCCACGCTATGAGGCTCTATGCCCAGCTCCTGTGCTCTGCGTGGCGTCATTCGCTCTGGTGTCGTCGCACGGGCCCCCGATAGCGTGTTGTTGCCCTTCTGCACCCCACGTCGCACAGGAGTCTGCCGTGAACCGCCGTCCCCGCTTGCTTGTCACAGCCGCCGTCGGAGCGACAGCAGCGCTGCTTTTGACCGCGTGCGGCGGGGGTGACGAGAAGCCGAAGGGCAACGACAAGATCGCCGGGGCGGACACCGGGGGAGAGACGTCGGCTTCGCCTGGGGCGAGCGCGACGGCCTCCGCGGGACGACCGAAGATCGAGCTGCCGACGGATCTCCACTACAACTTCGAGTGGCGTAAGACGGGCGACAAGGAAAAGGAAGCGATTCTGGCGGACAGTGAGCAGTCCATCAAGGCTGTCGACCTGGCCATTGCCAACCAAGACGCCCTAGACAAGGCATATCTCTACTACTACGAGGGTGAAGCAGCCGCGGAAACTCAGAAGTTTATCGAGGCTTACGTCAAGGCTAAGGCTCGTACAACTGGGGCTTATCGGTACTACGACGCGGCAGTGAACGTGGATAGCTCTGGCAGCGCATCACTCGTGTACTGCGAGGACCAGAGCGAGGCGTACGACATGTATCTGAAGCCGAGGAAGGTCGACAAGACAGCTGTTACGAAGAATAGCTACGTTCTCTACAACACCCAGCTGCACAAGAACGACAAGGGTGTATGGGTCATCGAGAAGCTTCTTTCCCAGAGGGGGAGTGCAAAGTGCCAGCCCTGAGCGCCGGTTCACGAGTTCTGATCTCTTCTGCGCTGATCGGTTCCTTCTGTCTAAGTGCCGCGCCTGCCATGGCTGACAACAAGATCGGCGGTGGTGCTCAGACACCCCCTCCTAGTGGCAAAGCGTCCGGCGATTCGGACGGTAGAGGCAGCCTCTCGGCGACGGCGGGTGCTGTTGTCTTTGATCGTTCGAAGAATGGGTCGGGTGGTTCTGCCGGGCCGGTGACTTCTTCGTCGGGTGCGTGGACTCCGCCTGCTTGTTACTACGCTCCGAAGTACACGCCGGATCAGCTGCAGAAGTATTTGGAGCCGATCTGGAATGCGGAGTCGACGGGTCCCGAGTGGGACTTGGAGCAGCGTGACAAGTACGTCAATGGCGGCGAGGCGAAGGACTTCAACAAGGCCAAGGCAGACAAGGGATATTGGTGGGACTCGTACGTCACTGAAGGCCGTGAGGGTGACCCGGGCGCGCTCAAGTGCGACAAGGGCATCTTCTGGGTGGACACGGGTGATGCCCCGCCGGCGGATGTTCCGGAGGCGATCACGCCGGAGATGCTGGCGCAGTTGGCGTATGCGGAGATTCGGGTGCCGTCGACGAAGGTGGACCTTGCTCCGGCGGGTACGACGAAGGTGAATCTGCCGACGTGGGCGTGGCTGGACACGGCGAAGTTCAAGCCGGTGTCGGTGACGGCGTCGGTGCCCCTGCTGAACGTGACGGCGACCACGACCGCGGAGCCGGTTTCACTCAGGATTGATCCCGGTACGGCAGACGCAGAGACGTATCCCGCTTCCGGCGTGTGCGAGATCACCGGCGATCACATCGGTGAGGCGTACGCGAAGGGCAAGGCCGAGCAGACGCCGCCCTGTGGGGTGAAGTACCTGCGTTCTTCGGGCGATGGCTCGTACAAGCTGAGGGCGACTGTCACCTGGAAGATCCACTGGACGGGCACCGGAGTGGCCGAGGCCCGGAATCTGCCGGACGGCACGTTCGGAGCCGAGCAGGACGTCGTGGTGCAAGAGATCCAATCCGTCAACCGTTGAGAGCCGGGTGAGCCCCAGTGAGTGACAGAACCGGAGTGAGCGGGGAAGTGGCGTCGCCCCGGCCTGCCGGTGGCGGCGGTGTGTTCGGCTTGATCACCCCCGAGGATTGGTACCGCATCCCGCTTCAGCCGCAAGAGGATCGCGAGGCATCCGTGAGCGCGCTGATCCGGCGACAGTTCGCTGGTGTTGAGGATCAGCCCGTTCTGCGTCGGCAGGCTGAGCAACAACTGACGGGTGCTGCTCTCGCGGGCGCTGACCAAGGCGGCGTGGTGCTTTATCTGTCTTTCCTGGATGCAGCCGGCATCCCGTTGTCCGCGTCACTCCTGGTCTCTCGCGTTCATCAGCGGTTCGACAGCCTGGACGCCGTCGCCGCACTCGCCGGACGGGGCGAAGTGACTTCCGTCAGCCTGCCGGCCGCAGGAAGGGCCGCTCGGTGCCGTCGCACCGAACGAACACGTGAGTCGAAGAAATTGGGATCAGAGTTCGACGACACGATCGTTGAATATTTCGTGCCTGGACCCTGGGGTGACGAGATGTTGATGCTCACGTTCAGTACTCCAATGGAGCCGATCGCCGACGCGATGGTGGAGTTGTTCGACGCCGTTGCAGGCACTCTTCGCTGGCAGGCACGGAACGACGGTGGCAAGGAGGGTCCGCATGAGTGAACGTCTCAGAGTCTCCACCGACGACTTGCACACGGTCGGAACTGGATTGAGGACAGTGGCAACGGAGTTCGTGGGGCTTGACAGGCTTATGGAGTCCTACGACCGACGCACTGTCGGGCACAAGCTGCTGCACGAGAGACTTCAGGACTTTTCCGACGACTGGGACGACAATCGCGAGAAGATGATCAAGGATATCGAGGCGCTGGGAACCATCGCCAAGGAAGCGTCCAAGGCGTACGTCGAACTCGACACCGCCCTCTACAGCGCTCTGGTCGGCAAAGGGCAGAAGAAGTGACCCGCCCGGCTGACCATCGCTGGGAGGTGCTGGACGAGAGCAGTGACCCTGTTCCCGGTGATGTGCACGACCTGAAGTCGCTGGCACGCCGTTTCACGGCTACGGCCAAGACGATCTCCGACACTGCGGCTGCGCTGCGTCGAGTCGGAGACCAGAAGAGCTGGGATTCGAAGGCGGGACGGGAGTTCGCCGACAAGGCCGGCGAGACTGCGAAGACGGTGAGCAGGGCGCACAGCCGCTATGAAGAGGCCGGCGCCGCGCTCAAGGAGTACCACACCGATCTTGAGACAATTCAGAAGGAGGCGGATGGGCTTCTCGGGCAGGCTGAAGCGCAGGCCGCGGACCTGGCATCTGCGAAGTCTCGAGCAGGCAACCCGCCTGAGGGGACGGACGGCGACAGCCAGAACAAGCTCGATAAGAAGGCGTCCGAGTTGCGAGACGGTTTGGACGAGCTGCGCGGCAAGTTGGCGACTTTGAAGACCCGCCACAAACACGCGGGCGACTCGGCGGCGAAACGTATTCACCACGCGGCAGAGCGTGATGGTCTCAATGACAGTTGGTTGGACGACCTGCGCGACTCGCTCAACTTGATCAGTAAAATCGCCGGGGCCGTCGCGGCAGTATGTGGAGTTCTATCACTTCTGGTCGGGTGGATCCCCATCATCGGACAGGCGATTGCGGGTGTCCTTGGCGCGATCGCGCTCGCCATGACAGTTCTGTCGCTGATCTGTCACGTGCTTCTCCTGATCAATGGCGATGGATCGTGGCAGGACGTGGCTTTGGACGTCTTGGGGCTGGCGACGTTCGGAATCGGGCGGGTCTTCTCATCGGGAGCGAAACTCGCTGCCACGGTCGGGCGCAGCAAGGTCTGGACAGCCGCGACGCAGTACGTGCGTGGTTGGAATCCCGGCCTCAGCTCGGCGGCACGTCGGACCCTCGTCCAGGAGATGGTGGGCACGCGGGCCGGAGCCGTTACTCGCGCGGCGCGACCAGACGTCAGCCTCGGAGCCGCTTTCAAGGGGCTGCCTCGTTCCTTCGCGGACGACCTCGGCGCGATCCGGAGCAATTGGCGGGATGTCTTCAAGGTGGGCGACAACGTTGCGGCGGTTCGGAATGCCTGGAACGTCGGTGGAGCGCGCGGCCTTGCCAGCATGTACGTTGGGCCAGGCATGGTGGACGAGCTCGGCCGTATGAGGAATGTCAGTTCGGCCGACCTCAACTTCATCGGAACTCCTGATGCATTCAAGCAGGCGATGCACTACAACTCGTGGGCGCTTGCCGCCACTGGCACCGGAGCGAGTTCCGACTCGTACAGCTTCCAAGGCATCTTCGCGGGTGAACCGGAGATGGATGTCACTGGTCCCGACGCCTCTCTTGCCGGAAGGTGACCGCCGTGGCATTCGGTATGGAGGTTTCCGAGCACGGCTGGAGTGAGTGCAGGGTCGAGCTGCCTGCCCCCGAAAGCTGGTTGGTTCTTGACCTCGATGCCGGCAGTCCGCAAGTCCAGGCCCATTCGGCCGCGGAATACCACGGCGGCGTCGTCGCTTGCGTCGATCGGCGTGACGCTTTCGCTGAGGATGTCCTGTGGTATTGGGCTGCCGCGATTCGCCAGCGAGCAATCTGTGCGGCGCTGTTGGCCCCTGTGGGTGGGCCCGTACTGGCGAGCTACACAGTGAGAGAACTGCCTGTCTCCCGGGAACTCCTGAGTTTGGAAGCCCTCCGCCGTGAGGCTGAGCTGGCTGAAGGTCCCTTCTTCGGTAGCCCTTCGATCTCGGAAGCCGATCTCCCAGTGGGATCCGCAGTACGGGTCCATCGTATGGAGCCGAGTGCCCCTGAATCCGCCGGTGGGGAAGTGATCGAAGGGGTCGCCCACTACGTCTTGCCTCACCTGCACCCGGTGGTGTTGGAGGCCCGGCTGCTCTGGACTTCCTTGGGGCTGGGTGATGAGCTGGCGACGGTGGCCGATGCCCTGGCCGAATCAATCAAGCTTGTGTGAGTCTGACCCGCCGGCTGAGTCAAGGCGTACACCCGCAACGGGGAGCCCCCCGAACCTCTCCCACGGGATCAGAGCCAGGGGCATCCAGCTGAATCCGATGGCGAAGACACTCAGTAGTACGGTCAAGCCCTCGGGGAGGATCCTCCCGAACTGGGCCACGATCACAGCGACGGCCAGCAGATACACATCAAAGACAAGAAGAGCCAGCACGGTTCGGAAGGCCTCGGTCGGCCGAAGTCGCGGCTTCTCCTCCGTTCCCTTCACGACACCCGCAAGGATCAGAGGGAGCAAGAGCCCTGTCAGGCCGCCCACGCCAATACCGCCGACCACGAGGCTGTTACGTCCGTCCGCCGGTACCGCGTTCGAGAGGATGGAATCGTCCGCAAGGCTGGTGGTCAGGTAAACACCCGCGAAGGCTCCGAGGGTCATGGTGGCCAGGACTGCAATGATTCCAGCGGCGAACGCGACATTTTGAACCTTCGAGTGCCGCGGGCTCCTCACCTCAGGCTGTCCGGGCTCTGATCCAGCGGACATGAAGTCTCCCGTTCTTTGCGAAGTGCGATTGACGATAGTGGGCGCTGCGAGGGAGGTCCATGAGAGTAGCTGCGTCCGGGGAGGCCGGCGGTGCCGATTTGCCGGCCGTCTAAATCGGGTCAAGGTCCGGTAAACCGGATTGCCTAGCGGTTCTACGGAGATGAGGCTGCGTCAAAGGCTGGGCCGGTTGCTGGTGTGAATGGGCAAGTCCGGTGGGGAGTTGGGGCGGCATGAGTAAACGGCAGATCCGGCTCGGACGCGTGCCGCGCAGAACTGGGCGCAGTATCCGCAGGCCGGTGACGGGGTCTCGTTGCCGGCTGTCGTCCCTGACGCGCTCGAACTCCTCAAGGCTCGCATCAACTTCGACCTCACCGGCAAGAACGCCGAGAAGCGGATGGTGTACGCGGCGGTCGGCCTCAGCGTCGGGTGCGTCGTGCTCGGGGTGCGGGCCGGCGGGGACTCCTCCGCCTACACCGTGGCCGGAATCCTGTGGGCGGTGCTGATGGTCGCCCTCGGTGTCGGCCTCGTCGTCACGCGCAAGAGGAACGCCAAGTTCGCGGCGCTGCTGCGGGCGGCCGGGTTCGCGCCCGTGACGGAGGAGGGCGGGCGGGTGCGGTATCTGCCGCCTACGGCGGGGTACGGCCCCGCACGGACGGCTGCCGGCCCTTACGGCCCCTACACCCCGTGCGCCCCGCAGGGTCCGTACACCTCTCAACCGGGCAGTGCCCCGTACGCCCCGCAAGGCCCGTACGCCGGTCAGCCGGGCGGCCCCTACGTCGGTCCTGCCCAGGCTCAGGTCCACCCCTCGGCCCAAGCGCCCGCCCAGCCGCAGAACCAGCCCCCGGTTCCGGCTCCTGGCCCTTACGCGCCCCCAGCCCCCGGCCCGTACGGCCAGCAGGTCTCACACTCAGTCCAGCCCGGCGCCGTTACTTAGACGGTCGGCAGTTGGAAGGCCACGGTGTGGCTCACCGCGCCCCGGTCCGTCGTGAAGACCTGCAGCCGGCCCCGGGCGGCGACCCTCCCGAGGGATCCCCGGCCGTCGCCCCGATGCCGGAGGCGAGCCCGGCTCCTGCTCCGCCTCCGTCGGGGAACGGTTCCAGCCACGGCGCCTCCGCCCTCGTCGTCATTCGCGCCGCCGGATCCTCCACCGCGCCGACCAGGCCCGACGGCAGAGGTCCGCGGGCGCGTCCGCGCAGAGCGGTCGGGCTGAGCGGTCAGGCTGAGCGGTCAGGCAGAGGTTGGTGGCGATGCGGTTCAGCCAGGTGCGCAGCGACGCGCGCTCGGCGTCGTAGCTGGTCGTAGCGGTCGTAGCGGTCGTACGCGCCGGGCCGCTTCCCGCGGCCCGGCACCGCCGTCGGGGTCAGCGAGGCCGGGGTTCTGCCGACCAGTGAGGGAGAGCTGCCCTCCGACAGGGCTGGCCTCCGACCGGCTGCCCTGTGACCGGGCTGCCCTCCGAGCGGCTGCCCTCCGACCGGGCTGCTCTCCGACCGGCTGCCCTCCGACCGGTTGTCCTCCGACCGTCTACGCCGTGCGACCCAGGTGTTCTCCGTGATCCCGGCGGCGGGAAATGGGCCATCCCCTCGTACCACCACGCCGCCGTCTGACGGGCGGCCCGACCGGCCCTGCGGCCGAGGTGCCTTCACGGTTCCCGCCCCGTCCTCACCGTCGGGTCCGGGAGCGGGTGAGAGCAACGTTCCCTTCCGGTCACCCACAGGCACAGCGCGGAAACGCGTCCTCCCTACCTTCGGGAAACAGCAGGCCAGTAAGCCCGGAGAACCAATGGAGGCGTGAGATGACTGCCCCAGCCACGAGTACAGCCCCTGCGCGGGGCGGTCGCTGGATCGAGGAGTGGGATCCGGAGGACGAGGTCTTCTGGGCCGAGAAGGGGGAGAAGGTCGCCCGGCGCAACCTGCTCTTCTCCGTGCTGTCCGAGCACATCGGGTTCTCGGTCTGGACCCTGTGGTCGGTGATGGTCCTGTTCATGGGGCCGGAGTACGGGCTCACCCCGGCCGACAAATTCCTGCTCACCTCGATGGTGACGCTGGTCGGCGCCGTCGTGCGGGTCCCCTACACCTTCGCGGTCGCGCTCTTCGGTGGCCGGAACTGGACCATCGTGTCCGCGAGTCTGCTGCTCGTGCCGACCGTCGCCGCGTTCGTCGTGATGAAGCCCGGCACCTCGTTCGACACCTTCCTCGTGGTGGGTCTGCTGGCCGGTATCGGCGGCGGCAACTTCGCCTCCAGCATGACCAACATCAACGCCTTCTTCCCGCTGCGCAAGAAGGGCTGGGCGCTCGGGCTCAACGCGGGCGGCGGCAACATCGGCGTCCCCGTCATCCAGCTCGTGGCGCTCGCCATCATCGGGGCGAGCGGCGGGCCGCGGGTGCTCCTCGGGATCTACATCCCGCTCATCGTGGTGGCCGCCGTCCTCGCCGCCCTCTTCATGGACAACATCGCCTCCGTGAAGAACGACACCGGCGCCGCCCGGGACGCCGTGAAGGACGCGCACACCTGGATCATGTCGTTCCTGTACATCGGCACCTTCGGGTCGTTCATCGGCTACGCCTTCGCCTTCGGGCAGGTCCTTCAGGTCCAGTTCGGGCGTACGCCGCTCCAGTCCGCCTACCTCACCTTCATCGGCCCGCTGCTCGGTTCCCTGATCCGGCCCGTCGGCGGATGGCTCGCCGACCGCTACGGCGGCGCCAGGATCACGCTGTGGAACTTCGTGGCCATGGCCGCGGCGACCGGGATCCTCGTGGTCGCCAGCAGCGAGAAGTCGCTGCCGGTCTTCGTCTGCGTCTTCGTGGTGCTCTTCGTGCTCAGCGGGCTCGGCAACGGGTCGACGTACAAGATGATCCCCGGCATCTTCCAGCGGAAGGCCGAGGCGAAGGGGCTCGAAGGGGAGCAGGCCGCCCGCTACGGACGTCGGCTCTCCGGTGCCTCCATGGGACTCATCGGTGCCGTGGGCGCGCTCGGCGGCGTCGGCATCAACCTCGCCTTCCGGCAGTCGTTCCTCAGCTCCGGCTCCGGCACCGGCGCCTTCGTCACCTTCCTCGCCTTCTACGCGGTCGCCTTCGTGGTCACCTGGGCCGTATACCTTCGCCGCCCGGCCGCCACCGGAGCACGGGCCACCTCCGCCACCGAGGCGAAGTCCCAGCTCAGCTACGCGGAGGTGTGACGTAACACGCCCGACATCACGTTGAACCGAGCCTGTCACGGTGCGTTGACAGGCTCGGCTCAGCCACGGACGTACGACAGCACAGACCCGTACGACGACTCGACGAGCGCGAGACGAGAGCCATGTACGACGAACAGCAGCGACCCGACCACGGGCCTCTCTCGGGGTTCACCGTGGGAGTGACCGCCGCGCGCCGGGCCGACGAGCTCGGCGTGCTGCTCCAGCGGCGCGGGGCCACCGTCGTGCACGCGCCGGCCCTGCGGATCGTGCCCCTCGCCGACGACGGCGAACTGCTCACCGCGACCAAGGAGTTGGTCGACCACGCGCCGGACGTGGTGGTGGCCACCACCGCCATCGGATTCCGCGGGTGGGTCGAGGCCGCCGACGGATGGGGCCTCGGCGAGGAACTGATCGAACGGCTGCGCGGGGTGGAACTGCTGGCCCGCGGACCCAAGGTCAAGGGCGCCATACGGGCCCAGGGCCTGACCGAGGACTGGTCGCCGTCCTCCGAATCGATGGCCGAGGTGCTCGACCGGCTGCTCGAGGAGGGCGTCGACGGCCGCCGTATCGCCGTACAGCTGCACGGTGAACCGCTGCCCGGGTTCGTGGAGTCGCTGCGGGCGGCCGGCGGCGAGGTCGTCCCCGTGCCCGTGTACCGGTGGATGCCGCCGGAGGACATCGGGCCCGTCGACCGGCTGCTCGACGCGGCCCTCACCCGCGGCCTGGACGCGCTCACCTTCACCAGCGCGCCCGCCGCTGCCTCCCTGCTGTCCAGGGCCGAGGACCGCGGCCTGCACGCGGAACTCCTCGCCGCCCTGCACCACGACGTCCTGCCCGCCTGCGTCGGCCCGGTCACCGCACTGCCGTTGCAGGCCCACGGCATCGACACCGTCCAGCCCGAGCGCTTCCGCCTCGGCCCTCTCGTACAACTGCTGTGCCGGGAGCTGCCCGGCCGGGCGCGGGCGTTGCCCATCGCCGGACACCGGGTGGAGATCCGGGGGCACGCGGTGCTGGTGGACGGGGCACTGCGGCCCGTGCCGCCCGCCGGGATGTCACTGCTGCGGGCGCTCGCGCGCCGGCCCGGCTGGGTGGTGGCGCGGGCCGAGCTGCTGCGCGCGCTGCCCGGCGCCGGCCGTGACGAGCACGCCGTGGAGACGGCGATGGCCCGGCTGCGTACGGCACTCGGCGCGCCCAAGCTGATCCAGACGGTCGTCAAGCGGGGCTACCGGCTCGCGCTCGACCCGGCCGCGGACTCCAAGTACGCCGACGTCTGAGGCCGCCGGTACAGGAACAGGGCACGGGTGAGGCAGGCCAGCGCGAGCGTCGACAGCAGGGCCCGTACGACGTTCCAGGCCACCCAGGTGTCCTCGAACCGGTCGCGCACGGCGGCCGGGTCGGCGATCCGCGACGGGTCGCCGGCGTCCGCGAGGCCGTTGTTGAGCGGGATGTTCACGGCCACGGTGACGAGGAACACGAGCGTGTAGGCGGCGAGGGCGGTGAACACCCACCACCGGTTCGGCGCGCCGCGCAACTGCCGGGCGGAGACCGCCGTCAGCACCAGGGCGCCCAGGAAGCTCAGGAAGAACAGCGGGTTCTGGATGACGTCGTTGATGTTCTGCATGACCTCGATGAAGACGCGGTCGTCGCTGCGGGCCAGCGACGGCATGATGGCGCAGGCGAAGATGTAGAACACCCCGGCGATCAGGCCCATCGCGACCGTGGCCGCACCCAGTACACCCGCGGCGGTGTCGCGCCGTTCCCTGCTGTTGTCCGTCATGTCCCTCAGTCAACCGGCGCTGCGGCGCGGGTGACATGGCCGAGGCGCGCGGCCGCATACGTGGGCGTCCAGGACGTGATCGACCACGTCCTCCCCGTGTGCTGAACCCTGTGTCCCACCACGTGCTCGGGCTCGGCGAAGCGGTCCGCCGCGATGCCGACGGCGCCCTCCGCCGTTCCCGGCCGGTGCACGTCCGGTAAGGGGGCGGTACGGAGTCTTCCGGCGGGGCGTCGGGGCATGCACTGTAGGGAGTACGACGGCGGGTGACCCCAAGGCGGTGACAGGCGCATGGCATCGGGCATGGCCACAGCCTCGTACGAGCTGCGGTTCGACTCCGGGCGGATCTGCCTGGATCTGACGGCGACCACCCATCCCGAGGAACGGCTCGACTCTGCCGCCCAGTTGGGTGCCTGGGTCAGCGCGTCCGGGCTGGTGCCCGCGGGAACCGCGCTGCCCGCGGTGGACGCGGCGTGGCTGCTCGGGTTCCGGGAACTGCGCGGACACATCGCCCAGTTGGTGCGCGGCGAGCTGGACGCGCGGCCCGCCGACAGCGCGCTCGCCCGCGTCAACGCCGCCGCCCTCGCCGCGCCGCCCGCGCCCTGGGCGGTCCGCGCCGACGACGGCTCGCTGCGCCGCGCACTGCGCACACCGCCGTGCTGCGCCGAACTGCTCTCCGTGGTCGCCCGCGACGCCCTCGACCTGCTCACCGACCCGCCGGCGAGGGCTAGTCTGCGACAGTGCGAGGGCGACAACTGCCCGATCGTCTACCTCGACACCTCGCGGGGCCGGCGCCGTCGCTGGTGTTCCAGCGAGGTGTGCGGCAACCGGGAGAGAGTGGCCCGGCATCGGCGCCGGGCGGCTCTGGCGCGTGCCTGATCACACCCGTCCGTGAGGGGCCAGTGACGTGAGGTGATCGATACGCATTCTTTTCGCTGTCTACACATCTTCAACAGAAAAAATCCTGAACACTTTGAACACCCGCGTACCTACGGACGTACCCGGTGATGAGCGACCGACTGGGGGAACCCCCGGACACCGGAGGTAGGCGTGCGCAAGGATTCAGCCGTGGCTGATGAACACAGGCCAAGGGCCCGACATCGCATGTCTCAGCAGTCCTCGTCGACAGAACCCGACGAGGAGCTGATGCGTGCGCTGTACCGGGAGCACGCGGGGCCGTTGCTGGCCTATGTGCTGCGCCTGGTCGCCGGAGACCGGCAGCGCGCCGAAGACGTTGTGCAGGAAACACTCATCCGTGCCTGGAAGAACGCCGGCCAGCTCAATCGAGCGACCGGTTCGGTACGCCCCTGGCTGGTGACGGTCGCCCGACGCATCGTCATCGACGGCCACCGCAGTCGGCAGGCCCGGCCGCAGGAGGTCGACCCGTCGCCGCTGGAGGTCATCCCCGCGGAGGACGAGATCGACAAGGCGTTGTGGCTGATGACACTGTCGGACGCGCTGGACGACCTGACCCCTGCTCACAGGGAAGTACTGGTCGAAACATACTTCAAAGGGCGTACCGTCAATGAGGCGGCCGAAACGCTCGGCATACCCAGCGGCACTGTGCGCTCACGGGTGTTCTACGCCCTGCGTTCGATGAAGCTGGCGCTGGAGGAGCGGGGGGTGACGGCGTGAACACGTACGGGGGTTACGGAACAGGTGGGCCGGGAGCCATGCAAGGTCCACGAGGACAGCAGGGGTCCGGGGACATCCACGAGACCGTCGGCGCCTACGCCCTCGGCATTCTCGACGACGCCGAGGCGACAGCCTTCGAGGAACACCTCGCCACCTGCGAGTGGTGCGCCCAGCAGCTCGACGAGCTCGCCGGGATGGAGCCGATGCTCGCCGCGCTCGCGGACCTGCCCGCCTCGCAGGGCAGCCCGGCCATCGGCGAGTCCCTCTCGGCCCGCCCGAGCCCACGGCTCGCGGAGCGGCTGGTCGACGAGGTCTCGGCGCGGCGCGTCCAGAAGCGCCGGCGCGGCATGTACCTGGTGGCTGCCGCGGCCGCGCTGATCATCGGCGGTCCGCTGACCGTCATGGCCGTCAACGGCGGCAGCGACGGTGGGACGAACGTGCCGCAGGCGCACGCCACCAGCCCCGCCAAGGCCGCCTTCGAGGTCATGACCGACAAGACGGAGGCCACGGACCCGAGCACCAAGGTCAACGCCGTCGTCGCCGTGGAGCCGAAGGACTGGGGCACCCACGCCGTCCTCCAGCTGAAGAACGTCAAGGGCCCGCTCAAGTGCTCCCTGATCGCCGTCGGCAAGAACGGCGAGCGCGAGACGGTGACCTCCTGGGCGGTCCCGAAGTGGGGCTACGGCATCCCCAACGCCAAGACCGAGGAGGCCAAGCAGCCCCTCTACGTACACGGAGGCGCGGCCTTCACACCGAACCAGATCGACCACTTCGAGGTCATGACCTTCGACGGGAAGCGACTGGTCGAAGTGGACGCGTGAGCGAACCCCGGGCGCGGACGTAGCCTGGCGGGCCTCCCTTCGCGTACGGTTGACGGCTGCCCAGCACGTCAGAAGGGGGCCCGGTGGCCGCTCAGGCTCAGCAGGAATCCGCGCTCGACTCGGTCCACTCATCCGTACCGGACGATTCCGTCAAGGATGACTCCGTACGGGACAGTGAGATCGGCGTCGAACAGGAACATCTCGACCGGGTGTACCGGCGCCTCGAGGAGAAGATCCATGAGGCCGAGTTCCTCATGCACGACGCCGCCCAGCGCGGTCACGTCGGTACACCGGGGGCGCTCGCGGAGCGGGACGCCCAGGTGTTCCGCGCGGGAATCCACCTCAACCGTCTGAACAACGAGTTCGAGGACTTCCTCTTCGGCCGTATCGACCTGCTCCCAGGGAAGGACGGCAAGAAGGGCCCCGACGGTGCCTACACGGCCGTGGAACCCGCCGAGGGCGCGGTCCGCGAGGACAACACGGCCGACATCGCCGAGACGCTCCACATCGGCCGTATCGGCGTCCTGGACGCCGACTACGCGCCGCTGGTCATCGACTGGCGGGCGCCCGCCGCGGCCCCGTTCTACCGCTCCACCCCGGTCGACCCCGGCCGGGTCGTACGCCGTCGGGTCATCCGCTCCAAGGGCCGCAGGGTCCTCGGCGTCGAGGACGACCTGATGCGCCCGGAGGTGAAGGCCTCCCTCGACGGCCGCGAGCTCCCCGTCATCGGCGACGGCGCGCTCATGGCCGCGCTGGGGCAGGCCCGCAGTCACACCATGCGGGACATCGTGGCGTCGATCCAGGCCGAGCAGGACATGGTGATCCGCGCACCCGCCGCGTCCGTGACCTATGTCGAGGGCGGTCCCGGCACCGGCAAGACGGCGGTGGCGCTGCACCGGGCCGCCTACCTCCTCTACCAGGACCGCCGCCGGTACGCGGGCGGCATCCTGATCGTCTCCCCGACCCCGCTGCTCGTCGCCTACACCGAGGGCGTGCTGCCCTCGCTCGGCGAGGAGGGCCAGGTCGCGATCCGCGCGATCGGCTCGCTCGTCGACGGTGTGGGCGCCACGCTGTACGACTCCCCGGCGGTGGCCCGCGCCAAGGGCTCGCACCGGATGCTGAAGGTGCTGCGGAAGGCGGCACGCGGGGCGCTGGAGGCGCCGGCCGGTGCGGCCGGGGGCGCTTCCGGCCAGCTCGCGCTCGGGGAGCCCGAGACGGCCCCCGCCGGACCCCCCACCCGCCTGCGGGTGGTCGCCTTCGGGCGCCGGCTGGAGCTGGAGTCCGCCGAGCTGAACCGCATCAAGCACAACGCGCTCGGCGGGACCGCGCCGGTGAACCTGCTGCGGCCGCGCGCCCGCAAGCTGCTGCTCGACGCGCTGTGGGCGAAGTCGGGCGCCGGGACCCGGCACTCCGACCCGGAGCTGGCCGCCGAGCTGCGCTCCTCGTTCGACGAGGACGTCACCCTGGAGGACAGCTTCCTGGCCTTCCTGGACGCCTGGTGGCCGGAGCTGACCCCGCGCGGGGTGCTGACCGCCATGGCCGACGAGCGGCGGCTCGGGCGCTGGGCGCGCCGGATCCTCAACCCCGGCGAGGTCCGCCGGGTGGCGCGCTCGCTGAAGCGGGACGGGTTCTCCGTGCACGACGTGGCGATGCTCGACGAGCTCCAGGCGATCGTCGGGACGCCCGCCAGGCCCAGGAAGCGGCGCGATCTGGACCCGCTGGACCAGCTCACGGGGCTCGAGGAGCTCATGCCGGTGCGCGAGGAGACGCAGCGCGAGCGCGCCGAGCGGCTGGCCCAGGAGCGGACCGAGTACGCGCACGTCATCGTCGACGAGGCGCAGGACCTCACGCCCATGCAGTGGCGGATGGTCGGCCGGCGCGGCCGGCACGCCACCTGGACGGTCGTGGGCGACCCGGCCCAGTCCTCCTGGTCCGACCCCGACGAGGCGGCCGAGGCACGTGACGAGGCTCTCGGCACCCGGCCCCGGCGCCGCTTCACCCTCACCGTCAACTACCGCAACCCGGCCGAGATCGCCGAGCTGGCCGCGAAGGTCCTCGCCCTCGCCATGCCGGGCTCGCAGTCGCCGTCCGCCGTACGGTCCACGGGCGTCGAACCCCGGTTCGCGGTCGTGCGGGACTCCCTCGCCCGGACCGTGCGCGCCGAGGCGGCCCACCTCCTCGACCGCGTCGACGGCACCGTGGGGGTCGTCGTCGCCATGAACCGGCGCGAGGAGGCCGCCCGCTGGCTCGCCGGGCTCGGGGACCGCGTGGTGGCCCTCGGAAGCCTGGAGGCCAAGGGACTGGAGTACGACGCGACGGTGGTCGTCTCACCCGCGGAGATCGCGGACGAGTCGCCCGCGGGGCTGCGTGTCCTCTACGTCGCCCTGACCCGGGCCACGCAGCAGCTCACCGTCGTCTCCAGCGACCGCGACGACCCCGACGCGAACGGAGTCCCCGATCTCCTGCGGGACTGACGCGGTCCCGTCCCCGTCCGTGCCCCGTCCGCCCCGCCCCGCCGAAAAGAACTCTCGGGACGGGAATTGCCTTACGAGGATCGTTTGTTACGTTTGACGTGGCACCGGCCCGATCCAAGCCCCCGGGCCCAACCTTCGTCGCTACGAGCGACCACTTGCCGCGAGGCGAGCATGGCGGGTCGGTGTCATTGAACGTCGTCCTTCACCGAAGGACCTGAAGAGGCCCACGTCACCCCGTGACGTGGGCCTCTTTCGTTGCCCGAACCCTTCTCGTATGGTGGAATCCGCTTTCCGAAACCGCGGGCACCTCGTGAACAAAACGTTCGCAATCAGGGGCGACTACCCCGTACTCAGGGGTAGGTGCGACGATCGGACGGCACAAAGCAGTGACACGGTGAAAGCAGAGGAAGTCGGCCATGGCAACGGCGCCCAGCGTCTCCTACTCGATGACGGTCCGGCTGGAGGTGCCCGCGAGCGGAACCGCGGTCTCGCAGCTCACCACGGCCGTCGAGTCCCACGGAGGCTCGGTGACCGGCCTCGACGTGACCGCTTCCGGCCACGAGAAGCTCCGGATCGACGTCACGATCGCGGCGACCTCCACCGCGCACGCCGACGAGATCGTCGAGCAGCTGCGTCACATCGAGGGCGTGACCCTCGGCAAGGTGTCCGACCGTACGTTCCTCATGCACCTCGGCGGCAAGATCGAGATGCAGTCCAAGCACCCGATCCGCAACCGTGACGACCTCTCCATGATCTACACCCCGGGTGTGGCCCGGGTGTGCATGGCGATCGCCGAGAACCCCGAGGACGCCCGCCGCCTCACCATCAAGCGCAATTCCGTTGCGGTCGTGACGGACGGCTCCGCCGTGCTGGGCCTCGGCAACATCGGCCCGATGGCCGCGCTGCCCGTCATGGAGGGCAAGGCGGCCCTCTTCAAGCGCTTCGCCGGCATCGACGCCTGGCCGCTGTGCCTGGACACCCAGGACACCGACGCGATCGTCGAGATCGTGAAGGCGATCGCCCCCGGCTTCGCGGGCATCAACCTCGAGGACATCTCCGCGCCGCGCTGCTTCGAGATCGAGGCCCGGCTGCGCGAGGCCCTCGACATCCCCGTCTTCCACGACGACCAGCACGGCACGGCGATCGTCGTCCTCGCCGCCCTGACCAACGCACTTCGCGTCGCGGGCAAGGCGATCGGCGACATCAGGGTCGTCATGTCCGGTGCGGGCGCGGCCGGTACGGCCATCCTCAAGCTGCTCATCGCCGCGGGCGTGAAGAACGCCGTCGTCGCCGACATCCACGGCGTGGTGCACGCGGACCGCGCCGACCTCGTCGAGGCCGCCGCGGACTCGCCGCTGCGCTGGATCGCCGACAACACCAACCTCGAAGGTCTCACGGGCACGTTGAAGGAGGCGGTGAGCGGGGCCGACGTGTTCATCGGCGTCTCCGCCCCGAACGTGATCGACGGCGGCGACGTGGCCGCGATGGCCAAGGACGCCATCGTGTTCGCGCTCGCGAACCCCGACCCCGAGGTCGACCCGGCAATCGCCCGCCAGACGGCGGCAGTTGTGGCCACCGGCCGCTCCGACTTCCCCAACCAGATCAACAACGTCCTGGTCTTCCCCGGCGTCTTCCGTGGCCTCCTGGACGCCCAGTCGCGTACCGTCAACACGGAGATGATGCTCGCCGCCGCGACCGCGCTCGCGAGCGTGGTGACCGAGGACGAGCTCAACCCGAACTACATCATCCCCAGCGTCTTCAACGACAAGGTCGCGGGCGCGGTCGCCGGAGCGGTGCGTGACGCCGCGAAGGCGGCGGGGGCGACGGAAGCGGCCAACGCGACCGTGTAGCACGGGTCGAGCCGGGGCGCACGACCGCGTGAGAACGGTCGTCGTCACGCCTGTGACGGGCGCCACGACCGCCTGGAACCCGGCGCGTCGCGGAACGCGGGGCCAGTGGCCGCCTCTAGGGTGGCGGCCAGGCTCAGGCCTCGCAGGCCTATCCGTGTGACCCCCAAGGGTGTTCGTTTGACTCCCAGGGGTGCCGGATTGGCTTTCCCGCCGCAGGTGGGGGCAGGATGCGTCTTCGGGCGCGACGGTCTGGCCACGGACCCGGGTCCGCGGGCCGACCGAGGACCCTGGCAGCATCGGCTTCACTGTGCCGGATATGCGGCTCCGCCGCGTGGCACGCCTCAACAGCAAGAAGAACACGGGAGTAACGACATGAACCGCAGTGAGCTGGTGGCCGCGCTGGCCGACCGTGCCGAGGTGACCCGCAAGGACGCCGACGCCGTTCTGGCCGCTTTCGCCGAGACCGTCGGCGAGATCGTCGCCAAGGGCGACGAGAAGGTCACCATCCCCGGCTTCCTGACCTTCGAGCGCACCCACCGTGCCGCTCGCACCGCGCGCAACCCGCAGACCGGCGACCCGATCCAGATCCCGGCCGGCTACAGCGTGAAGGTCTCCGCGGGCAGCAAGCTCAAGGAAGCCGCCAAGGGCAAGTAAGGCCGGCCGGTACGTTCCTGCGGACGCGGGACGCGTACGAGGCGCAGCAACGCCGATGGGGCGGCCCCTTTCAGGGGGGCCGCCCCATCGTCGTACGTACGTCCGCCGCGTGGCTAGCCGAGGGCCTTGCCCGGCAGTTCGACCTTCGCGCCCAGCTCGACGAGCTTGTCCATGCTGTGCTCATCCGGGGGACAACCCCCGGACCCCCGGCCGGAAGAGTCTCCGGCCGGGGCGGAGTCGAGAGGCTGGGGTCAGCCGAGGGCCTTGCCCGGCAGTTCGACCTTCGCGCCCAGCTCGACGAGCTTGTCCATGAAGTTCTCGTAGCCGCGGTTGATGAGTTCGATGCCGTGGACACGGGACGTGCCCTGCGCCGCCAGCGCCGCGATGAGGTACGAGAAGCCGCCGCGCAGGTCGGGGATGACCAGGTCGGCGCCCTGGAGCTTCGTCGGGCCCGAAACGACCGCGGAGTGCAGGAAGTTGCGCTGGCCGAAGCGGCAGTTGGAGCCGCCGAGGCACTCGCGGTAGAGCTGGATGTGCGCGCCCATCTGGTTCAGCGCGGACGTGAAGCCCAGCCGGGACTCGTACACCGTCTCGTGGATGATGGACAGTCCGGTGGCCTGCGTCAGTGCGACGACCAGCGGCTGCTGCCAGTCCGTCTGGAAGCCGGGGTGGACGTCCGTCTCCAGGGCGATGGACTTGAGCTGACCGCCCGGGTGCCAGAAGCGGATGCCCTCGTCGTCGATCTCGAAGGCGCCGCCCACCTTGCGGTAGGTGTTCAGGAACGTCATCATCGACCGCTGCTGAGCGCCGCGGACGTAGATGTTGCCTTCGGTCGCCAGGGCCGCCGAAGCCCAGGAGGCGGCCTCCAGGCGGTCCGGGAGGGCCGCGTGGGTGTAGCCGCCGAGCGTGTCCACACCGGTGATGCGGATCGTCCGGTCGGTGTCCATCGCGATGATGGCACCCATCTTCTGCAGGACGCAGATCAGGTCCTCGATCTCCGGCTCCACGGCCGCGTTCGAGAGCTCCGTGACACCCTCCGCGAGCACCGCGGTCAGCAGCACCTGCTCGGTCGCGCCCACAGACGGGTACGGCAGCTGGATCTTGGTGCCGCGCAGCCGCTGCGGGGCCTCCAGGTACTGGCCGTCCTCCCGCTTCTCGATCTTCGCGCCGAACTGCCGCAGCACCTCGAAGTGGAAGTCGATCGGCCGGCCGCCGATGTCGCAGCCGCCGAGCCCCGGGATGAAGGCGTGGCCCAGCCGGTGCAGCAGCGGGCCGCAGAAGAGGATCGGGATGCGCGACGAGCCCGCATGGGCATCGATGTCGGCGACGTTCGCGCTTTCGACGTGGGAAGGATCGAGGACCAGCTCGCCGGGCTCCTCACCCGGACGGACGGTCACACCGTGCAACTGCAGCAGCCCGCGTACGACACGTACGTCGCGGATGTCGGGGACATTGCGCAGCCGGCTCGGCCCGCTGCCCAGCAGGGCGGCGACCATGGCTTTCGGTACGAGATTCTTCGCACCGCGGACACGGATCTCGCCCTCAAGCGGGGTTCCGCCATGGACAAGCAGGACATCGTCGTTGACGGTCATGTATCTCGCGTTCCGATGAGTTGGGCAGGTGTGGGTCGTCGGCAGGCCGGTCGTACTACGGGAGCCGAACAGCAAGGGTAATGGCCCCCCACCCCCCCTCAGTAAGCCCACGGACGACTCAGCTGCGTCATAGCTTTGCCACAACACGAACCGTTCCGAATCGGGCACGTGGGGTCACCGGTCCGGATGTGCGCGGGCAACGCTTCGTTGCGCCCTGAGCTGCATTCACTCCCGTACGCGTATTGGGTCCCCACATGAAGGGAATGTGCGGGATCATGTCTGGCATGACCGAGGTGTCCTCGCTCACAGGGCGGCTGCTCGTGGCCACGCCCGCCCTGGCGGACCCGAACTTCGATCGCGCGGTGGTGCTGCTCCTCGACCACGACGAGGAGGGCTCCCTCGGTGTCGTCCTCAACCGGCCGACCCCGGTGGGCGTCGGGGACATCCTGGAAGCCTGGGCCGGCCTGGCCGGGGAACCGGGTGTCGTCTTCCAGGGCGGCCCGGTCTCGCTGGACTCGGCGCTGGGGGTGGCGGTCATCCCGGGCGGCACGGCCGGTGAGCGCGCGCCACTCGGCTGGCGGCGGGTGCACGGAGCGATCGGTCTGGTGGACCTGGAGGCCCCGCCCGAGCTCCTCGCCGCGGCGCTCGGCTCCCTGCGCATCTTCGCCGGGTACGCGGGCTGGGGCCCGGGCCAGCTGGAGAACGAACTGGTCGAGGGCGCCTGGTACGTCGTCGAGTCCGAACCGGGAGATGTCTCCTCCCCGTCGCCGGAGCGCCTGTGGCGCGAGGTCCTGCGCCGGCAGCGCAGCGAGCTGGCGATGGTGGCGACCTACCCCGACGACCCCTCCCTGAACTGACCGTCCCACCGGCCCCGGACCGGCACGCGCCCCTTCCCTCAACTGATGGTCCTGAGCCCCAGTACCCTTGGGTCCATGAGCACTCTTGAGCCTGAGACCCAGCCCCAGCGAGGCACGGGGACGGGGACCCTCGTAGAGCCGACGCCGCAGGTGTCGCACGGCGACGGGGACCACGAGCGCTTCGCCCATTACGTCCAGAAGGACAAGATCATGGCGAGCGCGCTGGACGGCACGCCCGTCGTGGCGCTGTGCGGCAAGGTGTGGGTACCGGGCCGTGACCCGAAGAAGTATCCCGTGTGCCCCATGTGCAAGGAGATCTTCGAGTCCATGGGCGCCGGTGGCGACCAGGGCAAGGGCGGCGACAAGAAGTAACGCCGAAGCTCCTCCCGGCGCAGTACGCCCCATAGACCGAGCACGGCCGCGACGCCCCTGGCGAGGGGCGCCGCGGCTTTGTCGTACGCCGGCTTGCTCCCCTTCTCTTCAGGGAGGAGAGCAAGCAAAGAGTGGTTGAGACCTCTTGTGAGCGGTTCGCGCACTCCATAGCCTTCGGAGTGTTGTGTCACACGAAATGGTCGTTGCGCATGCTGCAACACGCCCTCGATGGAGGACGCTCGGTGAAGCGCGCCGCCTTCGGATCCCCCGCGGCCCGGACGGCGGCCACCCGTCTGCCGGACGGCGCTCGGCTCCTTCGGAGCGGCCGGGAAGACCGAGTCCGCCGAGCTCGGTGCCGGCCGCCTTCGCCGTCTCCCGATTTCTTCCGGCACGCCTTCGGGCAGCGGGAATTCGGCCGGTACTTCCTCAACTGCCTTCTCGTGGCGGGCTCTGCGGTGGCCGTCCCGGCGCCCATCCGGTTTCTCCCGGCGGCGGCGGTGGGACGATTCCGCTTCGGATTCCGGACCGCCCCACCGATCATGTTCCTGATGGCCCGGGCGATGCCCGCCGAGGCCCCGGTGATCCCCCTCTTCTTCCTCCTTGCTTCCTCCCGCGGGACTTCGCCTGCCGAACACACCGGGCACGCCGATCCGGTCGCACGCGGCCTTCTCCGCTCTCTTCGGGATCCGGCTGCCACGGGGTTTCGCCGAGTCCGTTCCGGACAAGCCGGAGGCGGCCGCGCACATCGACGGAGTGAACCGCACACGAATCCCGCGCCGGCCCCTTTTCCGCTCCTCTTCCGCGAGCCGGAGGAGTCCGACCGGACGGTACGACGGCCGCCTCCACGGTGATGGCGATTCACATGCCGATCCCCTTCTTGCCCAGACAACGACGACTCGTCTCCGGCCCCGGCGGCGGTAAAGGACTGAAGGACTGATGGACTTGATGGATACGGACCTGATTCCGGCTCCCCTCGTCGTCGAGGCCGCCGTGCGCGGGGTGTTCGCGCTGGACGCGGACACCACCCTGTGGGCCGCGCCCGGCACGGACACCACCGAACGCTGGCTGCGCTCGGCGCTCGGCGGGGCACTCGGACTACCGCTGCGACCTGGGGCGCAGGACGCTCCGGGCGGCGTACGGCTGCTCCTCGACGACCGGCTGGAACCGGAGGCCTACCGGCTCGTCGTCGGCGACGGCGGAGTCGAGATCCGGGGCGGCGGCCCGGCCGGGGTCTTCTGGGGCGCGCAGACACTGCGTCAACTGCTCGGCCCCGACGCCTTTCGCCGCGCCCCGATCCGTCCGCGGACGACGTACGAAATCGCGCACCGGGCCATCGAGGACGCACCGCGATTCCGCTGGCGCGGTCTCATGCTCGACGTCTCCCGGCACTTCATGCCCAAGGAAGGTGTCCTGCGCTACCTCGACCTGCTGGCCGCGCACAAACTCAACGTCTTCCACTTCCATCTCACCGACGACCAGGGATGGCGTGTCCAGATCAAGCGCTACCCGAGGCTGACGGAGGTCGGATCCTGGCGGGCCCGCACCAAATTCGGCCACCGGGCCTCACCGCTGTGGGAGGAGAAGCCGCACGGAGGCTTCTACTCCCAGGACGACATCCGCGAGATCGTCGCGTACGCGGCCGAGCGGCATATCGCCGTCGTCCCCGAAATCGACATCCCCGGCCACTCGCAGGCCGCCATCGCCGCGTATCCGGAACTGGGCAACACCGATGTCATCGACACGACCTCCCTGACCGTCTGGGACAACTGGGGCGTCTCCAAAAACGTACTCGCCCCCACTGACAACACCCTGCGCTTCTACGAGGGGGTCTTCGAGGAACTCCTCGACCTGTTCCCGGCGGACCCCGCGCGCTTCCCGGAGTTCTCGGGCTTCTTCCACATCGGCGGCGACGAGTGCGCCAAGGACCAGTGGAAGCGGTCCGCCACCGCGCAGGCGCGCATCAAGGAACTCGGGCTCGCCGACGAGGACGAGTTGCAGTCCTGGTTCATCCGGCACTTCGACAACTGGCTCTCCGAGCGCGGGCGTCGGCTGATCGGCTGGGACGAGATCCTGGAGGGCGGTCTCGCGCCGGGCGCCGCGGTGTCGTCGTGGCGCGGCTACCAGGGTGGCGTCACGGCCGCGCGCGCGGGCCACGACGTCGTCATGTGTCCCGAGCAGCACGTGTACTTGGACTACCGCCAGGCCGCGGGCGAGGACGAGCCGGTGCCCATCGCCTACGTGCGCACCCTGGAGGACGTCTACCGCTTCGAGCCGGTTCCGCCGCAGCTCACCGAGGCGGAGGCGCGGCACGTGCTGGGCACACAGGCCAACGTGTGGACCGAGGTGATGGAGGACCACGCGCGCGTGGACTACCAGGCGTTCCCGCGGCTCGCCGCTCTCGCGGAGGTCGCCTGGAGCAGCCTGCCGGCCCCCGCGGAACGGGACTTCGCCGGTTTCGAGCGGCGGATGAGCGCCCACTACGCGCGACTCGACGCCCTCGGGGTGGCCTACCGGGCGCCCGAGGGGCCTCGGCCGTGGCAGCGGCGACCCGGCGTGCTCGGACGCCCGATCGAGGGGGCGCCCCCGAACGTGTGAGACGGCTCACGACCGGCGTGCCCCGGGGCCCGCACCCTGGCACCGTGGCCCCGCAAGGAAAAAAGGCCCCCAAGGGTCACCGAAGAGTGACAATTCGAGCTCACCGGTGATGCCGTGCGAAAACCGGCCATCTCCCTGGTGAGGGGGGCGAATGCCTCCTAGCGGACCCCCGCGTCGGGGGCCGGGGAAGATGTGCCAGAGTTGCCACGTCCGCCCTGTCAGCACGTACCGTACGGCAGCACAGGTGGGACCAGGTGGGGCAGCGGGAAGGGGCAACCGGTTTGACCACGCACGCACCGCAGGCGGCGCAGGCCGTGACGCTGCCCGTCTCGCTGGACGAGGCGGTGGCGGCACTGTCCGCCATGCCCGCAGCCGTTCCGGTGGCAGGCGGCACCGATCTGATGGCCGCGGTCAACTCCGGACAGCTGAGGCCGGCCGCGCTCGTCGGCCTCGGCCGGATCAGCGAGATCCGCGGCTGGCAGTACCAGGACGGCCACGCGCTGCTCGGCGCCGGCCTCACGCACGCCCGCATGGGCCGCCCCGACTTCGCCGCACTCATCCCGGCGCTCGCCGCCGCCGCGCGGGCGGCCGGACCGCCGCAGATCCGCAACGCCGGAACCCTCGGCGGCAACATCGCCTCGGCCGCGCCCACGGGTGACGCGCTGCCCGTACTGGCCGCCCTGGAAGCCACGTTGATCATCGCGGGCCCGGGCGGAGCCCGCCGCGAGATCCCGGTGTCGCACCTGCTCGCGGGCGTGGACATGCTCCGCGGCGGAGAGCTCATCGGCTACGTGCGGGTGCCGCTGCTGCACGCCCCGCAGGTCTTCCTGAAGGCCACCGGGCGCACCGGACCCGGGCGCGCGATCGCCTCCGTGGCGGTCGTCCTCGACCCGGCCCGGCGCGGTGTGCGGTGCGCCGTCGGCGCCATAGCGCCGATGCCGCTGCGGCCCCTGGACGCCGAGGCGTGGGTGGCCCAGCTGATCGACTGGGACAACAGCCGCGCGATCGTCCCGGAGGCGCTGACCGCGTTCGGGGAGTACGTGGCCGCGGCCTGCATCCCCGACCCCGTCCCCGCCGAGGACGGATCGGTGGCACCGCTTCCGCCCGCCGTACTGCACCTGCGGCGCACCGTCGCCGCGCTGGCCCGACGAGCACTGGGGAGGGCACTTTCGTGACCGACGACCAGCACGAAGAGAGCGCTCCGCGCAGCGGCGGCCGCTGGGATCCGCTGCCCCAGGGCGACTACGACGACGGCGCCACCGCCTTCGTCAAACTCCCCGAAGGGGGCATCGAGGCACTCCTCGCCGCCCGGGAGCCGCTCGCGGCGCCCGGACACGGCTATGTGCCCCCGCAGATCGCCGTGACGCCCGCCCCGCCCGAGTCGGCGGATCCGGCGGCCACCGGAACGTGGGCCGCCCAGGGCGGCGCCGCCCCATGGCCGGATCCGAACGCGCAGCCCGGTGCCGACAGCCGCGACGACCGGTTCTCGTACCACCCGGGGTCCACCGGACAGTGGGAGTTCAACGACGTCGCCCGGGACGCCGCCGGACACGACGTGACCGGCCAGTGGTCGATCCCGGTGGCCGGAGGCGATCTTCCGGACGAATCGGGCGAGTTCACCACATCGGCACTCGTCGAGCAGTGGGGCGGCACACCGCCCGCCACGCTCCCCGGCGGCGCGTCCGCACCCTGGGCCGGCGAGATCGGCCGGGCGTGGACCGCCGACGCGCCCGAAGCGGCCACTGAGGCCCCCGCGGAGCCCGTACGGCAGCCGCAGGCCGAATCGCCCACACAGGCCGCCCAGCGGCCCGCGCGGCCCGCCCACGAGGCCCCTGAGCCCGTCGCCGACCCCGAGCCGGTGACCGCGGGGACCCACGAGGCACCCGGGACGGATCCGGCGCACGAGTCGGCGGCCACGGACGACGGGACGCGCGACGCGGACCACCCCGCCCAGGCCCCGCACAACGAACACCCCCTCGCCTCCTACGTCCTGCGCGTCAACGGCGCCGACCGGCCGGTCACCGACGCCTGGATCGGCGAGTCGCTGCTCTACGTACTGCGCGAACGGCTCGGCCTCGCGGGCGCCAAGGACGGCTGCTCGCAGGGCGAGTGCGGCGCCTGCAACGTCCAGGTGGACGGCCGGCTCGTGGCGTCCTGTCTGGTGCCCGGCGTCACCGCCGCCGGCAGCGAGGTGCGCACCGTCGAGGGCCTGGCCGCCGAAGGACAGCCCTCCGACGTCCAGCGCGCGCTGGCCAAGTGCGGCGCCGTGCAGTGCGGTTTCTGCGTCCCCGGTATGGCGATGACCCTGCACGACCTGCTGGAGGGCAACCCCGCGCCGACCGAGCTGGAGACCCGCCAGGCCCTGTGCGGCAACCTGTGCCGCTGCTCCGGCTACCGCGGCGTCCTGGACGCCGTGCGCGAGGTCGTCGCCGAACGCGAGGCGCACTCCACCGCCGCGGCCGAAGCCGCCCCCGAGGCGGACGAGGCCCGCATCCCGCACCAGGCGGGCCCCGGCGCGGGCGGTGTCCACCCGTCCGCGTACGAGGACAATGCCGCGTACGGCTCCCAGGCATCGCACGACCAGCCGTACGGCCAGGACGGAGGCCAGGCGTGACGAACCAAGCCGCGACCGCGACACCGGCGGCGCCCGAGACGGGCACCGAGTCCCTGCCGCACGGGCTCGGCGTCTCGCTGCCCACGGCCGAGGCCCGCGCCAAGGCGGAGGGCACCTTCCCCTACGCCGCCGACCTGTGGGCCGAGGGCCTGCTGTGGGCCGCCGTGCTCCGCTCGCCCCACCCGCACGCCCGCATCGTGTCCATCGACACCAGCCACGCGCGTGAGATGCCCGGCGTACGTGCCGTCATCACCCACGAGGACGTGCCCGGCACCCCGATGCACGGCCGTGGCAGAGCCGACCGCCCGGTGTTCGCCTCCGACCTCGTACGCCACCACGGGGAGCCCATCGCGGCCGTCGCCGCCGACCACCCGGACACCGCGCGGATGGCCGCCGCGGCCGTCATCGTCGAGTACGAGGTGCTCGAACCGGTCACCGACCCCGAGCAGGCCTTCGAGGCCGAACCCCTGCACCCCGACGGCAATCTGATCCGCCACATCCCGCTGCGCCACGGCGACCCGGACGCCGTCGGCGACATCGTCGTCGAGGGTCTGTACCGCATCGGCCGCCAGGACCCCGCGCCCATCGGGGCCGAGGCCGGACTCGCCGTGCCCCGCCCCGACGGCGGCGTCGAGCTCTACATCGCCTCCACCGACCCGCACGCCGACCGCGACGCCGCCGCCGCCTGCTACGGCCTGGAACCCGCGCGCGTAAAGGTCGTCGTCACCGGCGTCCCCGGAGCCACCGCCGACCGCGAGGACCAGGGCTTCCAGGTCGCGCTCGGCCTGCTCGCCCTGACCACCGGCTGCCCGGTGAAACTCACCGCTACGCGCGAGGAGTCCTTCCTCGGCCACGCCCACCGGCACCCGACTCTGCTGCGCTACCGGCACCACGCCGACGCCGAGGGCATGCTCGTCAAGGTCGAGGCTCAGATCCTGCTCGACGCCGGCGCCTACGCCGACACCTCCGGCGAGTCCCTGGCCGCCGCGGTCTCCTTCGCCTGCGGCCCGTACGTCGTCCCGAACGCCTTCATCGAGGGCTGGGCCGTCCGCACCAACAACCCGCCCTCGGGACATGTGCGGGGCGAGGGCGCCCTCCAGGTCTGCGCCGCCTACGAGGCTCAGATGGACAAGCTGGCCAAGAAGCTGGGCGTCGACCCCGCGGAACTGCGCCTGCGCAACGCGATGGCCACGGGAGACGTCCTGCCGACCGGCCAGACGGTGACCTGCCCGGCACCGGTCGCCGAGCTGCTCCAGGCCGTACGCGACTTCCCGCTGCCCGCCCTGCCCAAGGACACGCCCGAGGACGAGTGGCTGCTGCCCGGCGGCCCCGAGGGCGCGGGCGAACCCGGTGCCGTACGCCGCGGTGTCGGCTACGCGCTCGGCATGGTGCACATGCTCGGCTCCGAAGGGGCCGACGAGGTCTCGACGGCCACGGTGAAGGTCCACGACGGCGTCGCCACGGTGCTCTGCGCGGCGGTGGAGACCGGCCAGGGCTTCACCACGCTGGCCCGGCAGATCGTCCAGGAGACGCTCGGCATCGACGAGGTCCACGTGGCTCCCGTCGACACCGACCAGCCGCCGGCGGGCCCGAGCTGCCGGGGCCGGCACACCTGGGTGTCCGGCGGAGCGGTCGAGCGCGCCGCCAAGATGGTCCGTACGCAGCTCCTCCAGCCGCTGGCCCACAAGTTCGGCATGTCCACCGAGCTGCTCCAGATCACCGACGGCAAGATCACGTCGTACGACGGAGTGCTGTCGACCACGGTCACCGAGGCGATGGACGGCAAGGAACTGTGGGCGACCGCGCAGTGCCGCCCGCACCCGACCGAGCCGCTGGACGAGGCCGGCCAGGGCGACGCGTTCGTGGGCCTCGCCTTCTGCGCCATCCGCGCGGTGGTGGACGTCGACATCGAACTGGGCTCGGTACGGGTCGTGGAGCTCGCGCTCGCCCAGGACGTCGGCCGGATCCTCAACCCGGCACAGCTGACGGCCCGCATCGAGGCGGGTGTCACCCAGGGCGTCGGCGCCGCGCTGACCGAGAACCTCCGTACGGCCCGCGGCCTGGTCCGTCACCCCGACCTCACGGGCTACGCCCTCCCGACGGCCCTGGACGCGCCCGACATCCGCATCGTCAAGCTCGTCGAGGAGCGCGACGTCGTGGCCCCCTTCGGTGCCAAGGCGGCCAGCGCGGTGCCGGTCGTGACGTCGCCGGCGGCCATCGCGTCCGCCGTACGGGCCGCCACCGGCCGTCCGGTCAACCGTCTGCCGATCCGCCCGCAGGCGGCGGTGGTGACGGCGTCGTGACCGCGCGGGAGCCGGCGGCCGGCGAAGCCGTGCCAGGCCGCGGACTCCCGTCGAACGCCGGCCACCCCGCGGTGCGCGGCGACGATCCCGGACAGCCGCGCTACGAACCCGCACCCGACCTGGGGAAGCTGCTGCTCTGGGTGCTGCTCTTCGTCGTGGCGGCCGTGGTGGTCGTCGTGGGCGGCGTCTACTTCAGCTGACCCCGGGACATCTCCGCCGAGAATCCCCCTTCACGCCCCTGCTCGGCGCCCGGCCCGAACCCGTGCGTCTCCGCGCCCCGTACCGGCACGCGTCCGCCGCGCACCCTCGTGCCTGCGCGTCGCTGTTCCGTGGGAGGCCTGTTTCCGCGTGTTTCTGGCGTTGTCAGTGGGGCGGCGTATGGTTCTGGCTCAATGGGGAACCGCCGTGGGACGACCGGCCGTTCCCCCGTGGGGGAAGCACAATGCGTTCACATGCGCGGGGGAGCCATGAGTACGACTGACACCGATGTCGGCGGCGCGATCACGCTGACCGACGACGAGCTGGATCCGTTCATCACGCACGCGGGCACGCGGGACCGCCTCACCGGCTCCGGACTGCCCGGCGACGGCACGCTCCTCGGGTTCGGGGCGCTGCGGGAGCACGGCCTGCGCACCGTCGCCGACCTGGCGGGCGACGCCGACAAGCTCGCCGAGGAGCTGCGCGACCAGCTCGTCATCGGGGCGCTGCGCAGCCTGGACCGGGACCTGGAGTCGATCGTGCTGGACGGGGCGACGGGCGAGGTCTCCTCGACGCACGTCCAGCGGAACCCCGCCCACCTGGACCTCTCGCCCCTGGCGCCCTCCCTGGAGGCCCTGCTGCGCTTCGCCGCGGCCACCGAGGAACTGACCCTCTCCCGAGGCGGGCCGGGCCCGTTCGGCCCGAAGACGGTCGCGGAGGTGTCGGACCGGCTGAGCGCCGTCTTCGAGGACGGCGTGGGCGGGCACGTGCCGCCGTACTGGCGGATGGCGGCGCTGATCCGCCCGCTCGCCCGGATCGCCGGACCCGGTGAAGGGCTCGTCCTCGGCCTGCCCGAGCGGCTGCTGGACGAGGAGTTCGGCGCGGGCGAGATCATGCGCTTCGAGGACGTCGACTTCCCGCCCGCGCTGACGCACGAGCCGACCCGCCGCTTCCTCCGGGAGACAGGCCTGCCCGAGGACGGCTTCCTCTTCCAGCTGGACACGGAGGTGCCGCTGCCGGCCCTCACCGAGTACTACGCGGACGAGCGCCCCGACGAGTTCTCCGCCGGACTGCTCCCGGCCGCCGCCGACCGCCTGATCCGCCTCGGCTACCTCCTGGAGGACACGAGCCTGGTCGTGGACGGCGTCACGGGAGCGGTGCTCGCCTGGAGCGAGCCGGACCTCACCCTGCGCCCGCTCAACGCGGACATCTCCACCCTCGCGTTCACCCTGTGGCTCCTCCACCGGGAGAAGGCGGTGGACGCGGCCCACGGCCTCAGCGACTCCTACGGACAGCTCGCCGCCACGCTGACCGAGACCCTCGCCACCGTCGACCCCGCCGCCTGCGACCCCACCCCGTCCCTCCCGGGCGACGACGGCCGGCGCTACTGGCCGGAGATATTCGAGGACCAGACGGGCGGCACCCTCTACGCCCGACGATGAAGAAGGCGGCACCCCCAGGGGGTGCCGCCTTCCCGTTCCGCCTGCTCAGGCGTCGGAGGCCGTGGCGGGAATTGAACCCGCGTAACTCGCTTTGCAGGCGAGTCCCTGAACCACTCGGGCACACGGCCGTTCTCAGGTGCGGCACGGCTCACTCGTTCCGAACCTGATAGATCGAATGTAGGGGGGTGCGGGGGGCGCGCTCAAGGGTTCCGGAGCCGCCGCAACGCGACTGCCACACGCCGTTCATGAACCACGGGGCGGCCGGATCGGAGGAGGTCGTGCCGGAGATCGGGGCGCGGTCGGGCGTGGACCAGGGGTGTGGTCGGGCGCGGCTCGAGAGGAGGTCGGGTCGGGGACCGGGGGAGTGGTCGTACGACCAAAGGACCGGTTGATCACCGTCTTCGGACAGGAGTCAGCGCGGGCTGCGGACCTTACGCTGACGGCCATGACAGCAGTGGAAGCACACGATGTCGCGACGGCCTCGTCCGAGCGGGAGGGCGGGGTGCTGAGCCGGCCGTACCGGGCTCTCAGCGTCGGCATCGTGTCCGTGGTGCTGGTGATCGCGTTCGAGGCGACCGCCGTGGGGACCGCGATGCCCGTCGCCGCCCGGGAGCTCGACGGGGTCGCCCTGTACGCGTTCGCGTTCTCCGGGTACTTCACGACGAGCCTGTTCGGGATGGTGCTCGCCGGGCAGTGGTCCGACCGCGACGGGCCGCTGGCCTCGCTGGCCTCGGGCATCGGCGCGTTCGCGGCGGGGCTGCTGCTGTCCGGGACGGCCGGCGGCATGTGGGTGTTCATCCTCGGGCGGGCCGTCCAGGGGCTCGGCGGCGGGCTCGTCATCGTCGCGTTGTACGTCGTCGTCGGGCGGGCCTACCCGGAGCGGCTGCGGCCCGCGATCATGGCGGCGTTCGCGGCGGCCTGGGTGGTGCCGTCCGTGGTGGGACCTCTCGCGGCGGGTGCGATCACCGAGCATCTCGGCTGGCGCTGGGTGTTCATCGGGATTCCGGCGCTCGTCGGCGTTCCGCTCGCGCTCGCGCTGCCCCAGATACGGCGGCGGGCGTCTGGACAGGCGGGGGCGGGCGACCGCGCGCCGCTGGACCGGCGGCGCATCCGGCTGGCGTTCGGGATCGCCCTGGGTGCGGGCCTGCTCCAGTACGCCGCCCAGGATCTGCGCCCGCTCTCCCTCGTTCCCGCCGCGGCCGGTGCCGCGCTGCTCGTCCCGGCCGTGCGCGGACTGCTGCCGCACGGCACATGGCGTGCGGCGCGCGGCCTGCCGTCCGTGGTGCTGCTGCGCGGGGTCGCCGCCGGCGCCTTCATCTCCGCCGAGTCCTTCGTGCCGCTCATGCTGGTCACCCAGCGGGGGCTGTCGCCGACGCTCGCCGGACTCTCCCTCGCGGTCGGCGGCGGCACCTGGGCGCTGGGCTCCTGGGTGCAGGCACGGCCGCGTGTGGAGCCGTACCGGGAACGTCTGATGTTCTTCGGCATGCTGCTGGTCGCGGCGGCCGTCGCGACCGCTCCGAGCGTGCTGATCCCCGCCGTGCCGGTGTGGACCGTCGCCGTCGCCTGGGGGTTCGGCTGCTTCGGGATGGGCCTGGTGATCGCCTCGACGAGTGTGCTGCTGCTCCACCTCTCGGCCCCCGAGGAGGCCGGCAGCAACTCGGCTGCCCTCCAGATCTCCGACGCCCTCTCCAACGTGCTGCTGCTCGCCGTGGGCGGAGCCGCCTTCGCGGCCCTGGGCGGCGGCGCGGTGGCTCACACGGCCTCCGGCGCCCACAGCGCCCACCCGGCCGCCTTCGCCGCGGTGTTCCTGCCGATGGCCGCGGTGGCGCTGGTGGGGGCGTGGGTGACCACACGGCTGCGGGAGCCGTAGGTGGTACGACGGTGACCTCCGGGTCCTGGACCTGGCCGAGCCGGCGAGCGGGGAGCGGACGCGGATCACCGTGCGCGACCTGGATCGCCGCGCGTCCGGGGTCGCCGCACGAGGCGATGTGACCTCAATCCCATCCGCCGGTGACCCGGCCTCGTCCGCACGTCGGCACGAGCCGGGCGCCGGTAGGGTGGCCCGGTTGTCATACGTAGCCGAGCCGCCCGCCCGTCTCCCGTCACCGCTGACGCGCCGCGCGTGGACCCGGACGCTCCCATTCGACACCCAGACCGGAGACCGTGACTACCACCGCCGCCAGCGCCTCCTCGCACTCGCATCACCTCTCGCCCGCCTTCCCCGGCCGCGCCCCCTGGGGCACCGCCAACAAGCTGCGTGCCTGGCAGCAGGGGGCGATGGAGAGGTACATCCAGGAGCAGCCGCGCGACTTCCTGGCCGTCGCCACCCCCGGCGCCGGCAAGACGACGTTCGCGCTGACGCTCGCGTCCTGGCTGCTGCACCACCACGTCGTGCAGCAGGTGACCGTGGTCGCGCCGACCGAGCACCTGAAGAAGCAGTGGGCCGAGGCGGCCGCGCGGATAGGGATCAAGCTGGATCCCGAGTACAGCGCCGGGCCGCTCAGCAAGGAGTACCACGGCGTCGCCGTGACGTACGCCGGCGTCGGTGTGCGGCCGATGCTGCACCGCAACCGCTCCGAGCAGCGCAAGACCCTCGTGATCCTCGACGAGATCCACCACGCCGGTGACAGCAAGTCCTGGGGCGAGGCCTGCCTGGAGGCGTTCGAGCCCGCCACCCGCCGGCTCGCGCTCACGGGTACGCCGTTCCGCTCCGACACCAACCCCATCCCCTTCGTCACGTACGAGGAGGGAAGGGACGGCATCCGCCGGTCCTCCGCCGACTACACGTACGGCTACGGGTCCGCCCTCGGCGACGGCGTCGTGCGGCCCGTCATCTTCCTCTCCTACAGCGGCAACATGCGCTGGCGCACCAAGGCGGGCGACGAGATCGCCGCCCGGCTCGGCGAGCCGATGACCAAGGACGCCATCAGCCAGGCGTGGCGCACCGCGCTCGACCCGCGCGGCGAATGGATGCCGAGCGTGCTGCGCGCGGCCGACCGGCGGCTCACCGAGGTACGCAAGGGCATCCCGGACGCCGGGGCTCTCGTCATCGCCACCGACCAGGACTCGGCCCGCGCCTACGCCAAGCTGATCCGCGAGATCACCGGCACCAAGGCCACCGTCGTCCTGTCCGACGACACCGGCGCCTCGAAGCGCATCGACGACTTCGCCGCGAGCGAGGACCGGTGGATGGTCGCCGTCCGCATGGTGTCCGAGGGCGTCGACGTACCGCGCCTGGCCGTCGGCGTGTACGCCACCACCATCTCGACGCCCCTCTTCTTCGCGCAGGCCGTCGGCCGTTTCGTGCGCTCCCGCAGGCGCGGCGAGACCGCGTCCGTGTTCCTGCCGACCGTCCCCGACCTCCTCACCTTCGCCAACGAGATGGAAGTCGAGCGCGACCACGCCCTCGACAAGCCCAAGAAGGACGGCGAGGAGGACCCGTACGCCGAGTCCGAGAAGGAGATGGAGAAGGCGAACAAGGAGCAGGACGAGGACACCGGTGAGCAGGAGCAGTTCTCCTTCGAGGCGCTGGAGTCCGAGGCCGTCTTCGACCGGGTCCTCTACGACGGAGCCGAGTTCGGCATGCAGGCCCACCCGGGGAGCGCGGAGGAGCAGGACTACCTCGGTATCCCCGGGCTCCTCGAACCCGACCAGGTGCAGCTGCTGCTCCAGAAGCGGCAGGCCCGGCAGATCGCGCACAGCCGCAAGAAGCCGGACGAGGAGGCGGACCTTCTCGAGCTCCCCGCCGAGCGCCGCCCCGTCGTCTCCCACAAGGAGATGCTGGAACTGCGCAAGCAGCTCAACACCATGGTCGGCGCGTACGTCCACCAGAGCGGCAAGCCGCACGGCGTGATCCACACCGAGCTGCGACGCGTCTGCGGAGGCCCGCCGAGCGCGGAGGCGACGGCGGGACAGCTCCGTCAGCGGATCGCCAAGGTGCAGGAGTGGGCCACCCGGATGCGGTGACGTCCGGACGTCGTGACATCCGGATGCGGCGGCTCCGGGAAGGCGGCCGTTTCCGGGACCGCGCCGTGGGCCGGGGAGACCACCGGCCGGAGTGACATGGGGAACCGGTTACCTCACAAGCCGGTGGTATCCGGAACCCGTGGCACGGGGTGCCGAACCCGTACCGAGGGGGCGCGATCCCTTCGGGGAGGCGCGCACCGTGGCCTGTGCGCTGCGTGCATGAGCGGTGTACGCCGTGTGGCGCGCGCCCCGCGTTCTGGGACAAACGGAATCACTCCGTACCAGCTCATGCCCGGATTCTGGACGGAGGCTTCCGCTGAGCGGACCGGCTCGCTACTGTCCCGCTACGCACACGCCCCGTGGCAGCGCCGCCGCGGAGCGCAGCCGTGAAGCGACTGCGACCCGGGAAGAGCCCGGGTCGCCGGCCGACCGGCGGCCTCTGAAGCGCGTCGCCGACGGGACTCGGTGACGCATCCGCCGCGAGGGGGCCGTCGACCTCACCACTAAGGAGTGGGCGTCGTGACCGCGGAGACCTCTCAGACGCTCGACCGGGGACTGCGCGTCCTCAAGTTGCTCGCCGACACGGATCACGGGCTGACCGTCACTGAGCTTTCGAACAAACTGGGCGTCAACCGGACCGTGGTGTACCGGTTGCTCGCCACGCTGGAGCAGCACGCCCTCGTACGCCGTGATCTGGGCGGCCGTGCCCGGGTCGGGCTCGGTGTGCTGCGCCTGGGCAGCCAGGTGCATCCGCTGGTACGGGAGGCCGCGCTGCCCGCACTGCGAGCGCTGGCCGAGGACATAGGGGCGACGGCTCATCTGACGCTGGTCGACGGGACGGAGGCGCTCGCCGTCGCCGTGGTCGAGCCGACGTGGACGGACTATCACGTGGCCTATCGCGCCGGTTTCCGGCATCCCCTGGACCGGGGGGCCGCGGGCCGCGCGATCCTCGCCGCCCGGCAGGCGCCGGTGGGGGAGCCCGGGTACACGCTCACCCACGGGGAGCTGGAGGCGGGCGCGAGCGGGGCCGCGGCACCGCTGATCGGGGTGACGGGGGTCGAGGGCAGCGTGGGAGTCGTCATGCTGGCGGACGCCGTGCCCGAGCGGGTCGGACCGCGCGTGGTCGACGCGGCCCGGGAGGTCGCGGACGCCCTGCGCTGACCGCGGGGCCGGGCCCGGCCGGACAGGGCCTCTGGCCCCGTGTCTCAGCCCCACGTGACCGAGCGCCATGGCACCGACCCACATGGCACCGACCCACATGACGCCGACCCGTATGAAGCCAAGCCGCATGGTGCCGACCAGGTGGTGCCGACCACGTGGTGCCGATCCACATTGACGCCGACCTTCATACCGCTGGGTGTCCGGACCGCCCGGCGGGACCTGTACGGAGGGCTCGACGGGCGGTGACGTTAGATTGACCCCGTGCTCTCTCGCCTCACGCGCCCCAAGGCCGTCGCCGTCTGCGCTCTCCCCGTCGTGGCTCTGCTCGCCACTGCGGTGTTCGCGCCGCTGCCGTTCTCCCTGGCGCAGCCCGGCCTGACGGCGAACGTCCTCGGCGAGAACAAGGGCGACCCGGTGATCACGATCATGGGTGCGCCCGTCCGGGACACCAGCGGTCAGCTGCGGATGACGACGATCGAGGCCACCGGCCCGGACGCGGACGTCTCCCTCGGTGACGTGCTCAAGGGCTGGTTCGCCGCGGACAAGGCCGTGATGCCCCGTGACTCGGTCTACCCGAGCGGCGGCAGCGTCAAGGAGATCGAGCAGCACAACGCGAACGAGATGAAGAAGTCCCAGGACACCGCCACCGAGGCGGCCCTCGGCTACCTGCACGAGAAGGGCGACGTCAAGGTCACGCTCAAGCTCGCCGACGTCGGCGGACCGAGCGCGGGACTGCTCTTCTCGCTCGGCATCGTCGACAAGCTGGACGGCGACGGCAGCGGCGGCGACCTCACGGGCGGCCGTGTCGTCGCGGGGACGGGGACGATCGACGCCGACGGCAAGGTCGGCGCGGTCGGTGGTGTCGCCCTCAAGACCCAGGCGGCCCGCCGCGACGGCGCGACGGTGTTCCTGGTTCCGAAGGCGGAGTGCTCGGACGCGAAGTCGGAGCTGCCGAAGGGGCTCCGGCTGATCCCGGTGACCACGCTTCAGGGCGCGGTGGACGCGCTGGTGACTCTGGAGAAGGGCAAGGGCTCGGTTCCGAGCTGCTAGGACCTGTCCGCAGGCACTAGAACACGGCGGCCGCCTTCGGCGCGGAGGCCAGCCGGAGGCCGACCTCCACGAGGGTCCAGCCGACGCGGGCGCGCAGCCGGCGGGGGTTCCCGGTCTCGGCCGTGAGCCGGTAGGCGTCCGCCTCGGCGCGCAGGTCGGCGGCACGCAGGTGGTGGAGCTGGAGATGGGTGTCCGGGTGCATCAGGGTGACCTCTCTTCGATGTGATCTGGCGAGCCGAGTGGTCGTGCGAGTCGTGTCACTTGAGCGGGCCGGACCCGAACCGGCCGGGTCAGTCGGAGGCCTGCGGGAACACGTGCGTGTGAAAGCGCACCTGCGCCGCCTCGGGGTCGTCCTCGGGGCGTTCGACGGCGCAGTAGCTGTCGAGCAGGTCGTGCATCTTCTGGATGAGTTCCCGGGACTGCGCCGGCGTCAGACGCATCGTGAAGTCGCTCATGTCGGTGGCGCGGGTCCAGCTCTCGGACCAGTCGTCGCGGGTGCCGAGCCAGGTCGACAGCTCGCGGGCGTGGGTGGTGGCGACCTCGTGCAAGAACATGTCGGCCGCTCCGCGCACCGACGGGTCCGGGTCCTTGAGCAGTTCCTCGTCGAAGCCCAGACCCTGGTGGGCCGCCTGCCACCAGCGCTCCCGCCCCTTGCCCCGCTCGGGGGCGTCCTCGACGAAGCCGTGCGTGGCGAGCTGCCGCAGGTGGTAGCTGGTCGCTCCGCTGGACTCGCCCAGCCGCTCGGCGAGCATCGACGCGGTGGCCGGCCCCCTCCGGCGCAGGGTGCTCAGCAGTTCCATGCGCAGGGGGTGGGCGAGGCCGCGCAGTGAGCGGGCGTCGAGGCGGCGGTGCCGTGGGGGCTCGGGCGGCTCGGGCGGCAGGGGTGGCTGCGGTGGGTGCGCGGGTTCCGGGGGCTGCTCCGTCATGCGTACAAAGATAACGTTGCAAAGAACCTCTTGCAACGGTTTCTTTGCAACTACTTCTTTGGACCGGACTCACCGGACTGTCCAGGTTCACCGGGCCGTCCAGGTTCACCGGGCCGTCCAGGTTCACCGGGCCGGCCGTACCCGACGGACCGGCCGCGGACCGCTCTGCTCGCCGGATCAGTCCTGCGTCACGAAGCCCTCCTCCGTCATCCAGTCCAGTGCCACCTCGTGCGGGTCCTGGCCCTGAACATCCACCTTGGCGTTCAGCTCCTGCGCCACCGTGTTGTTCAGCCTCTTCGTCACCGGCTCGATGACCTCGGCGATCTGCGGATACTTCTTCAGGGCCTTGGAGTTGATCACGGGCGCCGCGTTGTAATTGGGGAAGAACTTCTTGTCGTCCTGCATCACCTCCAGGTTCATCGACTTGATGCGCCCGTCGGTGGTGAACACCTCCCCGTACGTGCAACTCCCCTTCGCCACCTGCGTGTAGATGATCCCGGTGTCCATCTGCGTGATGTTCTTCGCGGGGATGTCCATCCCGTACGCCTTCTCCATGCCCGGCAGTCCGTCGGCGCGGTTGGCGAACTCGCTCTCCACGCACAGGGTGACCGCGCCCGGGTCCGACTTCGACAGCGCGGCCACGTCGGACAGCGTCTTCGTGCCGTACTTCTTGAAGTTGGCCTGGTTCATGGCGAGCGCGTAGGTGTTGTTGAGGGTGGACGGCGGCAGCCAGGTGACCCCGTTCTTCGGGTCGGCGTCGTGCACGGCCTGCCACTGCTTCATCGGATCCGGGATCGGCTCGCTGTTGCCGAGGTAGGTGATCCACGCGGTGCCCGTGTACTCGTACATGGCGTCCGCGTCACCGTTCTTGACCGCCTCGCGGGCGCCGATCGACCCCTGGATGCCGGTGCGGTCGAGCACCTGGGCGCCGGCCGCCTGGAAGGCGATGCCCATGATCGCGCCGAGGATCAGCTGTTCGGTGAACTCCTTGGACGCGACCGTGAGGCTGGCCCCCTTGAGCGGCTCGCCCCGCCCGATCGTGCCGGGCTTGACGTCGTCGGTCATCGGGGAGCCGCTGGTCAGCCCGCACGCGGACGCCAGGACGAGAACGCCGGCCAGCGCCGTGTGGACGCGGGTCCTCCTCATGTCCCCACCTCCAGCCCGCGCGGCCTCAGCAGCAGTTCCGCCAGCGACGCCAGCCAGTCGACAAGGAGCGCGAGCGCCACCGTGAGAATGGCGCCGAGGACCAGGACCGGCATGCGCTGGGTGGTGATGCCGGTGGTGATGAGCACGCCGAGGCCGCCGCCTCCGCCGAAGGTGGCGAGGGTCGCGGTGCCCACGTTCAGGACCAGCGCCGTACGAACACCCGCGAGGATCAGCGGTACGGCCAGCGGCAGTTCGACGCGGCTGAGCACGCCCAGCGCCGACATGCCGATGCCGCGTGCCGCCTCCAGCAGGGTCGGGTCGTTGGCGTTCAGACCGGCGATGGTGTTGGAGAGGACCGGCAGGATCGCGTAGATCGTGATGCCGATCAGAGCCGACTTCTCGCCGGTGCCGAGCCAGATCACGAGAAGGGCCAGCAGGCCGATCGCCGGGGTCGCCTGGCCCATGTTGGCGATCGTCATCGCGATCGGGGTGAGCTTTCTGAACGCCTTGCGGGTCAGCAGGATGCCCAGCGGGATGGCGATGATCAGCACGAAGAACGTGGAGATCACCGTCAGCTGGATGTGCTGCCACAGGGCCTTGGACACCTGGCCGTTCGACAGGGCGTTCTTGGAGATCGCGTCGAGGTCCGCCTGCTGGAACCAGATCCAGGTGGCCAGCAGCAGAGCGATCAGCAGGGCGGGCAGGAAGGTCAGCTTCTGCCAGCTGATCCGGCGCCTCGGGGGCGCGTGCGGCGGCGGCGCTTCCCGCTCGCCCTCGCCGTCACCGCCGCTGTCGTCGCGGAAGGCGACCCCCTTGACCTCGTGCTCGCCCTCGGGGCGCCGGGCCGTCGGCGGCGTGCTCACGCCTTCGCCTCCCCGCCGTCGACGCCCTCCTGCTCGAACTGGGTCTGGTGGGCGCGCGCCTCCTCCAGCTCGTGCTGGTGCTCGATGGCCTCCAGCCGGTCGGCCTCCAGGAGTTCGTGCACGGAGTTCATCAGGGTCTCCATGTCGACGACCCCGGTGTACTCACCGCGCCGCCCGGTGACCGGGACCCGGCCCGAGTTGTCCGTGAGCACCGCTTCCAGGGCGTCCCGCAGGGTGGCGTCCCGCGTCACCGTGTCGTGAACCAGCGTGCCCGCCCGCGCGAGCGAGCCCTTGGCCCGCATCAGATCGCCGCGCCGCAGCCACTTGTACGGCCGGCCCCGCTTGTCGAGCAGCAGGATCTCGTTCGTGCCGCTGGAACGGAGCTTGCCGAAGATCTCCTGGAGCGGATCGTCGACGGTGACCGTCGGATAGTCGGTGATCTCCACATCCCGTACGCGGCTGAGGTTGAGCCGCTTCAGCGCGGCGCCCGCCCCCACGAAACCCGACACGAAGTCGTCGGCCGGGTTGGTGAGGATCGCCTCCGGGGTGTCGAACTGCGCGATGTGCGAGTGCTCGCGCAGCACCGCGATCCGGTCTCCGAGTTTGATGGCCTCGTCGAAGTCGTGGGTGACGAAGACGATCGTCTTGTGCAGCTCGTGCTGGAGCCGGATCAGCTCGTCCTGGAGGTGGTCGCGGGTGATCGGGTCCACCGCTCCGAACGGTTCGTCCATGAGCAGGACGGGCGGGTCCGCGGCCAGCGCCCGCGCCACTCCCACGCGCTGCTGCTGACCGCCGGAGAGCTGGCGCGGATAACGGCCCTGGAACTCGCCGGGGTCCAGCCCGACCAGGTCCAGCATCTCCTCGACCCGCGCCTTGACCCGCGCCTTCGGCCAGCCGGTCATCTTCGGCACGAGCGCGATGTTCTGGGCGACGGTCATGTGCGGGAAGAGCCCGGACGACTGGATCGCGTACCCGACCTTGCGGCGCAGTTTCACCGGGTCCATGTCGGTGACGTCCTCGCCGCCGATCCGGATGCGGCCGCCGCTCGGCTCGATCAGGCGATTGATCATTTTCAGGGTGGTCGACTTGCCGCAGCCGGACGGGCCGACGAAGACGACGAGCTCGCCCGCCTTGATCTCCATGTTGACGCTGTCCACGGCGGCGTCGCGGCTGCCGGGGTAGCGCTTGGTGAGGTTCTCCAGCACGATCGTGGCGCCCGTGGTGGACGACGCGCCCCCGGCCGCGGTGCCCTCGGGGTGCTCGGTGGTCTCGGCGGTCTCAGGCACGGATCCCCCTCGGGATGGTCAGCCGGCCGATCAGGACGTACGCGGCGTCGAAGAGCAGCGCGAGGATGATGATTCCGACCGTGCCGGCGAGCACCTGGTTGAGCGCGTTCTTGCTGCCCAGCGAGCTGATGCCGCGGAAGATCTCGTTGCCGAGGCCGGGCCCGGAGGCGTAGGCCGCGATCGCCGCGATGCCCATCAGCATCTGGGTGGAGATCCGGATGCCGGTCAGGATCGGCGGCCAGGCCAGCGGCAGTTCGACCCGCACCAGCCGGGCCATCCGCGACATACCGATACCGGTGGCCGCGTCGACCAGCGAGGGATCGACGCCGCGCAGGCCGACGATCGAGTTCCGCACGATCGGCAGCAGCCCGTACAGCGTCAGGGCGATCACCGTCGGCGGAACGCCCAGGCCCACGATCGGGATCAGCAGACCGATCATGGCGAGCGAGGGAATGGTCAGAATGGCCGAGGTCGTCGTGGTGGCGAGGTTGCCCGCCCAGTCGCTGCGGTAGGTGACGACGCCGATCAGCACGCCGATGAGGGTCGCCACGACCATGCACTGGAACACCGCGCTGGCGTGCTGGTAGGCGTCCGTGAGCAGCTGTTCGTGGCGGCTGCTCAGGTACTCCCAGAAGTTCACGCCACGTCACCCCGCTCAGCTCATCGGTTCAGTGCTCGGTCGCCGCCTGTTCCACGAGCGGGATGATCCGCAGCGGAACCGGGTTCTCCATGACGATCGCCGTGGAGGCCCGGACGATGCCATCAAAACCGACAACCCGGTCGATCACACGTTGGAGATCGGCGTTCGAGCGGGCCACCAGCCGGCAGAGCATGTCCCCGCTGCCGGTGGTCGTGTGCAGCTCCAGGACCTCGGGCACGGTCGCCAAGTGGGCCCGTACATCCGCGCCTTGCCCCTGTCGGATCTGGAGCGTGGCGAACGCCGTGACCGGATATCCGAGCGCCGTCGGGTCGACCTGCGGACCGAAGCCCCGGATGACTCCGTTCGACTGAAGGCGGTCCAGCCGGGCCTGCACCGTTCCCCGCGCGACCCCGAGCCGCCGCGACATCTCCAGCACCCCGATGCGCGGCTCCTTCGCCAGCAGCACCAGCAGCCGCCCGTCCAGATGATCGATCGCCATGCGGACCTCCGAGATGGTCATCATGTACAGAAAGTCCGCCGCCACCGGCCTTTTGCTGCACACATTGTTCAGTCGATACGCGAACTATTGCGCACCTTGCGGAACGGAGGGAGCCTGCGGCCATGACGCAGACCACACACCACACTCCCGACACCGCCCGGCAGGCCGACCCCTTCCCGGTCAAGGGAATGGACGCGGTCGTCTTCGCCGTCGGCAACGCCAAGCAGGCCGCGCACTACTACTCCACGGCCTTCGGCATGCGGCTCGTCGCCTACTCCGGACCGGAGAACGGCAGCCGCGAGACGGCGTCGTACGTCCTCGAGAACGGCTCGGCGCGCTTCGTCCTCACGTCCGTGATCAAGCCCGCCACCACCTGGGGCCACTTCCTGGCCGAGCACGTGGCGGAGCACGGCGACGGCGTCGTCGACCTCGCCATCGAGGTCCCGGACGCGCGCGCCGCGTACGCGTACGCCGTCGAGCACGGCGCCCGCTCGATCGCCGAGCCGTACGAGCTCAAGGACGAGAACGGCACGGTCGTCCTCGCCGCGATCGCCACGTACGGCAAGACCCGCCACACGCTCGTGGAGCGGACCGGCTACGACGGCCCCTACCTGCCCGGGTACGTGGCCGCCGCGCCGATCGTCGAGCCGCCGGCCCAGCGCACCTTCCAGGCCATCGACCACTGCGTCGGCAACGTCGAGCTCGGCCGGATGAACGAGTGGGTCGGCTTCTACAACAAGGTCATGGGCTTCACGAACATGAAGGAGTTCGTGGGCGACGACATCGCGACCGAGTACAGCGCGCTGATGTCGAAGGTCGTCGCCGACGGCACGCTCAAGGTCAAGTTCCCGATCAACGAGCCCGCCATCGCCAAGAAGAAGTCCCAGATCGACGAGTACCTGGAGTTCTACGGCGGCGCGGGCGTCCAGCACATCGCCCTGAACACGAACGACATCGTCGCGACCGTACGCACCATGCGCGCGGCCGGTGTCCAGTTCCTCGACACCCCCGACTCGTACTACGACACGCTCGGCGAGTGGGCCGGCGACACCCGCGTCCCCGTCGACACCCTGCGCGAGCTGAAGATCCTCGTCGACCGCGACGAGGACGGCTATCTGCTCCAGATCTTCACCAAGCCGGTCCAGGACCGTCCGACCGTCTTCTTCGAGATGATCGAGCGCCACGGCTCGATGGGCTTCGGCAAGGGCAACTTCAAGGCCCTGTTCGAGGCGATCGAGCGCGAGCAGGAGAAGCGCGGCAACCTCTGACCCCGTACAACGGGCAAGTCCTGAGGGCCGGTTGGGCCTCGCGTGTCCGGTGGACGCCCCGGCGGCGTCCAACGGACACGTCTGTTCCGGCGGTCACCGAAGACGCGTGCCGCGGCGTCCCACCGCGCCGCGGAAGGCCTCGGAGCGGACGCCCGGGGCGGCTCCGGCGCGGCCGGCGAGTCACCCCGGACGGGGAGAGCCGGGCCGGGGTGGCGACGACGATCCCGCCGCCCCCGCCGCGCCCGTCGTCCCCGCCGATTCCTCGGACTGCCCGGACCGCCCGGACCGCTCCGAGTCCCCGGCGTCCCCGGACTCCTCGGAACCGTCCGGCTTCTCCGACGGCTCCGGCAGGCCCTTCGCGGGTGGCTCGCCCAGCGCCGCCAGGGCCTCCCGGGCCGCGGGAGCCAGCAGCGGCGAGAAATTCGGGTTGATCCGCAACGCCTCGGCGAGGTGACGGCGGGCCGGTCCGGACCGCCCCAGGTCCCGCTCGATCTGCCCCCGGTGATACGCGTACAACGCGCTCCGCACCTCGCCCCCGTGCTCCTTGTCCATGGCCCGCTCGGCGAACTTCAGCGCCGCCGCGTCGTCCCCGGCGCGGTGCAGCGCCCAGCCCAGAGCGTCCGCCACCGCGATGCCGGGGTGCCGCTGCCACTCCGTGCGCAGCGCTCGCACCGCGGCCTGCGGATCACCGTGGTCCGCCTCGAACACCCCGAGGATCAGCTCGTCGTCCACACCCGCGGCGGCATCGCGCTGCACCAGCTCCCGCACCAGGTCGTACTGCACGCGCGCGGCCCCGCCGAGCCTCAGCTTCTCGTACAGCTCGCCCAGCTCCAGCGCGTAACGCGGCGCGGGCCGCTTGGCGAGCGCCGCCCGGTACGCGCGCAGCGCCTCCGAGGTGCGCCCGAGCGCCGCCAGCGCGCGCCCCTGCCCGGCGAGCGCGCCGTGCTCGTCGGCGTCGGTGTTCACCGCGGCCCGGTAGTAGTCCAGCGACTCCCGGAGGTCGCCGCGTTCCCACGCGAGGTCACCGGCCTGCTGGAGGAACACCGCCCGCTCGGACGGGGTCGCCGCACCCGCCGCCGCGTCCGAGATCGCCGCCGCGGCGTCCTCACGCCGGCCGCGGTCCCGGTACACGCGCGACGCCACAGCCCGTGCCGCCGGCCCGGAACGCAGGGCGAGCAGCTTGTCGAGGGCCCTGAGCGTGGCCTTGTGGTCACCGAGCCCGGTGTACGCGTCGATGAGCGACGGATACGTCGTCCACCGCTTCGGCGCCAGCTTCACCGCCGCCTCGCCCCACTCCTTCGCGGCCCGGAAGTCACGTCGCGCGGCGGCCAGACCGGCGAGACCGTCCAGCGCCTCCGCATTGGCCTTCGGCCGCACCCGCAGCGAGGTGCGCAGCGCCTTCTCGGCCTTCGGGTAGTACGCGGCCGCCGCCGCCGTCCGCCGCGCCTGCTCCGTGTACGCGACGCCGAGCACCGCCCACGCCCGGTCGTCGCGCGGATGCGCCCGCAGATGGCCCTCGTGGTCGTCGATGAGGGCCTCGAGATCGGGCAGCGCGGCCGGCACCCCGGAGCCCACGGCGGTCACCGCCCGGGCCACCGGACCCGGGGCGGGCCGCGCCGCCCCGTCCCGCCCCAGCGAGGGCAGCAGCACCAGCAGGCCGCCGAGCACGGCGCAGCCGGCGACCGCGCCGATCAGCGCCCGCCGGCCGAGCGGGGAGCGGCGCGGACCGGAGGGCTCCGGGGACTGCGGGCCGGCGGGCTCCCCGGGCCCGGACCCGGCGGGCACCGGCTGTCGCTGTTCGATCTCCATGCCGCTCACTGTGCGTCAATACGAAGACCGCACCCCGGCAGGCCAAGCCTCGCGCGGATGGGGTTCACACCGATGGCCCCGAGTGCGACGCTGTGATCATGAGCCGTATCGAAGCCCCGCGCGACGAAGCGACCGGCAACCTTCTGGACCGTCTGCGCAGCGGCCTGCCGGACGAGGCCGTCCTCACCGACCCGGACGTCACGGCCTCCTACGCCAACGACATGGCGAGCTTCTGCGAGGCAGGCACGCCCTCCGTGGTCGTCCTGCCGCGCACCGTCGAGCAGGTCCAGCACATCATGCGCGTCGCGACCGAACTGCGTGTCCCGGTCGTCCCGCAGGGCGCCCGCACCGGCCTGTCCGGAGCGGCGAACGCCTCCGACGGCTGCGTCGTGCTGTCCCTGGTGAAGATGGACCGCATCCTGGAGATCAATCCGGTCGACCGCATCGCCGTCGTCGAACCCGGCGTCATCAACGCCGCGCTCTCCCGCGCCGTGGGCGAGCACGGCCTGTACTACCCGCCGGACCCCTCCAGCTGGGAGACGTGCACCATCGGCGGCAACATCGGCACGGCCTCCGGCGGTCTGTGCTGCGTGAAGTACGGGGTGACGGCCGAGTACGTCCTCGGCCTGGACGTCGTCCTCGCCGACGGGCGTCTGATGTCCACCGGGCGCCGCACCGCCAAGGGCGTCGCCGGATACGACCTCACCCGCCTCTTCGTGGGCTCCGAGGGCTCGCTCGGCATCGTCGTACGGGCGATCCTGGCGCTGCGCCCGCAGCCGCCCCAACAGCTGGTCCTGGCAGCCGAGTTCGGGTCGGCGCGGGCCGCGTGCGACGCCGTCTGCCGGATCATGGAGGGCGGCCATGTGCCGTCCCTCCTCGAACTGATGGACCGTACGACCGTCAAGGCCGTCAACGACCTCGCGCACATGGGCCTCCCGGAGACCACCGAGGCGCTCCTGCTCGCCGCCTTCGACACCCACGACCCGGTGGCGGACCTCGCCGCGGTGGGCGCGCTCTGCGAGGCCGCGGGCGCGACACAGGTGGTGCCGGCCGAGGACGCGGCCGAGTCCGAACTCCTCCTCCAGGCGCGGCGGTTGTCGCTCACCGCACTCGAGGCGGTCAAGGGCACCACGATGATCGACGACGTGTGCGTGCCGCGCTCCCGGCTCGGCGACATGCTCGACGGCATCGAGCGCGTCGCCGAGAAGTACGCCCTGACCATCGGCGTCTGCGCGCACGCGGGCGACGGCAACACGCACCCCACCGTCTGCTTCGACGCGACCGACCCCGACGAGTCCCGGCGGGCCCGCGAGTCCTTCGACGAGATCATGGCCCTCGGCCTGGAACTCGGCGGCACGATCACCGGCGAGCACGGCGTGGGCGTCCTGAAGAAGGAGTGGCTGGCCCGCGAGATCGGCCCGGTGGGCGTGGAGATGCAGCGGGCGATCAAGGCGGCGTTCGACCCGCTGGGCATCCTGAACCCGGGCAAGCTGTTCTGAGACTCCAGGGCCGCCCACCGGCTCCAGGGCTACTCACCGTCCGCGGACTCGTCCGACGGCCACGGGTCGCGCAGCCACAGGTCGTCGGGCGACGGGGATCCCCCCTGATCCAGCGAGGGCGAGAGCCGCGGGGACGGCGCGAGCAGCTCGGCCAGGCCGGCGTCGATGCCGAGCTGATCGGCCTCGGAGCCCGGGGGGACCGCCCTGAGCGTGCGCTCCAGCCAGGCCGAGATCTGTGTGGTCGGCGCTTCGAGCAGCGCGTCGCCGTCCGGCGAGCTCAGCGCCATCAGGACGACGCCCCGTCCGGCGACCTTCGTCGGCCACACCCGCACATCGCCGTGGCCGCACGGCCGGAACACCCCCTCGACGAGCAGTTCACGGGCGAAGGTCCAGTTGACGGGATGGTCGGAGCCGATGTGGAAGGTGATGTGGACGGCGTACGGGTCGTCGGTGCGGTAACTGAGGCGCGCCGGCACAGGGATGCTGCGCTCGGGCGACAGGACGAGGTTGAGCTCCAACTCGCGTTCCACCACGGTGTGCATGTCGATGCGCTTCCTTTCGTCGTACGGGCTCCTGTGGGCGCGCCCGTACGAGTGGAGAGCGCCTCGCGGCGGAACCATTACGCGGGTTCGGAGAATTCTTTCGGGTCTGTTCCGTCCCTCCTTCGGGCACACCGCGCACAGCCTCGGAAGTCCGCTCGCAAGAGGGGGCGGAACCTTGCCCGAAAGGGGTGGGTACCGCGGGACCGGCCGTGACGCGTGCGCCGGTCTGGTAGATGTGGACCCTCAATCAGACCCCCGAGCAGATACGGGACGACGGACATGAGCGCCCCAACCCCGGCCCCCGGTGACGACAGGCCCCGCGAAGGGTATTACCCGGATCCCTCCATTCCTGGATATGTCCGGTACTGGAACGGTGCCGCCTGGGTGCCGGGCACGAGCCGCCCGGCGCCGTCGGGCGGCGAGGCGCTCGCCCCGCCGGCCGGCGCCCGCCCCGCGCATGTGCCCGCTCCGACGACCTCCCCCGAGTTCTCGGCGGCCCGCGGACAGGGCGGCGCCCCCGCGGCGGAGGAGACGGGCCCGCACTTCTTCGACGAGGATCCGCAGCCCCGCCGCGCCACCCCGGCCGAGGCCCAGCACGGCAGCCGGCCCGAGCCCGCCGCCGCGTGGGGCGCAGACCGCTCCCAGCAGTCCGGCTTCGGCGGCGACCAGGACCGCCGGGTGTCCTGGGGGGCGCCGCCGCCGCAGGGACCCGACCCGCGCGTCGCGCGCGCGGCGCAGCCCGCCGACGCGGTGAGCCGGCCCGACGGGGCGGCGTCGCGCACGGACGGTACGGCGACGATCCCGCCCACCGACCCCGCCGACGCCGGCGGCCCCCGGCCCCCGGCGTCCGGAGGGCCCGTGGTCTTCCGCCGCCCCACGGGACCGGTGCCGCCCACGGGATCGGAGAGCGCGGCGGAAGCGGGCGGTACGGGAGGTGTGAGCGGTACGGGCGACGCGGGTTCGGGCGGAGCCGACGGCCGGAGCGGGGCCGGGGTCGCCGTGGGTGCCGGGGTGTCCGGCGCCGGACACCCCACCGCCACCCCGGGCGCCCAGAACCCCGTCCCTTCCGGGGGCGCCCCGGATTTCCCTGCGCTCTCCCCGCGCACGGAGCAGCAGAGCGGGGCGCGCGGCGGGGGCACGGGTCCGGCGGCGGCTTCGCCGGGCGCACCCGCCACGTCCGGTGCGTCGGCGGCGACCGGTCCGTCCGCCGCGTCGGCCGGAGGCGGCTTCGGAGCCGGGCAGGCAGCCCAGGCGCCGGCTGGCCAGGCGTCCGCCGCGCAGGCGCAGGCCGCTCCCGCTCCCGCCGTCCCCCAGCAGTCCGGCGGCTCCACGCCCATGGCTTCCGGAGTCGGCGGTGGCCAGCCCTCCTGGGCCCAGCAGGTGCACCGGCTCGCGGGTGACCCGGCCGAGGAGGGGCAGCGGGTCCCGCCGTGGAAGCCGCCGGTCGACGACGTGTTCCAGGCGGCCGCTCGCCGGCACTCGGCGGCCCGTCCGGCCGGCCTCGGCCGACGGCTGGCCGCCCGGCTGGTGGACACCGTCGTCCTCGCCGGTTTCACTGCGGCGGCCGCCGTGCCGCTTGGCGCCAGGGCGGTCGACCACATCAACGAGAAGATCGACGCGGCCGAACTGTCGGGCGAGAAGGTCACCGTCTGGCTGCTCGACGGAACGACCGCCACCTGTTTCGGCGTCATCCTCGCCGCACTGCTCCTCTTCGGTGTCCTCTACGACGTTCTGCCCACCGCCAAGTGGGGCCGCACACTGGGCAAGAAGCTGTGCGGCGTCGAGGTGCGCGACATAGAGGGTCACGAACCGCCGGCCTTCGGACGGGCCCTGGGCCGCTGGCTCGTCTACAGCGTTCCGGGTCTCCTGCTCGTCGGAGTCGTCGGTGTCCTGTGGTGCCTGTTCGACAAGCCCTGGCGTCAGTGCTGGCACGACAAGGCGGCCCACACGTTCGTGGCGGCCTCGGAGCGGTAATCCCGTCCCCCGGACGGCCCTTCGCCGGATGCGGATGCGGGGGGTTCGCGGTCGACTCGGGCCATGAGCAGCGAACCGCCGCCCCCGGGCCCCGGCCAGCCACCGGACGACGACCCGTTCAAGAAGAAGCCCCCGCCCGCCGAGGGCGGGGGTTCCCCGTACGACCCGCCGCCCCCCGGCGGTCAGACCCCTCCCTACGGCAGTCAGCCGCCCCCGTTCGGCGGTCAGTCACCCCCGTCCGGAGGCGGCGGCCCCTACGGCGGGGGCGGTGACCCCTACGGCGGCGGCGGTCCGTACGGCGGCGATCCGCTCGCCGGGATGCCGCCGCTCGCGGAGAGCGGGAAGCGGGTGCTGGCCAGGATCCTGGACATGATCCTGGTGGGCATCGTGGTGTGGCTGCTGTCCTGGGCGTTCGGGGTCACCGAGTTCAACGTGGACTCGGACAAGATCGAGTACGGCAAGGGGTTCGGGCAGTCCCTGGTGGCCGCGGTGCTCTACGTCGCCTACGACACCGTGATGATCAGCAAGTCCGGCCAGACCCTCGGCAAGAGACTGTTCAACCACCGGGTCGCCAACCTCGACAACGGCTCGACACCCTCCGTGCAGACCTCCCTGGTCCGTGCCCTGGTCCTGTGGATCCCGTTCGCGTTCTGCTGCGCCTGCGTCTGGACGGCGATCGCGGGTGGCTGGAGCTTCTTCGACAAGCCCTACAAGCAGGGCCTGCACGACAAGGCGGCCAAGACGGTCGTGGTCGACTCCAGAGGATGACCGGCCAGGCGGCGACGGCGCACGGACGAATGGCGGGCCCGTGATGCACGGACCCGCCCTTGGTGCACGAGGTCGGAGCGATGCGTGCGCCGAGGTCGCGGCGTCCTGGGTGCCGGCAGTCCACCGGTCCGAAAGGGCACTGGGGGCCGCAGGCTCGCGTGCGCGGCTTCAGGGACCCGCGGGTTCGCGTACCGGCTCGGGTGCGGAGGAGACGGAGACGGACGCGGTCTCGAACCGCACCGGTACCCGCTCGCGGACGAGGGGAGCGGGGGCGGACGGCGCGGGCTTCGGCAGCGGGACCGTCATGGCCACGAGCAGCCCGAGAGCGAGCGCCGAGAGGGTGATCAGCACGATCCCCAGGCTCGAACTCGTCTGTGACAGCAGCAGCATGGCGAGAGTGGAGAAGATCACGGTGCAGGAACCGTAGACGAGCTGTGCGGCGGTCGGACGAGGCATGGCAATCGTGTCCTCGGATGGGGGTTCTCCCCCCGGGGCCTCTCGCGATGGGGGAGGGTGCGGATAGAAATCGGGGGTGAGACAACGGTGTCGACTTGGCTTTTCGCCGACTTCCGACGCTTCGCCAATCGACTCTATTCGCCTGCATGCCCGACTGGAACGACCGGTAAGCGTGACCTTACCCACGGTGCCGGTGCACAGGGGGCGCACGGAGTCATCGCGTCCATCAAGTGGACGTTCGAGCGCGCCCGTTGAGAGGTTTCGGCGGTGTCCGGATAGCGAACGGAGGCTCCGCATAATGCACTTGCCAGGTTCAAGTCAAGATCTGTTTTTTCTTTGGTAACTCGGGTCAAATGTCGTCACTTGAATCACGCGTAGCGCGCGCGGACCTCCATGACCCGGAACCCCCTCCGCGCGAACGTGCGCGGGGGAGGACATCAAGTGACCAACAGACCATGGACGTTCAGAGCGGCCGCGGTGGGCGTAGCCCTCGCGGCGGCCACCGCCACGTTCTCGACGTACGCCGTGGCGCAGGCCGACTCGGCCGCCGCATCACCGGTCGTGGACCGCCACGACCCGCAGCCGGTCAAGAACACGGTCGACCACGACCTCGACGGCCCGCTGAGCAAGACGCAGAACGCCCAGCGCCAAGAGGCGCTGAACCAGGTCATATCCGGCGACGCCAAGGTGCAGAAGCGCCACGGTTCGCAGGTCGTCCAGCTGAAGAGCAAGAAGGGCGACAGCAAGTACGTCGAGCTGGGCCGCGAGAAGACCGACAAGATCTTCACGATCCTGGTCGAGTTCGGCGACAAGACGGACCCGAAGTACGGCGGCACCGCCGGTCCGCAGCACAACAAGATCGCCAAGCCGGACCGCAAGAAGGACAACAGCACGGCCTGGCAGGCGGATTACAACCAGAAGCACTTCCAGGACCTCTACTTCGGCACCGGCAAGAACGTCGAGTCGATGAAGAAGTTCTACGAGGCGCAGTCGTCGGGCCGCTACTCGGTGGACGGCAAGGTCGCCGACTGGGTCAAGGTCCCCTACAACGAGGCCCGTTACGGCAACAACGCCTGCGGCTCCACGAACTGCCCGAGCGTGTGGAACGTCGTCAGCGACGGCGTCACCGCCTGGGTCGCCCAGCAGAAGGCGGCCGGCAAGTCCGACGCGGCCGTCAAGGCGGACCTGGCGAACTTCGACCAGTGGGACCGCTACGACTTCGACGGCGACGGCAACTTCAACGAGCCCGACGGCTACATCGACCACTTCCAGATCGTGCACGCCGGTGAGGACGAGTCCGCGGGCGGCGGTGTTCAGGGCGAGGACGCCATCTGGGCCCACCGCTGGTACGCGTTCGGCACCGACGCGGGCGCCACGGGTCCGGGCGACAACAAGCTCGGCGGCGCCCAGATCGGCGACACCGGCATCTGGGTCGGCGACTACACCATCCAGCCGGAGAACGGCGGACTCGGCGTCTTCGCCCACGAGTACGGCCACGACCTCGGTCTGCCGGACCACTACGACACCGCCGGCGGCGACAACTCCACCGGCTTCTGGACCCTGATGTCCTCGGGTTCCTGGCTCGGCAGGGGCAAGGACTCCATCGGTGACCTCCCCGGCGACTTCAACGCCTGGGACAAGCTCCAGCTGGGCTGGCTGAACTACGACACGGCCAAGGCCGGCAAGCAGTCCACGCACAAGCTGGGTGTCGCCGAGTACAACACCTGGAACAAGCAGGCGCTCGTCGTCACGCTGCCGGAGAAGGCGGTCACGACCACGGTCGTCACTCCCGCGCAGGGCTCGACCCAGTGGTGGAGCGGCAGCGGTGACAACCTGAAGAACACGCTGACCCGTTCCGTGGACCTCACGGGCAAGTCGTCGGCGAAGCTGACCCTCGACGGCTGGTACGACATCGAGGCGAACTACGACTACCTCTACACCGAGGTATCGACCGACGGCGGCGCCAACTGGACCGCTCTCGACGGCACGGTGGACGGCGCCGCCATCCCGCGCGACGGCAGCGACAAGCCCGTCCTCACCGGTACGGTCGACGCGTACAAGAAGCTCGTGTACCCGCTCGACGCCTACGCGGGCAAGAAGATCGACCTCCGCTTCCGCTACCAGAGCGACGGCGGTGTGGCGCTGAAGGGCTTCGCGGCCGACGAGATCAGCGTCACCGCGGACGGCGCCGCGCTCTTCTCGGACAACGCCGAGACGGCCGACGCCGCTTGGACCGCGAACGGCTTCTCCCGCATCGGCGCCTCCTTCACCAAGGACTACGCGCAGTACTACCTCGCGGAGAACCGCCAGTACGTCTCGTACGACAAGACCCTCAAGGTCGGCCCGTACAACTTCGGCTTCTCGACGACCCGTCCGGACTGGGTGGAGCACTACGCCTACCAGAACGGCCTGTTGATCTGGAAGTGGGACACCTCGCAGGCGGACAACAACACCAGCCAGCACCCGGGTGTCGGCCTCGCGCTTCCGGTCGACGCGCACTCGAAGGCCCTGTGGTGGGAGAACGGCACGCTGATGCGCAACCGCATCCAGGCCTACGACTCCACGTTCAGCCTGTACCGCACGGACGGCATCACGCTGCACAGCGCTGACGTCGCCCAGAAGATCGCGTCGAAGAAGGGGGTGTCGGTCTTCAACGACCACACCAGCGACTACTACGACAACAGGAACCCGACCGGCGGTGTCAAGATCACTGACACCAACACCAAGATCCAGATCGTCAAGGAGGCCAAGGACGGCTCGACGATCTCGCTCAAGGTCGGCCCCGCAGTGAAGTAGTCAGCATTTCCGCAGGTCAGAAGCGTATCGGCGGCAACCCTCTGGCGGGTTGCCGCCGATCGTGTTTAGGTGCGTCCTGTGTCCGGCTTATTGACAACGACTCGCACGGGGGTGTGACCGCATGGCCGCAGGAGGTTTCTGCAGATTGCCGAACGGCAGCGTCGTGGTGGCGCTGAACCTGCCCAGTCCGGCAGCTTCCGGCGCCGGCTGCGTGCGGTTCCTGGTCGTCGCCCAGAACCGTGCCCGAGCCCTGACGCGCCTGCGCAATCTGGGCCTGCGTGCCGTCTACCTGCGGGGCAACGCGGCCCCGCCCACACCCGACGAGATCACCGCGGTCCTGCACCACCCCGACGGGCTCATATGGCGCACGGCCCCCGACAGCGGTGTCCCCGAGCTCACCCAGGAGCTGTGGCACCCGATCAGATCGCTGCTGAGACGTCCGGCTCCGCAGGCGTGACACCGCGGACGGGACTGGACCGGAACGACTGTGACGTCCCGTGACTCCGTGTGACGACGGGGCTAGACCACGGGCTTTCCCGTGAGTTCCACCCCGGCCGTGCGCAGCTCTTCCAGCGCGCGTTCCGTCGTCTCCTCCGCCACTCCGGCCGTCAGGTCGAGCAGGACGGTCGTGCGGAAGCCCTGTTCCGCCGCGTCCAGGGCGGTCGCCCGTACGCAGTGGTCGGTCGCGATGCCGACCACGTCGACCTCGCCGATCCCGCGGGCGCGCAGCCAGTCGCCCAGCGGCATCCCGTTCTCGTCGGCGCCCTCGAAGCCGCTGTACGCCGCCGCGTAGGCGCCCTTGTCGAAGACGGCGTCGATCGCGCCGGAGGCGACGGCCGGGGCGAAGTTCGGGTGGAATCCCACCCCTTCGGTACCGGCCACGCAGTGCGCGGGCCAGGAGTGCACGTAGTCGGGGTTGTCGGCGAAGTGGCCCCCGGGGGCGATGTGGAGGTCGCGGGTGGCGACGACATGCCGGTAGCCGGCGGGGGCCTGTCCGATCAGCTCCGTGATGGCGGCGGCCACATCGGCGCCTCCGGACACCGCGAGGCTGCCTCCCTCGCAGAAGTCGTTCTGCACGTCTACGACGATCAAGGCGCGGCGCATGGGCGGTGTCCTTCGGCTATGGGTGCGGCAGACAAGGGTGCGGGCCCGGCCGTTGAACTTCCGAGCCTAGAGACTTCGAGGGCGGTGCGGGAGGGGGTATTCGGCTTCCACGGCCCGCGGGGGCACGCTGCCGTTGCATTCCCGCTCACCGGAGGTTCATGCGCGGCGCCACTCCCGCCCCGCCCGCCTCCAGCGCCTCCCACACCTCCCGCGCCTCAGACGTATTCGGTGGGAAGCACCGGTTCGCCGCGCGACAGCTGTGTCGCCGACAGCGGCAGCCGGGCGAGGGCCTCCGCGTGCCGGTCGCGTACGGCGTCGAGCGGCTCGCGGGACAGGACCTGTCCGCCCTTGATCAGCTGGACCAGGAGCTGCTGGTCGGCCAGCTCGCCGGGCACCGGCCCGACGCCGATCACCTCGGCCTCCGCGACCCCGTGCTCGTCCAGGCGCCGCGCGGCCCACTTGCGGCCGCCGATGGACGTCTTCCCGCCGGTGGACTTCTTGGCCACCGGCACCATCGGCGCCTTCGGGTCGGCCGACTCGGCGCGGGCGACCAGTTTGTAGACCATCGAGCAGGTCGGGTGGCCGGATCCCGTCACCAGCTGGGTGCCGACGCCGTACGCGTCCACGGGCGCCGCCGCCAGCGAGGCGATGGCGTACTCGTCGAGGTCGGAGGTCACGACGATCTTCGTCCCGGTCGCGCCCAGCTCGTCCAGCTGCTGGCGCACCCGGTGGGCGACGAGCAGCAGGTCACCGGAGTCGATGCGCACCGCGCCGAGCTCGGTCCCGGCGACCTCGACGGCCGTGCGGACCGCCTCGGTGACGTCGTAGGTGTCCACGAGCAGCGTGGTGCCCCGGCCGAGCGAGTCCACCTGGGCCTGGAAGGCGTCCCGCTCGTGGTCGTGCAGGAGGGTGAAGGCGTGCGCGGAGGTGCCCACGGTCGGGATGCCGTAGCGGAAACCGGCGGCCAGGTCGGAGGTGGTGGTGAAGCCGCCGACGTACGCGGCCCGCGAGGCGGCCACCGCGGCCAGCTCGTGGGTGCGCCGGGCGCCCATCTCGATCAGCGGCCGCCCGCCCGCGGCGGAGGCCATCCGGGAGGCGGCCGCCGCGATGGCGGAGTCGTGGTTGAGGATCGACAGGATCACCGTCTCCAGGAGCACGCACTCCGCGAAGCTGCCCTCGACCCGCAGGACGGGAGAGCCGGGGAAGTACACCTCGCCCTCGGGGTAGCCCCAGATGTCCCCGTTGAAGCGGTACGAGGCGAGCCACTGAAGGGTCGGCTCGTCCACGATCCCGCGCTCGCGCAGAAAGCCGACGAGGTCCGGGTCGAACCGGAAGTTCTCCACCGCGTCGAGGACACGTCCGGTGCCCGCGACGACTCCGTAGCGCCGCCCCTCGGGCAGCCGCCGGGTGAAGACCTCGAAGACCGAGCGCCGCTCGGCCGTTCCGGCCGCGAGCGCGGCCTGCAGCATCGTCAGCTCGTACTGGTCGGTGAAGAGCGCCGTGGAGGGAACGCCCACCCGTCTCCCGCCACCACCCTTCCGGGGAAGCGCTTCGCGCCCTTCTTGTTCCGGCAGCCCAAGGTCCGCTGTGTTCATGGCAGGGATCGTACCCCCATCTCGTCACTTTGACGATTTCCAGGGGATCCGGAGATTCCCGGGGGAGTCGCCCCCCTTTTCGGGGGTCCGTTTGTGCGGGTGACCCCCTCTGGTGGCAGCATGGGCGATGTGACGGCTCCCGCACCTCTAGAGATCGAGAAGACCGAGTCGGCGGAGGAGGTCTTCGCCGTACCCGAGCCGGACGTCCCCTGGGTCACGATCGTCCACAACGACCCGGTCAACCTCATGAGCTATGTGACGTATGTCTTCCAGACGTACTTCGGCTACCCCAAGGACAAGGCCACCAAGCTGATGATGGACGTCCACCACAAGGGCCGGGCCGTCGTTTCCAGCGGCACGCGCGAGGAGATGGAGCGCGACGTGCAGGCCATGCACGGCTACGGTCTGTGGGCCACCCTTCAGCAGGACCGGAAGTAGCCGGACCCCTGTCACCCACCCGCGAGCAGGACCGGAAGTAGCGAACTCACTCCATGCCTGGACACTTCGAACCGCTCCCCGGCGGCGGCGCGGCCGTCGCGCTCGACGAGGTCGAGATCTCCATCATCCGCTCCCTCGCCGTCCAGCTCCTGGAGCTCATCGGTCCCGGCCCCGCGGAGAACGCCGCCGCCGACCCGCTCGCCGAGCTGTTCGCGGAGGGCCCCAGCGAACCGCCGAGCGACCCGGTGCTCCTGCGCCTGTTCCCCGACGCCTACAGCGGCCCCGACGTCGAGGCCGCCTCGCCCGAACAGGCCGAGGAGCAGCGAGCCCACTCCGCGGAGTTCCGCCGGTTCACCGAGAACGACCTGCGCGCCGGCAAGCGCGAGAACGCCCTCACGATGATCCGCTCGCTGGACGGTCTGACGCCCGGCGGGGACGGCGGAGCGGTCCTCAAGCTGACCACCGCGCAGTCCGAGCAGTGGCTGCGCGCCCTGAACGACCTGCGGCTCGCGATCGGCTCCCGGCTCGACGTCGTCGACGAGGAGGACACCGACCTCCTCTACCGCCTCCCGGACGAGGACCCGCGCAAGCCGATGGTGATGGCGTACCTCTGGCTGGGCGGACTCCAGGAGACCCTGGTCGAAACCCTTATGCCCTGAACTGTCAGGACATAACACCTCGAGTGTTCGCTCAACGGACGCTCAAATCCGGATAACGATCGCGTCACCGTAACCGCGCCCTATGGGGCGCGGTTCGACATTTTGTCCGGTTCTTCCTGTGGTCTGCGCAACACGACGCTCAACCGATCAATGTCGCCGCCGTGATAGATCTTCACGACCGCCCGACAGGACACCACCCATGTTCTGCCGGGTGCGCCACCGAGCCGGCGGACCGCCGGCCAGGCAACGGCTCCACCTGTCCGGGGGGATCGGAAACCGGTCCGAAGCCAAGGGACTGGCTCGGAACGGCTTGGAGAAAGGCGCACCACACATGACCTCATCGCAGGTCGACAAGCAGTACGACGGCAGTGAGGCCGTGGGCGGCGACGCCCCCGAAGAGGGATACGAGCGCGGGCTCGGCAGCCGCCAGGTCCAGATGATCGCGATCGGCGGCGCCATCGGCGTCGGCCTGTTCCTGAACGCCGGGGCCAACATCGCCAAGGCGGGACCCAGCCTCATCCTCATGTACGCCCTCGCGGGCGTGATCATCTTCTTCATCATGCGGGCGCTCGGCGAGCTGCTGCTCTACCGCCCGGTCTCGGGCTCCTTCGCGGACTACTCCCGCGAGTTCCTCGGCCCGTTCTTCGGCTACTTCACCGGCTGGACGTACTGGCTGATGTGGGTGGTCACCGGCATGGCCGAGCTCACGGCCGCCGCGATCTACATCAACTACTGGTTCCCGCAGGTACCCCAATGGGTGACGGCCCTGGTCTTCCTGGTCGTCCTGTTCGTGGCGAACCTGATCTCGGTGAAGCTCTTCGGCGAGATCGAGTTCTGGTTCTCGATGGTCAAGGTCACCGCCCTGATCGGCATGATCGTGATCGGCCTCGGCGTCCTCACCTTCGGCTTCAGCTCCGCCGGTGACACCGCCTCCGTCACCAACCTCTGGCAGTTCGACGGCTTCTTCCCCAAGGGCATCGGCTCGTCCCTGATGACTCTCCAGGGCGTCATGTTCGCCTACCTCGCCGTCGAGCTCGTCGGCGTCACGGCGGGCGAGTCCAAGAACCCCGAGAAGACGCTCCCCAAGGCCATCAACACCCTCCCCTGGCGTATCGCCCTCTTCTACGTCGGCGCCCTCACGGTCATCCTCTCGGTCGTGAAGTGGACCGAGTTCGGGGCGGGTGCGAGCCCCTTCGTGGTCGCCTTCGCCAAGATCGGCATCCCGGCCGGCGCGGCCACCGTCAACTTCGTCGTCCTCACCGCCGCCCTGTCCTCCTGCAACTCGGGCATGTACTCCACGGGCCGCATGCTGCGGAACCTGGCCGACAGCGGCGAGGCCCCGAAGGTCTTCAACAAGCTGTCGTCGACCAAGACGCCCGCGTTCGGCATCACGATCTCCGTGCTCTTCATGGGCATCGGCGTGATCCTCAACTACGTCGTCCCCGACAAGGCCTTCGGATACGTCACCTCGGTGGCCACCGCGGCCGGCATCTGGACCTGGCTGATGATCCTCGTCAGCCACATCCTCTACCGCCGCGCGGTCGACGCCGGCCGGCTGCCGGCCTCGTCCTTCCCGGCCCCGGGCGGCGCGAAGTGCAGCTGGGTCGCGGTCGTGTTCCTTCTCTTCGTCACCGGCCTGATCGCGTACGACCCCGAGTCCCGCATCTGCCTGTACGTGATGGCCGTCTGGGCCGCCGCCCTGGCCATCGGCTGGGCGATCCTCAAGACCCGCAACCCGCAGGTCACCGAACGTCGCGAGCCGGAGTTCGAGACCGTCGGCTGACCGCCCCCACGGACGTCCGGCCGCTTCGGCCACCGCTCAGGACGTCCGGCATTCGGGCCGTCCCGTACCACACCTCGGTACGGGACGGCCCTTCTGTCTATCCTGACCAGCATGCTGACCATCACCGAGGCCCTGTTCGACCAGATCGTCGCGCACGCGCGCCAGGACCACCCCGACGAGGCGTGCGGCGTCGTCGCGGGGCCCACGGGCACCGACCGCCCCGAGCGGTTCATCCCGATGCTGAACGCGGCCCGTTCGCCCACGTTCTACGAGTTCGACTCCGGCGACCTGCTGAAGCTGTACCGCGAGATGGACGACCGCGACGAGGAGCCCGTCGTCATCTACCACTCGCACACCGCGACCGAGGCCTACCCCTCCCGCACCGACCTCTCCTACGCGAACGAGCCGGGCGCGCACTACGTGCTGGTCTCCACGGCGGACACGGACGACGCCGGCCCCTTCCAGTTCCGCTCGTACCGCATCGTGGAGGGCGAGGTCACGGAGGAGGAGGTCAAGGTCGTGGAGAGCTACTGATCTCACGCATCGACCAAAAAGCGTCCGAAATGCGAGATCACACCCCGGGACCCGTACCGGGAATCGATACGATGAGCCCATGGTTTCCCACGACGTGAGCGAAAAGACGCCGGGCACGCTGCTCGTGGCGCGGCTGCACGTCGACCTGTGCAGGCTGCAGAGCGCCATCTGTACGCGCTGACCTGCCGCCGCCGTACGGCCGAGAGCCGCGGCACCGCAACCGGCGCACCCCCTGCCTTGCCCGCGCTGCCGCGCGTCTTCCGACCTGACTTTCCTTCCGACAGGAGCCCGCAACCATGGCCATCGAGGTCCGCATCCCCACCATCCTCCGCACCTACACGAACGGCGAGAAGGCCGTCGAGGGCGGCGGGGCGACCCTTGCCGATCTGTTCACCGACCTCGACACCCGGCACGCGGGCATCCGGGACCGGATCGTGGACGGCGGAGAGCTGCGCCGCTTCGTCAACGTCTACCTCAACGACGAGGACGTCCGCTTCCTCGACGGCATCAACACCAAGCTGACCGACGGCGACAGCGTCACGATCCTGCCGGCCGTCGCCGGTGGCATGGCCTGATCGGCCGCTGGTCCCCATGCGCTACGACTCCCCGCTCGCCGCGGTGGGCAACACCCCCCTGGTGCGCCTGCCGCGGCTCTCGCCGTCCGCGGACGTCCGTATCTGGGCGAAGCTGGAGGACCGCAACCCGACCGGTTCGGTCAAGGACCGGCCGGCCCTCCACATGATCGAGCAGGCGGAGAAGGACGGCCGTCTGACGCCGGGCTGCACGATCCTGGAGCCGACCAGCGGCAACACCGGCATCTCGCTGGCCATGGCGGCGAAGCTCAAGGGCTACCGCATGGTCTGCGTGATGCCCGAGAACACCTCGCAGGAACGCCGTGAGCTGCTCGGCATGTGGGGCGCCGAGATCATTCCCAGCCCGGCCGCCGGCGGTTCCAACACCGCCGTCCGCCTCGCCAAGGAACTCTCCGCGCAGCACCCGGACTGGGTGATGCTCTACCAGTACGGCAACCCGGACAACGCCGGCGCCCACTACGCCACGACGGGTCCGGAGATCCTCGCCGACCTCCCGTCCATCACCCACTTCGTGGCGGGCCTCGGCACCACGGGCACCCTCATGGGCGTCGGACGCTTCCTGCGCGAGAACAAGCCGGACGTCAAGATCGTCGCCGCGGAGCCGCGCTACGACGACCTGGTCTACGGGCTCAGGAACCTGGACGAGGGCTTCGTACCGGAGCTGTACGACGCCTCGGTCCTCACCTCCCGCTTCTCCGTCGGCTCGGCGGACGCGGTCACCCGCACCCGGGAACTTCTCCAGCAGGAGGGCATCTTCGCGGGCGTCTCCACCGGGGCCGCGCTGCACGCCGCGATCGGCGTCGGCAACAAGGCCCTCAAGGCCGGCGAGTCCGCCGACATCGCGTTCGTGGTCGCGGACGGCGGCTGGAAGTACCTGTCGACGGGCGTCTACACGGCGGCGACGACGGAAGAGGCGATCGAGACGCTGCAGGGACAGCTCTGGGCGTAGCGCCCCGGTGACCCGGGCGGAGGGCGTGAGGGCCGAAGGACGGCCCTCACGCCCTCCGCCGTCTTCCGAGGAGTAGCCACCGCTCCGGTGCGTGCCGCCCCGGAGCGGCGGGCCGGGTGCGGACTCGGCTCGGCGGCCTCAGCCCGCCAGGTAGCGGACCTGGTCCCACAGGACCGGGTCCACCACGCCGACCCGCCGGCGGAAGTCGTCCACCGGTACCTCGCGCAGCTCGTCCGTCTCCAGGAAGCTCGGCCGTCCATGGGCGTCCCCCACGGCTCCGGGGGGCAGCGGGATCACCCCGGGCCGCTCGTCGTGGTACTTGCTGGTGATCTTCGCGACGATGACCCGTTTCCCGCGCACCACCAGCACCAGACAGGGTCGGTCCTTGGCCCCCGGCCCGTCCTCGTAGGGGACGTTCGCCCACCAGATCTCCGACGCCTGCGGAAGCCGCTCGCCGCGCCGGGTTCCGCCCCGGCGGGGTCCGCGGGGCCGGCTCGGCGGACGTGTCCGCCCGGCCGGCCGGCGCCCGCGGCGCCCCCAGCCGTCCACCAGCGTCGCGACCAGCGCGAGCAGTACCACCGCCGCCAACGCGAGCCACCAGGACGTGTCCATAGCAAAGAAGGTACCGGCGCGCATGTGCCCCCGCCCGCCCTGCGGCGATCCTCGGTGCCCCAAGGTCCATCCGAACCGGTGACAGCACAGGTGAGTTCGCCCACAACAGCCCCTGGCGGAGGAGCGACCGGCCCTTTTGCGCCTTACGCTCGATGGACCGCACGACTCCCGTTTTTGTATCTGCAACCGAGTACCCGCACCCCGCATCCACTCTCTGCACTTCCTGCCAGCGCGGAGGTTCCAGCTCTTATGAAGCTCACCGTCGTCGGCTGCTCGGGGTCGTTCCCGTCCGCGGAATCGGCCTGCTCGAGCTACCTCGTAGAGGCCGACGGCTTCCGGCTGCTTCTCGACATGGGCAACGGTGCCCTGGGCGAGCTGCAGCGCCACTGCGGTCTCTACGACCTCGACGCGATCTTCCTCAGCCATCTGCACGCCGACCACTGCATCGACATGTGCGCGTACTTCGTCGCGCGCTACTACCGTCACGACGGCGGCCGCGCCGACCCGCTCCCCGTCTACGGACCCGAGGGGACGGAGCATCGCCTGACCACGGCCTACGCCGACACGCCGTCCGCCTCCTCGATGAGCGAGGTCTTCGACTTCCACACCGTCAAGCCGGGCACGTTCGAGGTCGGCCCGTTCACCGTGCACACGGAGCGGGTGCGCCACCCCGTCGAGGCGTACGGCATCCGGGTGGAACACGGCGGAAGGTCCCTGACGTACTCCGGGGACACCGGGGTGACCGAGAGCCTGGACGAACTCGCCCGCGACACGGACCTGTTCCTGTGCGAGGCCGCGTTCACCCACGGCAAGGAGGACATCCCCGACCTCCACCTCACCGGCCGGGAGGCCGGCGAGACCGCCGCCCGCGCCGGCGCCCGCCGCCTCGTCCTCACCCACATCCCCCCGTGGACGGACCCCCGGACCAACCTGGCGGACGCCCGCTCGGCGTACACGGGCCCGGTGGAACTGGCGGTACCCCGGGCGACGTACGAGATCTGACACCGACCGCGCACACGAAGGCCCCCGGAACCAGGTGGTTCCGGGGGCCTTCGGCCGTATGGAGGGACGCTCACGCCTTCGTGAGGTCCTCGATCTCCTCCTCGGGCTCACGGCCCGGGGTGGCGAGGTTGAACTTGATGATCGCGAAGCGGAAGACCACGTAGTAGATCACCGCGAAGACCAGGCCGATCGGGATGATCATCCAGGGCTTGGTGGCCAGGTTCCAGTTCAGGAAGTAGTCGATCGCACCGGCCGAGAAGCTGAAGCCGTGGTGCACGCCCAGGGCCCAGGTGATGGCCATCGACAGGGCGGTCAGGACCGCGTGGATCACGTACAGGACCGGCGCGATGAACATGAACGCGAACTCGATCGGCTCGGTGATGCCCGTGACGAACGAGGTGAGCGCGAGCGACATCATCATGCCGCCGACGACCTTGCGGCGCTCCGGGCGGGCGGTGTGCGTGATCGCCAGGGCGGCGGCGGGCAGCGCGAACATCATGATGGGGAAGAAGCCGGTCATGAACTGCCCGGCGGTCGGGTCGCCGTGGAAGAACCGCGGCAGGTCGCCGTGCCACAGGGCGCCCGTGGAGTCCTTGTACGAGCCGATCTCCTGCCAGGCCACCGTGTTGACGAACTGGTGCATGCCGACCGGGAGCAGCGCGCGGTTGATCGCGCCGAAGATGCCCGCGCCGACGGCGCCGAGGCCGGTCATCCACTCACCGAAGTTGGTGATGACGTCGCCGATGGGCTCCCAGACGAGGCCGAAGAAGACGCCGACGGCGGTGCCGATGAAGGCCATCAGGATCGGGACCAGACGGCGGCCGTTGAAGAAGCCGAGCCAGTCGGGCAGCTTGGTGCGGTGGAACCGCTGCCAAGTGACGGCGGCTATCAGGCCCATGATGATGCCGCCGAAGACCTTCGGGTCGTTGTACGTCGCGGCGACGTCCGCGCCCTTGGTCACCTTGGCGTCGGTGATCGGGAACGCGGTCAGCACGTTCTTGTAGACCAGGAAGCCGACGAGCGCCGCCAGTGCCGTGGAGCCGTCGGCCTTCTTGGCGAAGCCGATGGCGATGCCGACGCAGAACAGCAGCGGCAGGTTGCTGAACACGGCGTCACCGGCGGTCATGAACACGGCCGCGACCTTGTTCCAGCCGAGGCCGTCCTTGCCGAACACGTCGTCCTGGCCGAGGCGGAGCAGAATGCCCGCCGCCGGCAGCACGGCGATCGGCAGCTGCAGGCTGCGGCCGACCTTCTGCAGGCCCTGGAACAGGCCGGATCCCCGCTTCTTCGCGGGTGCCGCCGATGCGGTGGCGGTGCTCATAGTTCCTCCATGTGCTGGCGCTGCCGGGGGACGGGAAAGGCGAAACAGGGGGTGGGCAGCACCGCGTGGTCTACACCACTCAGTGGTGTAGACCTGTTCTAGCACGGTGAAGGCTGGATAAGGAACCCACGAATTTTGTGGCCTCGGCCATAACGGGAACAAGCGGTTCCGGTCATGCCGAAGGGCCCCCGGACCGACAGGTCCGGGGGCCCTTCTCGAAGCGGCCTCCGCCGTGGAGGCCAGAGCGGGCCTCCACGGCAGAAGCCGCTGTCCTGGCGCGGAGCGCTACGCCTTGGTGGTGTCCTCGACGTCCTCCTCGGGCTCCCGCCCCGGCGTCTTCAGATCGAACTTCGTGATCGCGAACCGGAAGATCGCGTAATACACCACGGCGAAGCACAGCCCGATCGGCACGATCGCCCAGGGCCTGGTCGCCAGATTCCAGTTGATGACGTAGTCGATCAGACCGGCGGAGAAACTGAAGCCGTCGTGCACGCCCAGCCCCCATGTCACCGCCATCGAAACGCCGGTGAGCACCGCGTGCACCGCGAAGAGCAGCGGCGCGATGAACAGGAACGAATACTCGATCGGCTCGGTGATGCCCGTGACGAACGAGGTCAGCGCGACCGAGAGCATCAGACCGCCCACCTCCTTGCGGCGATGCGGCTTCGCACAGTGCGCGATCGCAAGCGCCGCCGCCGGCAGCGCGAACATCATGATCGGGAAGAAGCCCGAGGTGAACTGCCCCGCGTTCGGGTCGCCCGCCAGGAACATGTTGATGTCACCGTGCACGACCTCGCCGTCGGGCTTGGTGTAGCTGCCGAACTGGAACCAGATGGGCACGTTCAGGAACTGGTGCAGACCGATCACCAGCAGCGCGCGGTTGGCCAGGCCGAACACACCCGCACCCCACGCCCCCAGCCCGACCAGCCAGTCGGAGAAGTTCTCCAGCGCGTCACCGATCGGCGGCCACACCCACACACACAGAGACGCGAACGCGATCGCCACGAACGCCATGATGATCGGCACCAGACGGCGGCCGTTGAAGAAGCCGAGCCAGTCCACCAGCTTCGTCCGGTGAAAACGCTGCCAGAAGTACGCCGACAGCAGCCCGATGACGATGCCGCCGAAGACCCCCGGATTCTGGTAGGTGAACTCCACGACGGAGTCGTCCTCCAGCCGGCACCCCAGCTTGACCACGGCACTCCCGGACGGACAGTCCTCCGGGAACGCCCGCAGCACGCTGTAATAGACGAGGAAGCCCACGACCGCCGCGAGCGCCGTGGAACCGTCCGACTTCTTCGCCATGCCGATGGCCACGCCGACGCAGAACAGCATCGGCAGCCCGAGCTGACCGTCCAGCAGCGCGCCGCCCGCCGCGCCCATCACCTTGGAGATGTTGTCCCAGCCGAGCCCGTCCGCGCCGAACACGTCCGGCTGGCCCAGCCGGTTGAGGATGCCGGCGGCCGGCAGCACGGCGATCGGCAACTGCAGGCTGCGGCCCATCTTCTGCAGGCCCTGGAAGGCCTTGTTCCAGCGGGCACGCGCGGGTGGGACGGCGCTGACGGCACTCATGGGCGTCCTCCGGGCCAGGCCGGTTTGGCGACCGCATGGAGACTGGTGTAGACCAGTTGCGACGCGTCGCTCTGTCGTGATCGCCATCATTCGGCACCCATGACACGACCGCTCGCGAAGATGGGCCAACTGTGGGTTACTGCGACAAAGCGGTTCTGATCAGGGAGTAGGACATGGCCACGAAGGCTGAGAAGATCGTCGCCGGGCTCGGCGGCATCGAGAACATCGAAGAGGTCGAAGGCTGCATCACCCGGCTCCGCACCGAGGTCGCCAACCCGGACCTGGTGAACGAGGCCGCCCTGAAAGCCGCAGGCGCACACGGAGTCGTCAGGATGGGCACCGCCATCCAGGTCGTCATCGGCACGGACGCGGACCCCATCGCGGGCGAGATCGAAGACATGATGTGAGCGACGGGACGCACTGAAGCCACCCGGCCCCCCACGGGCCACGGACCGCTCCAGGAGCTCCGGCTCACCCTTGAGGGGCTGTTTCCGCCACCGGCGGACAGCCCCTCATCCCTGTGCGGATAGGCTCGACGCCATGTCTCGAATCGACGGCCGCACCCCCGAACAGCTGCGCCCCATCACCATCCAGCGCGGTTGGAGCAAGCACGCCGAGGGCTCCGTCCTCGTCTCCTTCGGCGACACCAAGGTCTTCTGCACGGCCTCCGTCACCGAAGGCGTCCCGCGCTGGCGCAAGGGCAGCGGCGAAGGCTGGGTCACCGCCGAGTACTCCATGCTGCCCCGCGCCACCAACACCCGCGGCGACCGCGAATCGGTCCGCGGCAAGATCGGCGGCCGCACCCACGAGATCAGCCGCCTCATCGGCCGCTCGCTGCGCGCCGTCATCGACTACAAGGCGCTCGGCGAGAACACCATCGTCCTCGACTGCGACGTCCTGCAGGCCGACGGCGGCACCCGCACCGCCGCCATCACCGGCGCGTACGTCGCCCTCGCCGACGCCGTCACCTGGGCCCAGGGCAAGAAGCTCATCAAGCCCGGCCGCAAGCCGCTCACCGGCACCGTCTCGGCCGTCTCCGTCGGCATCGTCGGCGGCGTCCCGCTCCTCGACCTCTGCTACGAGGAGGACGTGAGGGCCGACACCGACATGAACGTCGTGTGCACCGGCGACGGCCGCTTCGTCGAGGTCCAGGGCACCGCCGAGGCCGAGCCCTTCGACCGCAAGGAGCTCAACGCCCTGCTGGACCTCGCCGTCGCGGGCTGCGACGAACTCGCCGCCGTCCAGCGCGCGGTACTCGAAGCGACGGGTGAGGCAACCGCGCGTTAACCTTTCGCGTTCTTAGGGGTACGGGCGTACGGTCCAGCCGTGCGCCCGCCGGCCACGTCGGGTCGTTCGGGCCTTCCGCGCAGCGGGAGTGCGCCGACCGTCGACGCGGCCGCGCCACATCATGCCCACGGGGAGGGACCGTTCCATGGCCGCGCGCCACCGCCATCGTCGCCGTACCGCCGTACTCGCCGTCGTCGCCGCACTCGTCGCCCTGCCGGCGGCCGTCGGCTGCGACGCCGTGAGCAAGGCACTCGACTGTGTACAGGCCGCCGACTCGATCGCCGACAGCGTCACCGACCTCCAACAGGCCGTCGAGAACGCGGCGAACGACCCGACGCAGACCGACGAGTCCCTCAACTCGATCGAGAACAACCTCGACAAGATCGGGGACAAGACCGACAACGCGGACGTCAACAAGGCGGTCGACGACCTCAGCAAGGCCGTCGCCAACGTCCGCACGGCCGTCAAGAACGGCGACAGCACCCCCGACATCAGCCCCGTGACGGACGCGGCGGGCGAACTGACGAAGGTCTGCACGCCGTAACGGGGCACGGAACGGACGGGGTCCGGACCGGGCCCGGCAGGCGACCGGATCGAGGACCCGGGGACCGGCCTCGGGACCGGATCGGGGGCCGGAGCGGGGACTGGCCTCGGGACCGGATCGGGAATGGATCGGGGACCCGGGGACTGGCCTCAAGGTCGGACCCGGGATCGGACGGGGGATCAGATCGGGGACTGCCCTCTGCGGGCGGACCCGGGGACCGGACTCGGAGATACTGGCGGGCATGACCCGCCTGATCCTCGCCACCCGCAATGCCGGAAAGCTCACCGAGTTGACGGCGATCCTCGCCGACGCAGGGCTCACCCATGACCTCGTCGGCGCGAACGCCTACCCCGACATCCCCGACGTCAAGGAAACCGGCGTCACCTTCGCCGAGAACGCCCTGCTGAAGGCCCACGCGCTGGCGCAGGCCACCGGACTGCCCGCCGTCGCCGACGACTCGGGCCTGTGCGTCGACGTCCTGAACGGCGCCCCCGGCATCTTCTCCGCCCGCTGGGCCGGCCGGCACGGCGACGACCGGGCCAACCTGGACCTGCTCCTCGCCCAGCTCTCCGACATCGACGTCCCCCACCGGGGCGCCCACTTCGCCTGCGCGGCGGCCCTCGCCCTGCCGGACGGCACGGAACGCGTCGTCGAGGGCCGACTGCTCGGCACCCTCCGCCACGTCCCCGCCGGCACGAACGGCTTCGGCTACGACCCGATCCTCCAGCCGGACGGCGACACCCGCACCTGCGCGGAACTGACCCCCGCCGAGAAGAACGCGATCAGCCACCGGGGGAAGGCGTTCAGGGCGCTGGTGCCGGTGGTGCGGGAGCTGTTGGGCTGAGCGCACACGAAGAACGGCCTGCGCATCGTTCGATGAGCAGGCCGTTCAGCGTGCGGCGGAAGGGATTCGAACCCTCAAGCCGTTTCACGGGCCACAGATCCTAAGTCTGCTGCGTCACCACTGCGCCACCGCCGCTAGCCGCCTGCCATCGTACCGGCAGTTGCTCGCAGAGGCTTGCCTCCCCTGCACCAGGTACTCGTGATCGCATGGCAGTTGGGACATAGCAGCCGCAGGTTCTCGCGCTGATTGTCACGCCAGTCGCCGTTGATGTGATCGACTTCCAATGTCATAGGTTTGCCGAGCCACACGGGGCCGACACCGCACGTGGCGCACTGCTCGGGAACGCCCGCTGCGCAGAGGGCACGCCTCAAACGGGGGGTCTTGATCCGATGCATGCCGTCGTGGCGTACCAGAACATCCTCAACGGGGCGTGCGGTCGGGCTTCGCTTTCCTCGCCGATGGGCTTGGCCGAGAAAGTGCGTGGTCGTGAGGGTGCCTTCGGTGATCCACTTGCGCAGCTTCGCGCGCTGAGAACCGTTGTCCGCGTATCCGAGGCGGCGCAGTGTTTCCGCGATCGAGAACGATTCGGCGACAGCCGCTCGCAACTCGTCGTGCGTAGGTCGGGCACGCCTGGTGCTCATGAGGCACCGCCTTCGACGCGTTGCTTGCCCCGGCCTCGGTAAGTATCCGTTGTGGCGTGGCAGTTGGGGCAAAGGAGGCGCAGATTCTCGATCCGATTGTTGCGCCAGTTGCCGTCGATGTGGTCGACCTCAAAGGGGAGGGGCTCCCCCAGCCAGAACGGTTCGATGCCGCACAGGACACAGCGTTCCCCGAGACCCAGTTCCCGCATGGCCCGCTTGAGCCGTTGGCCCGGGATGCGCCTGGCATCTGCCGACCCGTCCTCGACGAGGATCTCCTCGGCGCCCCGGCGGCGCCGGTTGTGCCTCATCCGGTCGGTTTGGACCCGCGCGGTGAAGTGAGAGGTGTCAATTCCGCAGGCTTTGATGCGTCTGGCGATATTGGCCTGGTGGCCGCCGACAGAAGCGAGTCCGAGTCGGCGTACGACGTCGTTGACGCTCACGGACACGGCGACCACGGGTTCAAGCACCTCCTGCGTCCACTTGACCCCCTCCCGCTCGAAGTGGGAAGTAGCCACCCCCAGCTTCTTCATCCGCTCCCGGATGTAATGCCGCCTGGAACTCCCTGGATCTACCCCCAACCTCCCCAGCGCCTCCGACAGTGTTCGCGACGCTCGTGCCGCCTCCGCCAAGCGCTCCTTGGTGTACGGGCTGACCGGCATTGTCCCCTCCGTTCCGATCGCACGTTCGCGACCTCGCACGGGCTAACGAACCGTTTATCGGACGGTTACGCCCGGTGGGGTACCCGGTCGGGTTCAGTAATGGCTCAGTGCCCCGACGTAGCCTTCAGCCCCACCACCGCCACCAGGAGCAGGCAGACGAAGAAGATGCGGGCGGCGGTCGCGGGTTCGCCGAGGATGGTCATGCCGAGGATCGCCGCGCCCGCCGCTCCGATGCCGACCCAGACGCCGTAGGCGGTACCGATCGGGAGCGACTTCGCGGCGTAGGACAGGAGGACCATGCTCGCGATGATGCCCGCGCCCGTCAGGACGCTCGGGATCAGTCGTGTGAAGCCGTCGGTGTACTTCATTCCGATCGACCAGCCCACTTCGAGCAGACCGGCGACGATCAACAGAACCCAGGCCATGGGAGGCACCTCCGGGAGACGACTGGACGCGGGGTGCGTCGTCTTTGCGGTGTCCCGGTACGGCGCGTCTCGTCGGGGTCCCTCCACGGTAGCAAAAGGACGGCAAAAGGGGCCGGCGACCATGGTCACCGGCCCCTCTGGACGACGTATGCCCTACAAATACAGGCCGGTCGAGTCCTCGGACCCTTCGAACCGGTCCGCGGCCACGGCGTGCAGATCCCGCTCGCGCATCAGCACGTAGGCGGTGCCGCGCACCTCGACCTCGGCACGGTCCTCGGGGTCGTACAGGACCCGGTCGCCCGGCTCGACCGTCCGGACGTTCTGTCCGACCGCGACGACCTCGGCCCAGGCGAGCCGGCGGCCGACGGCCGCGGTCGCGGGGATCAGGATGCCGCCGCCGGAGCGCCGCTCGCCCTCGGCGGCGTCCTGCCGTACCAGCACGCGGTCGTGCAGCATCCGGATGGGCAACTTGTCGTCATGGGTGCTGTGCTTTTCCCGATTGGCGCTCACGCCCCGAACCTACCTGTCCCGGCCCGTTTCGTACGCGGGCGGGTCAGCCCTTGCGCCGCCGCGTGCCCACCACGAGCAGCCCGACGAGCCCGGCCGCGAGCAGAGCCACCGGCACGATGCGCTCCAGCCTGGGTGCGCCCTCCTCGGTGACGAACTGCCCCTTCACATCGCCGACGACGCGATTGACGCCGACGTAGGCGCGCCCCAGCGTGTGATCGATGTTCGCGGCGACCTTGGCCTTGGCGTCTCCGACGATCGTCTTCGGGTGCACCCGTACGCCGATCTCGTCGAGCGTGTCGGCGAGTGTTGCGCGGCGGTTCTTGATGTCCGCCTCGATCTGCGCCGGAGTCCTGGTATCCGACGTTCTCGACGTATCCGACACCGCGCTGCCTCCGTGGTCGTGTTGTGACTCCCTGATTCGGACAGTCTGTCAGTTCGGACCGGACCGCACCCCTCGGCACCCCCCATTACGCTCGTTCCGTATCCATTCCATCCCCCGGCCACGTGAGGTTCCGATGAGCGAGCGACTCCAGCCCGGCGACACCGCCCCCGCCTTCACCCTGCCCGACGCCGACGGCAACGAGGTCTCCCTCGCCGACCACAAGGGCCGCAAGGTCATCGTCTACTTCTACCCGGCCGCCCTCACTCCCGGCTGCACGAAGCAGGCGTGCGACTTCACGGACAACCTCGACGTGCTGGCGGGCGCCGGTTACGACGTCATCGGCGTCTCCCCGGACAAGCCCGAGAAGCTCGCCAAGTTCCGCGAGAAGGAGTCCCTGAAGGTCACCCTCGTCGGGGACCCCGACAAGACGGTCCTGGAGGCGTACGGCGCCTTCGGTGAGAAGAAGCTGTACGGCAAGACGGTCGTCGGTGTCATCCGTTCCACGGTGGTCGTGGACGAGGAGGGCAAGGTCGAGCGGGCGCTGTACAACGTGAAGGCGACCGGGCACGTGGCGAAGATCATCAAGGACCTCGGGATCTGACCGCGAGGTTCTGACCGCGAGGTTCTGTCCGCGGGTTCTGTCCGCCCGGGGTTTCTCAGGGCCTTCTGGACGTGAGACCGCCCAGCGGGTCCTCGCCCGGTGTCGTGCCGGTGGTGCCGCCGTTCGTGGGTCCGCCGTTCGTGCCGCCGCCGGTCGTGGGGGATCCGGTGGCGCCGCCGTCCGTGGCGGTGCCACCGGTGGTGCCGGCCGTGGTTCCGCCGGAGGTGTTGGTGCCTCCGTTGGCCGGACCCTGGGTCCGGCCGCCGGTCTGGCCCTGGGTCCGGCCGTTCGTCGGCGCCGGTGTGCTGCCGTTGGTCCCGCCCTGTGTCCCGTCCTCGTCCTGGCCGCCGTCCGTGGTGCCGCCGTCGTCCTGGCCGTCGGTGGCGTCCGGTTCGCTGGGCTCGTAGCTGGGATAGTCCGGTTCCTCGGCGCCCGGCTGGAGCCGGAGGTCGAAGTCGGTCGCCTCGGTGTCCTGGAGGGCGTCCCCGGTGAACTGAGCCCAGATCTGGGCGGGGTAGCCGCCTCCGTTGATGCGGGGCTGTCCGAGGGCGCCGTACAGGGACTTGTGGGCGCCGGTCTCGGGGTCCTGGCCCATCACGGAGACGACGGTGGCGAGGTCGGGGGTGTAGCCCGCGAACCAGGCGGCCGTGTCCTCCTCCGCCGTGCCGGTCTTGCCCGCGGCGGGCCGGCCGGCGGCCTGCGCGGCCTGCCCGGTGCCGCCGTCGACGACGCTCTGGAGCATCGAGGTGGTGGTGTCGGCCGCCGCGCGGCTCACCGTCTGCCGAACGCTGCGGGCGGGCAGCTGCACATCCTCCTCGCCGTCCCTGGTGATCTTCTCGACGAGCGTGTACGTGCCGTGTCTGCCGTGGTTGGCGAGCGTGGCGTACGCCTCCGCCATGTCGAGGACGCTGGCGGTGGCCGGACCGAGCGCGATGGAGGGGGAGGCGGTCAGGTCGGGGGTGCCGGCGGGGATGCCGAGGGCCACGGCGGTCTTCTCCACCTTGGCGGGGCCGACGTCGACGGCCATCTGCGCGTACACCGAGTTGACCGACTTGTCGGTGGCGGTGCGGACGGTGATGTCGCCGTACGAGACGCCGTCCTCGTTCTCCGGGGAGTAGGAGCCGCCGTTCCAGCCCTCCACGGGGCGTTGGTCGCTGCCGTCGTAGATCGTGTTCGGGGTGATGGGGCGGCCGTCCTGGGTCTGCGAGTCGTTCTGGACGGCCGAGGTGAAGACGAACGGCTTGAAGGTGGAGCCGACCTGGTAATCGCGGCGGGTCGCGTTGTTGACGTACTGCTGGGTGTAGTCGATGCCGCCGTACATCGCGAGGACCTTGCCGCTGGACGGGTCGATGGCGACGCCGCCGGCGCGGACGTAGGTGTCGACCTTGCGGTTCTTCTTGTCGAGCTGGTCCATCACCTGGTCGTTCACGGCCTTCACGAAGGCGTCCTGCTTGGGCTTCTGGAGTGTGGTGGTGACGCGGTAGCCGCCGGTGGTGAGGGTGTCCTCGTCGAGGATCTTGTTCGAGGTCAGATAGTCGTTGACGGCCTGCACGAGGTAGCCGCGCTGGCCCGACATGCCCGCCGAGCCCTTGGCCTGCTTGGGCGGAGCGAAGGTGACGTGGGCGCGCGCCGCCCGGGTCAGCCACTTCTTCTTGACCATGCCGTCGAGGACGTAGTTCCAGCGGGCGAGGGCCGCGGCCTTGTTCTCGGGGTGCGCGATCACGTCGTACTCGCTGGGCGCGTTGAGCAGGGCGGCGAGGTAGGCGCCCTGGGCGACGGTCAGGTCCTGGGCGTCGACGCCGTAGTAGGCCTGCGCGGCGGCCTGGATGCCGTAGGCGTTGCGGCCGTAGTAGCTGGTGTTGAGGTAGCCCTCGAGGATGTCGTCCTTGCTCTTCTCCCGGTCGAGCTTGATGGAGATGAAGAACTCCTTCACCTTGCGGGTGACGGTCTGCTCCTGGCCCAGGTAGTAGTTCTTCACGTACTGCTGGGTGATCGTCGAGCCGGACTGCCTGCCTTTGCCGGTGACCGTGTTCCAGCCGGCGCGGAGCATCGCCTTGGGGTCGACGGCGGACTCGGTGTAGAAGTCGCGGTCCTCGGCGGCGAGGGTGGCGTGCTGGGCGTCCTTGGAGATCTGCGCGAGCGAGACGTTCTCGCGGTTGACGTCGCCGTCGCGGGCGAGCTGGCTGCCGTCGGCGTACAGATAGACGTTGCTCTGCTTGGTCGCGGCGGCGTTGGCGGGCGGGATCCTGACGAGGAAGTAGCCGAGCGCGAAGAGGCCGATCACGAGCAGCAGCGCGCCGAGGAGCGTGCCGAGCAGCATGCGCCAGGTCGGGACGAGCCTGCGCCGGCCGGTCCGCTTCCGCTTCTTGCCGGGCTTGCCCGGTCCCGTCGGTGGGGCCGGGGCCGGGCGGGGGCCCGGTTCCGGTTCCCTGGGTGCCCAGCCCTGGCTGCGTTGCTGCGGCTGCGGCTTGTCGCTCATCTGTTCGCCGAACTCCTGTTTGTGATCGTACGTTCCCATACGACCTCGTACGCCGGGTGCGTCCCCTCTTGAAGACTCTCGCACCATGCGTTCCGTTCCCGGATCCCGGCACGCGTCGCGCCGGAAAATGCCTGGCGGCCCACGCGGGGCCGGGACTAGGCTCCTGCGCTTTGGCTCAACGCGGAGGAAAGGGACGGGTTGTGGGCACAGCGCGGTTGTACGCGTCCGTCGCGGCGAGCGGGTTCCGGCGCTACGCCACCTATCGGATCGCGACCGCGGCGGGTGTCTTCACCAACACCGTCTTCGGGCTGATCCTGGCGTACATCTTCATCGCGCTGTGGGACACCAAGCCGCACCTCGGCGGCTACGACCAGGCGCAGGCGCTCAGCTATGTGTGGCTCAGCCAGGCGCTGCTGATGGTGGTCGCCGTGATGGGCGGCGGCTTCGAGGACGAACTGATCGAGCGAATCCGTACGGGTGACATCGCGATCGACCTGTACCGGCCGGCCGACCTCCAGATGTGGTGGCTCGCCCAGGACATGGGCCGGGCGCTGTTCCATCTGATGGGCCGCGGACTGGTCCCGCTCGCCTTCGGCGCGCTCTTCTTCGACCTGGCGCTGCCCTCCGATCCGCTGACCTGGCTCGCCTTCCTGGTCGCGGTCGTGCTCGGGGTGGCCGTCAGTTTCGCGATCCGTTTCCTGGTGGCGCTGTCCGCGTTCTGGCTTCTCGACGGGGCGGGCGTGGCGCAGCTGGCGTTCATCGCGGGGATCTTCTGCTCGGGGATGCTGCTGCCGCTGAACGTCTTCCCGGGCGTCCTCGGCGAGGTCGTACGGGCTCTGCCCTGGTCGTCGCTGATCCAGGCGCCGGTGGACGTCCTGCTCGGCACGGCCGATCCCCTGAGCACGTACGTGTCCCAGGCGGCCTGGGCCCTCGGGCTGCTCGCGGCCGGGCGGCTGGTCCAGTCGGTGGCGACGCGGAGGGTGGTGGTGCAGGGTGGCTGACCCGGTGGAGCGGGGGACGCGGCTGGTGGCCGGTCCGGTGGAGGAGGGGACGCGCCGGTGGGCGGGTCCGGTACGGGAGGCGGTCCGCGCGGCGGACTCCCATCCCTTCGAGCGGCAGGGGGCGTACGAGCGGCTGCGTGACGGGCTGCGCGCCTACCGTCTGATCACCGCGATGTGGATCCGTTCCACGATGGCCTACCGGGCCTCCTTCGCGATGACCGCCTTCGGGAACTTCGCGGCGACCGCCCTCGACTTCGTGGCGATCCTGCTGATGTTCTCGCAGGTCGACCGGATCGGCGGCTACAGCCTGCCCGAGGTCGCCCTGCTCTACGGGGTGGCCGGCACCGCCTTCGGGATCGCGGACCTCGCGCTCGGCTCGATGGACCGGCTCGGGCGCCGGGTGCGCGACGGCACGCTCGACACACTCCTGGTGCGCCCCGTGCCCGTGCTCGCCCAGGTCGCCGCGGACCGTTTCGCGCTGCGCCGCCTCGGCCGTATCAGCCAGGGTCTGCTCGTCCTCGGATACGCCTTCGCCGTCCTCGACATCCACTGGACGCCGCTCAAGGTGCTGATGATCCCGCTGATGCTGCTCAGCGGCGGAGCGATCTTCTCGGCGGTGTTCGTGGCGGGCGCGTCCTTCCAGTTCGTCGCACAGGACGCCGCGGAGGTGCAGAACTCCTTCACGTACGGCGGCAGCACGCTCCTGCAGTACCCACCGACCGTCTTCGCCAAGGACCTGCTGCGCGGGGTGACCTTCGTGCTCCCGCTCGCCTTCGTCAACTGGCTGCCCGCGCTGTACGTGCTGGGGCGGCCCTATCCGCTCGACCTGCCGACGTGGGTCGCGTTCACACCACCACTCGTGGCGGCTGGCTGCTGCGCGCTGGCCGGGGTCGCCTGGCGCGCGGGGCTGCGCGCTTACCGGAGTACGGGAAGTTAGGGGAATGGGCGTGGCCATCGCCGGGGACAGCGAATTCACCGGTTCGCAGCAGGACTTCATCGAGCTCGACGGCGTCGAGAAGGTCTTCGACGTACGGAAGAAGACGGGCTTCCTGCGCAGTGAGCGCCGGCAGGTGCGGGCCGTCGACTCGATCTCCTTCACCGTGCCGCGCGGCGAGATGGTCGGCTACATCGGCCCGAACGGCGCCGGCAAGTCGACCACCATCAAGATGCTGACCGGCATCCTCACCCCGTCCGGCGGCCGGCTGCGTGTCGCGGGCCTCGACCCGTCCCGCGAGCGCACCCGTCTCGCGCGCCGGATCGGTGTCGTGTTCGGGCAGCGCACGACGCTGTGGTGGGACCTTCCGCTGATCGACTCCTACCGGCTGATGCACCGCATGTACCGCATCCCGGACGGGCGCTACCGGGAGAACCTCGACCGCTGCGTCGAACTCCTCGAGCTCGGTGACCTGTTGGACGTCCCGGTGCGGCAGCTGTCGCTGGGGCAGCGGATGCGCGGCGACATCGCGGCGGCCCTGCTGCACGACCCCGAGGTGCTCTACCTCGACGAGCCGACGATCGGGCTCGACGTGATCAGCAAGGCGAGGGTCCGGGAGTTCCTGCGGGACCTGAACGCCGAGCGCGGTACGACCGTCCTGCTCACCACGCACGACCTCACCGACATCGAGCAGCTGTGCAGGCGGGTGATGGTCATCGACCACGGGCGGCTGATGTACGACGCTCCGCTGAGCGGGCTGCACGAGGTGGGGGAGAGCGAGCGGACCCTGGTCGTGGACCTGGAGCGGGAACTGCCGCCGATCGAGGTGGAGTCGGCGCGGGTGGTGAAGGTGGAGGGGCCGCGGCAGTGGCTGGCCTTTCCCGCCGACCGGTCGGCGGCTCCGCTGGTGGCGCGGATCGCGGCGGAGTATCCGTTGATGGACCTCTCGGTGCGGGAGCCGGACATCGAGGCGGTCATCAGCCGCATGTACGCGGGGAAGGCGGGGAAAGCGTTCTCGTCGCGGGAGGCGCGGGAAGGGCGGGCCGGATAGCCCGCGGGCCGGGGAACTCGTAGGCTGCTGTCCATGACCGACGACGAACTCCCGGAGCTGCGCGCCTCCGACGCCGATCGTGAACGAGTCTCCGAACAGCTGAGGGACGCCCTCGCGGAGGGCCGTCTCGACATGGAGGAGTTCGAGGAGCGGTTGGAGGCGACCTACAGTGCCCGCACCTACGGTGAGTTGACGCCGATCACCCGCGATCTGCCGGGCGCGGCCGCGAGTGCTCCCATATCCATGGTCAAGAGGCCGGTGGACGACGGGAGTTGGGCCGCTCGTATCGTCGGCGGCGAGGGCTCGTCCTCGTGGGCCGTGGCGATCCTGTCCGGATTCGAGCGCAAGGGCCGCTGGACGATGCCGAAGCGCTTCAACTCCTTCGCCTTCATGGGTGGCGGTGAACTCGATCTGCGTGAGGCGAACTTCGCGGACCGCGAGGTCGTCGTCAACTGCGTCGCGGTCATGGGCGGGATGAACGTGATCGTGCCGCCCGGCGTCGAGGTCGTCGTCCGCGGCATCGGCATCATGGGCGGCTTCGATCACCGTGAGTCGGATCAGGCGGGCGAACCCGGGGCACCACGGGTGATCGTCACGGGTTTCGCCTTCTGGGGCGGTGTCGGCGTCGAGCGCAAACTCACCCGTGCCGAGCGGCAGCGCCTCAAGGAGGAGCGCCGCCAGGAGAAGCTGGAGCGCAGGGCGGCCCGCAAGGAGCTGCAGGGTTCGCAGGGCGGGGGCCTCGACGACATGTACGACGTGCTCGACGACGCCCGCGACCTGATCCGGGACCGTCACGAGGACCGGCGCGAGCGCCACGAGGAGCGCAGGGAGCGGCACCGGGAACGCCGGGGGGACCGTCACCGGCGGCGCGACGGCGACTACTGACGGCGGCGCCGTCCGGGGCGCCTGCCTCCGGCGTCGTCCGGCGCCACCGATGTCTGGGGCCGCCGATGTCCGGGGCCGTCCCGGGCTGTTGACGTCCGGCGGATCACAGGTCCGCCGGAGCCGCACCCTTCAGGTCTCCCAGGTCGAACACGTCGGCCATCCGCCGGTAGCCCTTGTCGCTGGGGTGCAGGTGATCGCCCGAGTCGTAGTCGCTCCGCAGCCGGCGCGGGTTGTACGGGTCCCGCAGGGCCGCGTCGAAGTCGACGACGGCGTCGTACACCTTCCCGGACCGGATCTCCGCGTTCACGGCCCGGCGTACGGCCTCCCGCGCGTCCGTGTACCCCCGGTGCCCCTGGAAGGGCATCAGCGTGGCGCCGACGACCCGCAGTCCACGGGCGTGGGCCTGCCGCACCAGGGTCCGCAGACCGTTCGTGATCGTGCGGGGATCGACCTGGTTCGGGTTGCGCAGGATGTCGTTGACACCGAGGTCGATGACGACGGCCCTGACGTTCGTTCGGTCGAGCACGTCCCGTCCGAAGCGGGTCAGCCCGCTGGGGTTGTCCGCCGGCCGGCCGAGCCCGGCGGCGAGGATCTGGTTCCCGCTGATGCCCTGGTTGACGACGGTGTAGCGGGGGGTGTCGCCGCTTCCGGCCGAGGCGCGCAGCCGCTCCGAAAGGCCGTCCGTCCAGCGGTGGTTGGCCCCGACGGTGGAGGTGATGCCGTCGGTGAGCGAGTCGCCGAGGACGACGACGGTGCCCGCGGCCTCGTCGCTCAGCACGTCGAGCGCGGTCAAGTAGCGCCAGTACGGGCTCTGTCCGGTGTACGAGACGCCGCTCACGTCCTCCGTGCGGTCGCCGTCGGCGACGTACGAGAGCTGCCGTGCGAACGGGTGGTAGGTGACCGGGCCGGACGGGGTCGGCGAGTACGTCGTCACGAGGACGTCCGCGCCGTGCGGGATGCGCACGCGCACGGCGTCGCTCATCACCTGTCCGCCGGCCGGGACCACGACCGTCGTGGTGCCGCCGAACGTGAGGCGGCGCATGGTGCCGAGCGCGGCGGCGGCGTTGTTCGCGGTCGCGGCCACGGCGATCGTGGCGTGCGTGATGGGAAGCGGCCGCTGCCCGTAGAGATTGGACAGCGTGATGCGGGCACTCGTACCGCCGGCGGCGGTGTGCACGACGTTGCGTACGGAGCGGCCCGCCAGACCGCTCGTCTCCGTGCCGGGCTCGGCTCCGGCCGGGGAGGCCGACCAGGCGCCGACCCAGGTGCCGGTGGAGGCGGGGGCGGCGGCGTTGTGCGTCGTGCGGCCACCGGCGACGTCGGTCCTGGTGCCGTTGCCGTCGTCGGCCGCGACACCGATGTAAATGGCTGCGGAAAGGACCACGACCACGGCGAGGACCGCGGCGAGCAGGGCATAACCGTGACGCTTGGTCATGCGATGCGTTTCTCCTCGAACGACTGGGAGCCCGAGACTCCGATGTGATCACCCCATGATGCGTCATGGGGTGGACGAGCACCGAAGCACCCCCTACGGGACCCCCCGGTCGATTCCCCATCCGAACAGACGCCGGGAACTCCTGTGTCGTTCCAGGAGTCGCTCAGGAAGAGAGGGAGAAAGGGACAATGTGTACGGGGTGTGACGGGGCTTGCGAACGGGTGGAGTGAATGGAACGCATGAATTCGGGTGAACCGGACGACATGGAGCAGCATGCCCGTCACGGCACCGCCGCGAACGCGACGACGCCGGCCGGGCCTCCGGGCCGGGCGATGAACACCTTCAGCCCCGCCGACGAGGAGAAGCGCCGCGGAGTGACCCGGATGAAGGCGACCGCCACCGGGCTGCTGCTCTTCGTCGCCCTCGTCTACGTGCTGGCCAAGTGGGCCTCGCACGAGGGCGCGGGCGCCTGGGCCGACTATGTCGCGGCGGCCGCCGAGGCGGGCATGGTCGGCGCGCTGGCCGACTGGTTCGCCGTCACGGCCCTCTTCCGGCATCCGCTCGGCCTGCCCATCCCGCACACCGCGATCATCCCCACCAAGAAGGACCAGCTGGGCGTCTCGCTGGGCGAGTTCGTCGGCGAGAACTTCCTCTCCGAGGACGTCGTCCGGCAGCGGCTGCGCGCCGTGGGGATCGGCAGCAGGCTGGGCGCCTGGCTCGCCGATCCCGAGCACGCGGACCGGGTCACGGCCGAGCTGGCCGCCGCACTGCGAGGCGCGCTGACCGTCCTCAGGGACTCCGACGTCCAGGCCGTCGTCGGTGAGGCGATCACCCGGCGCGCCGACGCCCAGGAGATCGCGCCCGGCATAGGGAAGATGCTGGAGAAGATCGTCGCGGACGGCGGCCACAAGCGGATCGTCGACCTGGTGGTCACCCGAGCGCACGACTGGCTGGTGTTCCACGACGAGCAGGTCATGGACGCCGTCCAGGGCGGCGCGCCCGGCTGGACGCCCCGATTCGTCGACAAGAAGGTCGGCGAGCGCGTCTACCGGGAACTGCTCCGCTTCGTCACCGAGATGCGCGACTCCCCGTCCCACCCGGCCCGTGGTGCCCTCGACCGGTTCCTCACCGACTTCGCCTCCGACCTCCAGTCCGACACCGACACCCGCGCGCGCGTGGAGCGACTCAAGGGCGAGGTGCTGGGCCGGGGCGAGGTCCAGGACCTGATCGCCTCCGCGTGGACGGCCGTACGGTCGATGATCGTGTCCGCGGCCGAGGACGAGCGCAGTGAGCTGCGGCTGCGTGTGCGCGCCTCCCTGCTGTCCCTCGGCGCCCGGATGGCCACCGAACCCAAGCTCCAGGCCAAGGTCGACGGCTGGTTGGAGGGCGCCGCGGTGTACGTCGTGACGACGTACCGCAAGGAGATCACCTCGCTCATCACGGACACGGTCGCCGGCTGGGACGCCGAGCACACGACCAGGAAGATCGAGGCGAACATCGGCCGTGACCTCCAGTTCATCCGGATCAACGGCACGGTGGTCGGCTCATTGGCCGGGCTGCTGATCTACGTGGTGTCGCGGGCGCTGGGGGCGTAAGCGGGCGAGGGCCGGGAACCCGGGCGGGGTTCACTCGAAGGAGAGGGAGTCCATGTCCGCCCCAGCCCCAGCCTCGCCGGTCCCGACGCCCGCCTCCACCGACACCGTCACGACGGACGTGCCCGCCCGCCTGGACCGGCTGCCGTGGTCCCGCTGGCACTGGATGATCGTGATCGGCCTCGGGACCGTCTGGATCCTGGACGGCCTCGAGGTCACCACCGTCGGCAACATCGCGGGCCGGCTCTCCGAGGAAGGCAGTGGCCTCGCCATCTCCTCGGCTCAGGTCACCGGTATCGCGGCGGCGCTCTATGTGGCGGGCGCCTGCGCGGGTGCCCTGTTCTTCGGGTGGCTGACCGACCGGTACGGCCGCAAGAAGCTCTTCATGATCACCCTCGTCGTCTACCTCTCGGCGACCGCGCTGACCGCGCTCTCCTTCGACACCTGGTGGTTCTTCACCTTCCGCTTCCTCACCGGCTTCGGCATCGGCGGCGAGTACGCGGCCATCAACTCGGCCATCGACGAGCTCATCCCCGCCAGGTTCCGCGGCCGCGTCGACCTGATCATCAATGGCAGCTACTGGCTCGGCGCGATCGGCGGCGCGCTGCTGTCGATCGTCATGCTGAACACGGACATCTTCCCCAAGGATCTCGGCTGGCGGCTGACCTTCGGCCTCGGTGTTGTCCTCGGTCTGGTGATCCTGCTGGTCAGGCGGCACGTGCCGGAGAGCCCGCGGTGGCAGTTCATCCACGGCCGCGGTGAGGAGGCGGAGGGGCTGGTCACGTCCGTCGAGCAGGAGATCGAAGCGGAGAAGGGCGCACCGCTGCCGCCCCCCGAGGGCGAGATCACCATCGAACAGCGCAAGAGCATCGGCTTCGGTGTGATCGCCAGGACGGTCTTCAGGCGCTACCCGAAACGGGCCGTGCTCGGCCTCGCCCTCTTCATCGGCCAGGCCTTCCTCTACAACGCGATCACCTTCGGCTTCGGCTCGATCCTCACCACGTTCTTCGACGTGCCCACCGGCGGCACCGGCTACTACTTCGCCGTCATCGCGGCCGGCAACTTCCTCGGCCCGCTGCTGCTCGGCAAGCTCTTCGACACCGTCGGCCGCCGGGTGATGATCTCCTCGACCTATCTCCTCTCGGGTCTGCTGCTCTTCGGCACGGCGTGGCTCTTCGACCAGGGCTCGCTCGACGCGGTGACGATGACGGCCTGCTGGTGCGTGGTGCTCTTCTTCGCGTCGGCGGGCGCCTCCAGCGCGTACCTGACCGTCTCCGAGGTCTTCCCGATGGAGACCCGGGCGATGGCCATCGCCTTCTTCTACGCCATCGGCACCGCCGCCGGCGGCATCAGCGGACCGCTGGTCTTCGCCGACCTGACGAAGTCCGGCGTCGTCGGCGACACCGTGCTCGCCTTCCAGATCGGCGCCGGCCTGATGTGCGCCGCGGGCCTGGTCGCCGTGTTCCTGGCGGTCAACGCCGAGCGCCGCTCGCTGGAGGACATCGCCGCGCCGCTGTCGACGGCACCCGCCACGGCCGAGGCGTCCTCGTCGTCATCGTCCGCACAGGCGACCTGAGTTCGGCGCCGGGCCGTGTGAGTATCCCGTTCTGAGTACGCGTACTCTGTCGCGCCCCCGCCGCGCGCGGAACCCTCGTACGCATGACCGAGAAGCTGCTCCGCCCCTTGCGAACGTGCCCCTGGCCGGAACGCTGGCTGACGCGCGTGCTCGGCGCCGCCCTCTCCTGCGCGGCGTACCTCGTCTGTCTTCCCTGGGACCTGCGCAACCGCCCCGAGACGCCGGACTCCGTCGTGGAGACCACCCCGGTGACCGGTACGGGTGTCCTCGCCCTCGTCGCGGCCCTGCTGCTCCTGGCCGTCCACTTCGGCCACCGGGACGCGCTGGCCTGGCCGTTGCTGCTGGTCGCGGCGCCTCCGGCGACCCTGCTCCACGTGTCGTTGCGCACCCACCCCGGCCCCCCGGACGGCTTCACCGACGTGTGGCCGCTGACCTGGGCGTTCCTCACCCTGGTGGGGGCTGTCGCCGTGCTTGTCGTGGCCGCGGTGGCACGGCGGTTCCGGGCGGACCTGGTGGACGCGTGGGAGGAGGAGCCGAGCCTGGCCGCCCGGTCGTGAGACGGTTCGTCTCACGGCCCGTGACGAGCCGGCCGACTGCCCGTCACACACCCCGCCCGCTGCGCGACACGAGCGCCGGCCGCTGTCCGTCCCGAACGTCGGCCCATGCCCACGCGTCGCGAGGAGGACACCGGTGACCATCCGCAGGATCGTCCCCGACATCCAGGTCGGGTCCGAGCGGGACATGACGACGAACCGGGACTTCTACGGCCTGATCGGCTTCGAGGAGGTCATGAACCAGGGCTGGGTCATGACCCTCGCGTCCCCGTCCAACCCCACCGCCCAGATCAGCTTCCTCACCGAGGAACGCACCGCTCCCGTCGTCCCCGACCTGAGCGTGGAGGTCGAGGACGTCGACGCCGTGTACGCGCGGGTGATCGCGTCGGGTGCGGAGGTCCTGCGCGAGCTGCGGGACGAGGAGTGGGGCGTACGGCGGTTCTTCGTACGGGATCCGAACGGACGGGTGGTGAATGTGCTGGAGCATCGGGGGTGAGGGCGGGACGGTGCGTGCGCGTGCGCGTCGGCGGGATGGTGCGGGCACGTGCGCGTCGGTGCGAGGGTGCGAGGGTGCGAGGGTGCGTGCGCGTGCGCTCGGTGCGGCGGTGAGGGAACGTGCGTGCCGCGGGTACGTGCGTGCCGGCGCGACGGTGTGGGAACGTGCGCGCCGTGCCGTGCCGGGCAAGTCACTTACCCTCACTGGCCGTAGAAGTACCGGGACCCCTTCTCGTTGAAGTACGAGGCGTAGACGCGTCCGAGAACCGGCTTGCCGCGGTACATCCCGACGTACTGGCGCGAACTGTCGACCACGACGGGCCGGGTCATGCAGGCGAACTTGACCCGCTGCTGCGCCTCGGCCCACTGCACGGCCGCCGGATCGACCCGGTCGCTGACCAGCAGCGGGAAGGCGCCGATGCCGTTCTGCATGCCGACGGGCAGACCGCCCTTGGTGTCCTTGGCGTACCGCATCACCTGTTCGGTGAAGGCGGAGACGGCCGGCACGGTTATCTCCGGGACGGCCGCGGCCACCGTGAACAGATGCAGCTTCGTCGCCATCCAGCGCATCCGGAACTCGGCCCGCCGTCCGACGAGTACGGGCACCCCGGCCCAGTCCTCCCACCGCGTGGCGCAACCGTCCTCGGTCAACTGACGTTCCACGAAGGCCAGGTAGGTGCCCGGCGCCGACTGATCCTGTTGTGCGTACATGGGCGGGATCCTAGGCCCCCGGAGGCGACACGCTAAGCCCCTGTGGTGGACCCCGGACGGATGATCATCAGGACGGTGACGGTGGCCCACAGCAGGTTGAAGATCCCGGTGAACATCGCGAGCCGTACGGTCGCCGTACGGTCTCCCGCTCCCGCCGGAGTCAGGCCCTCCAGGATCGCGCTCTGCCGGGGCAGCACCAGCGCGGCGAGGACCACGGCCGCGAGCGCGGTCAGCGCGATCGAGACGATCAGCCAGGTGTCGCCGAGCACACCCATGGAGCTCGCCGTGGCGAACCCGAAGACGGGAACGACGACGCCCACCACGGCGTACACCCGGCAGATGCGGTGCAGCAGCCGCGTGGTGGCGAGGGCGTCCGCGCCGTCCGGCGCGTCGAGGACCTTGCGCGCGGCCGGCGGGAACATGCTCGCGGCCACCGTGACGGGCCCGATGGCGACGATCGCGGCGATGACATGGACGGCGAGGAGGAACTTGGTCACGGGTTGACGGTAGGGGCGGGGGCGGATCTTGGAAAAGTGGCAGTTTTGCCAGGGATCAACGGATTCCAGCCACTCCAGCCACTCCAGCCACTCCAGCCACTCCGGCCCATGCCCGACGGCCGGTCCGAACTAGACACCGGGCCCTCCGAACTGGGCTCCCGGGCCGGTCCGAACCGGGCTCCATGGCTGGTCCGAGCCGGGCGTTGGTTCTGTTCACGCCGGTGGGCGCCCAGCTGCTCAGTAGCTCTGCCGGGGTGACTGGAAACCGGCGCAGGCCTAGGCTCCAGCCATGCACACCGTGGCCGTACTGGCACTCGACCAGGTCATCCCGTTCGACCTCTCCGCCCCGATCGACACCTTCGGCTGGGCCCGACTGCCGGACGGGCGGCCCGCGTACCGGACCCGGGTGTGCTCGGTCACCGCGGACGCGGAGGTGAGCGCGGGCCCGTTCACGCTGCGCGCCCCGTACGGTCTGGAGGCGCTGGCCGAGGCGGACACGATCATCCTGCCGGGCGTCGCCGACCCGTCCGCGCCCCTTCCGCCGGGCGTCGCGGAGGCGCTGCGCGCGGCGGCCGAGAACGGCACCCGGATCGCCTCGATCTGCGTCGGCGCCTTCGTCTTCGCCGCCACCGGCCTGCTGGACGGACTGCGCGCGACCACGCACTGGGTCGCGGCCCGTGAACTGGCCGCCAGGTACCCGGCGTTGACCGTCGACCCGAACGTGCTCTACGTCGACAACGGCCAGTTCCTCACCTCGGCGGGCGCGGCGGCGGCCCTGGACATGTGCCTGCACATGATCCGCAAGGACCACGGCTCGGCGGTCGCCGCGCACGCGGCCCGGATGTCCGTCATGCCGCTCGAACGGGAGGGCGGCCAGGCCCAGTTCATCGTCCACACACAGCCGCCGGTACCGGCCGGGGCGACCATGGAGCCGCTCCTCGACTGGCTGGAGGAGAACGCGGACCGCGAGCTGACCCTGGAGGACATCGCGGACCACGCGGGCATGAGCACCCGCACCCTCAACCGCCGCTTCCGCGAACAGACCGGCACGACACCGCTCCAGTGGCTCCACCGGTCCCGGGTACGGCGCGCCCAGTACCTCCTGGAGACGACCACATACCCGGTCGAACGCATCGCCACCCAGGCGGGCTTCGGCTCCCCGACGGCCTTCCGGGACCGCTTCAAGCGGGTGGTGGGGACGAGCCCGTACGCATATCGGCGGGCGTTTCGGGGGGCGGGGGAGCCAACCTCCTGAAACACAGAAGCGGCCGCACCCGCGCGCGCCGGCCCGCGCGAAGCGCTGGTCCGCGCGAAGCGCTGGAACCGCCGGTCGGTGAGAAGCTCTGGCGGGCCGGGCGTCGAGCTGCTCAGGCGCGTTGCCGTCGAGCCGCTCAGGCGTGCCGCTCGAGCGCACCGGGCATCGAGCCGCTCAAGCGCGCAGAGCATCGAGCCGTTCTGGCGCGCCGAGAGTCGATCCGCCTAGGCGTGCAGGGGCGTCGAGCCGCTCAGGCGTGCCGGTCGGCCACGGCCCAGGAGGCGAGGGCGACGGCCCCGGCGACGCCGAAGACGGCGGGCCAGGCGCCCACCTTCTTGGCCAGCGGATGCGACCCGGCGAAGGCGGCGACGTACGCGGCGGTCAGCGCCCCGGCGGCCTTCCGGCCGGCCTGCTGCTTCCACTGCTGCGCGGCGACAGCTCCGGCGGCGGCCAGTACGACCCCGCCCAGCTGCCGCTTCCTCGTCCAACGGGCGACGCCGTACCCACCGACAAGCCCGCTGGCGGCCACCACCGCGGCCGGAACCTTCGCCATTACTGCCTCCTCGTTCGTCACCCGAGGCTAACGCCCTGACGGAGCCCGGCGGCCTTGCCCCCGGGCTCGGAGCTCGGTCACATAGCCCGCGGAGATGGCGCACCCGGCACTGGCGAGGGCGAAGCCCACGGCGGCGGGACCAATGTAACCGGGGACGATGTCGTAGCTCCCTCCGTCACTCGTCTCGCACACGAAGCCCAGGGGGACGTAACTCACGGAGTAGCCGGAGATCTCGATCCCCCGCTCGTGCCGCTCCATCCACCCCGACGTCCGACAGGGCCGGGCCGGCGCAGAGTCGGTCCCCCCGTCCTCCGCCTCCATGAGCGAACCGGCGACGTAGAGCAGTCCCCACGCGTACAGGGCGACGGCGAGAGCGCCCGAGAAGGCGGCGAGCGTCCGGAGCGCCACGGTCGCCTCGACGCGCCGCTTGCCGCGCCGTGCGAGGACGCTACAGCCGTACCCGACGAGGCCGAACGCGGTGACGGCGGCGATGACGAGGAACAGCAGAGTCAGAAACCACATCGCGGCCCGCCCCAGGTGTCAGTTGTTCGGTCGATCGGTGAGTCTCGAATCTGCCGAGTTCAGCACGGTGATCGCCGCACACCTGTGGCGGAGCCCACAGTTCCGGCAACAGAGGCGTCACAGTTCACGCGAGTCACCGACAGGCCGACTGTCGGTGGCACCCGCTTGGATGGGCCGCATGACAGCTCAAGACATCGCCGGCGCGCTGCCCGACGTCGACTCCCTGAGAGACGTCTGCCGAGCGATGGCCATGGCGGAGGCGACCTGAACCCCGAGGGTGAGCGCTACTACTCGTACAGCGCCCAGTGGTCGGAAGCCGAGGAAGCGGCTTCGATGAGGAACGGATCCGGCGACGAGTACGACATCGTCTTCGCCCCACCGGCGCGTACATCCGCGGCTTCGACCACGAGTCCCCCTTGAGCCCGTACCACCGGGAGGACGTGCCGGAGCCTTGGCCGGGCGTTCTGGACTCAGTGCCGGAGGCCTTCCGGCGCTATGTCGACGAGCCCGCCTTCACGGACGAGGACGGATGCCCGGTGGTGACGGTGAGCCTGTGGCGCGAGACGAACGCCCCGTCCTGGCAGGCGGGCCGGATCACCTTCCCCGAGCCCCACTCGGATCCCGACGGCTCGCACCGGCTCTTCGAACTCCTCCTGGACCCGACCCCGGAGGCGTTCCGGATGTTCGCAGAGGACTACTACGAGGTGTCGGTGGACGTCGAGGCACTTCGCCACATCTACGACCTGCGCCCCCTCGGGCAGCGGGACATCGTTGCCCTGAACCCATCGGCCGGTGACGAGAGGGTCCTCGCGGCGGCCAAAGCGATCGGCTACCCCCTCGCCGTCGACTTGAGGCCGGCGGCGGGGTGACTCCTTGCGCCGTCGGCGATCACGTCGTTGGTTCCGTTATCCCTCGTTCGGGCAGGCGGCGTATGAAGGCCTGCCATTCGGCGGTTGATACCGCGACGATGGGGCCACCCGTGTGTTTGGAGTCCCGTACGAGGACACCGCTCGGCGTGAGAGACGCTTCCACACACTCGGTCGTGTTACCGCCGCTGTACGACGACTTGAACCAGGCAGGCTCGGAAGCGGGCTGGAGGCCGACGGGCATTCACAACTCCTTGCTGGCGCGATGGATCATGGCGGAGGACGCCTCCATGTCCAACGCTTGCGCGCGCAGGTACTCGAACGCAAGTCTGTATCGCTCCAGTTCCTCGTCCTTTTCCAGGAAGAGGGAACCTGTATGGAAGTCCACGTACGCGACGTCGAGTGCCGGTTCGACGCCACCGATGATCACGAAGCTCCCGAGCGCGGCGGCATGAGCTCCCTTCGAGAAGGGCAGCACTTGAAGCGTTATGTGCCGTGAGTCGCTCGCTTCGAGCAGGCGGTCGAGCTGTTCCCTCATGGCCTGCGGTGACCCGACTACCCGGCGGATAACGGACTCGTCGAGGATCGCCCACAGCTGCAACGGCTTCGGTCTGGCGAGGATCTCCTGCCGTCTCATGCGGATATCGACCAGCCGCTCGATCTCGGCCGGCTCCAGGGGTACTTCGTTCGCCTTCTGCAACGCGGTGCTGTACGCGCGCGTCTGCAGGAGGCCGGGAACGTAGACGCAGGAAAAGTGACTCTCGCGTACAGCCTCGTCCTCAAGCGTGAGCAGCAGATTCATGCTCTCAGGGATCGAGTCGGCGAAGGAACTCCACCAGCCCTGCTGCTTGGCGTCCTTGGCCAGTCCGACAACGGCCATACGTTCAGCGTCAGTTACTCCGTACTCACGGCACAGCGCGTCGACAACGATCCATTTGACCGGCCCGGACTGAGTCTCGTAACGGCTCACTGTCGCCTTGGACACGCCGACAGCCTGCCCGGCCTCCTCAAGGGTCAGGCCCTTGCGTGTACGCAACTTGCGCATCATCGCGCCTAGTTGGCGTCGCCGGGTGGTGGTTCGTTCGGCCATGCGGCTCCCTCGCCAGGTGCCGGGCGGAGACCCGGGCTGCCGACAGGCTAGGGCAGCACGTACGCGGACCTGCCTCAGATTCACCCTATGGATTCTCGTGAGAAGTTACACAGTGAGAGTTCTCTGTGCGATGCTCGCCTACAGATCGCTACGCAGTGCATCCATTCAGGCACGTTCGGTGCTGCGTATGTGTGGCGCAAGAGAAGGAGTGGCCGTATGTCTGGCTGTGAAGTCACTGAACCCCGGCTCCGTTCCGTGCTGTCCTTTGAAGCTGTTCCCACGGAAGTACGCCTCCTTCGGAGAGCCGCCGTGGCCCAGCTGGACCGATGGGGCATGCCTGTGGCCGCCGACGAGGCGGAACTGCTCGTTACCGAGCCGGCGACCAACGTGGTCAAGCATGTCGGCGAAGGCGCCTCGGCGACGCTGATCATTGAGTTGCGCGGTGAGCGGCTGCGCCTCGAAGTGCACGACAAGAGCCGGGTTCTGCCGTCACCGAATGCGGGGGACTGCTACTCGGAGTGCGGTCGGGGCCTGCATCTGCTCGCGGCGTTAGCGGCGGACTGGGGCGCAGTGCTGACCGCAATGGGCAAGGCGGTCTGGTGCGAGATCTTGATCGGCCCCGGCCGGGCGTGTCGGCGCATGGAGCGTGCCGTCGAGGCGCTGGAGGGATACCAGGGCTCGAGTCGCGAGGCTCTGCTTCGGGGGAGTGGGCGCCATATCGGTCTTGAGGAGTCAGCGGTGGAGCTGATCGCGGATCTGCTCCACTGGACCGCCGCTCGCGGCCTCGACCCGGATGACATCCTCGACCGCGCGCAGATGCATTACGAAGCTGAAGCGGACGCGGCCTAGTGGGACGGCGTTCAATCAGACTTCCGCATCTGCCTCCGAAGGTCGGCAGGGGTGCGCCAGGATTCTCCAAGGAAGCTCCTGTGGCACATGCGATGGCAGTTCGCGCACAGCAGGGCAAAATCTGCGATCCGGGTCTCCGTCACACCCGATATGTGGAGAGGCAGCCTGTGGTGGACCTCGATGTACCCGGCTCCCAGCTCGCCATAGGCGGTGGTGAAGTCGAACGAGCACGCTTCACAGTGCAGAGTGTCGCCCTCCTCCAGGACCGCCCGGATCTTCCGGTCGCGCAGAGGTCTGCTCCGCTCGCGGTGGAGGGCCCAACGCGTGAGGAGCCGCCCCTCGCGTGCCGTATCCGCCTCGCCTTCCTGGGCGGGTATGCGAACGATCTCGGCGGATGCCGCACCCGCCCGCAGGGCACGAGCGGCGGCGAGCATTTCGGCGGGATGGTCTGTGAAATCGGCCACCACCTCCCGGGTCAGCCGGCCACCCTTCATGGCGGCTCCGTGATATCCGGCCCGGGCTGTCACGATGTTGCCCGATTTCAGGCTGACGCTGCCTGGGGAGCGGAACTTCGGATCCTGCGTGGCGCCATCGTGCAGTGGAAGCCTTCTGAGGATCCGGGACAGGTGCTGCACCCGCTCGTCAGCAACCCGCAGCTCACGCCAGCCGTTCTCGGCGACGAGCGCGCAGGCCAGCACCAGCTCGTCCCGCGTCCAGTTAATTCTCGCCACAGCAGTATCGTACGAGCATTCGAAATTGCCCATGCTGCTGGTGACCGAGGTGGGCAGGGGATGCCGCACACTGGTGTGTGCCGCCGCGTCGAGTCGCAATGTCAGTGGGTCATGTCACCCTCTGTGATGGCTGCCGTATGAGGCGTCAGTGGAATTCATGCAAGAGGAGGGGTCATGACCGGGACTGACCAGGGCTATACGTCGATCGAGATCTGCGCCGGCGCTGGCGGGCAGGCGATCGGACTGCACACGGCCGGTTTCAGGCACCTTGCCCTCATCGAGATCGACAAGTACGCGGCGGCGACCCTGCGTGAAAACATCGAGGTGCACCCGAAGTGGGACTGGGAGCGCGCCAACTGTGATGTGCTCTGCCAAGACGTGGTGGAGTTCGACCCCGCGCGTGACTTGGTGAAGAGTGCCGGTCTCTACAGGCGTGGTGAGGTTGACCTGCTTGCCGGAGGTGTGCCGTGCCCGCCTTTCTCTCACGCTGGCAAGCAGCTCGGTGAAGACGATGAGCGTGATCTCTTCCCGCGCATCCTGGAGCTGGCCGAACTCATCCGCCCTCGCGCCGTGATGATCGAGAACGTCCGCGGACTCATGGACCCCAAGTTTGATGACTACAGGTCGCGGATCCAGGCCAGCCTTGAGGACATGGAACCTGACGAGGACGGGCTTCCTGGCTACGAGGTCGTGGCGTGGAAGGTCTACGAAGCGGAGCAGTTCGGTGTTCCGCAGCTTCGGCCGCGCTCCATCCTTGTCGCTTTCCGGAAGGACGTCCTCAAGGACCTGAAGTACGAAGCTCCCGCGCCCAGCGCCGAGACGGTATCGGTCTATGAGGCGCTTAAAGACACGATGCAGGACCGTATTGCACCGTTTTTGGAGGGGGCTCAAGCCGCCCAGGCGCAGAAGGTCTTCGATGATTGGGCAGACGACGCTAGGAAAGGCGTAGCTCCCACGCTCGTGGGCGGTTCTAAGAAGCACGGAGGCGCTGACCTCGGTCCCAGCCGGGCTAAGAAGGCATGGGGGAAGCTGGGCGTCTCGGGTATGGGCGTGGCCAACGCGCCAGTGAACGGCCAGCCGACCGGCACTGAGGATCGCGATCTGTTCCGCGCTGGCGGCCCCATGCTGACGGTTCGCCAGGCCGCGATCATTCAGGGGTTCCCGACGTACTGGGAATTCACGGGTGGCAAGACGGCCCAGTACCGACAGGTCGGAAACGCGTTCCCGCCGCCCGTTGCGCAGGCCATCGGTGAATCGATCATCGAGGTGCTCAGGGCCGATCGCAACCGTGGAGCTAGCGGGTGACTGAGAGTCCCTGAGGGGCGGGGTGTCTCGCAATGGCCCCGCCCCTCGGCGGCCTGTCAGTTGTGGCCCAGCAACTTTTCGATATAGCCGATCAGCTTTTCGTTTTCGCTATGCGGCAACTTGCGTGCGCGGTCATGTGCGCGGTCGAGCTTCGACCGTGAGCGTTCGCCAGTGCGGAGCCAGCTCAGGAGTAGCGTCAGATCAGCTTTTCTTAGCTGCTTAATTTCTGCGACTACTTCATCATATTGCTCCGGATCAGGGAGCTCATTCCGTACCGTCTCGTTGCAGCGTGCGCATTCTGTTCGCCAATTGTCGATATCATCGGCGGCGCCTCGTGCGCGCAAGCGCTCTTGTGGGACGCGGTGTCCAATAGTGAGTTTGGCCTTAGTGTTAGGTTCGCCTGGGTAGGATTCTCCGTTGCCCACCCCGCATACCTTGCAGCGTGAGCCATCTCTGTCGAGGACGATTCGACGCGTGCGCTGTGAGAATGCGGGAGCGCCTTTGGAACCCTTCCTTTCCTCCTTTAGCCACAGCTTGTGTCCCTTGGCTTCCAGCCGGTAAGTGTCCTGTGGGAGGGTTCGGTCATCTTTGTAAGACCGGATTATCCACTCGAACTCTCTCAGCTTGCGAAGCCGTCGGTTGAGGTGCTCTGATTCGCCTGTGATTTCCGGGCCGAGGGCTGTTCGCAGTTCCCACATGGTGAAAGTCTCGCCGACTTCCTTATGGAACCAGATCCAAGCGCCCAGCTTTGGTTCCTGGCCGAAATCCATTTTAGTGCCAGGCCAAAAAGAAAGTTCCCACCAGAGCGTGCCGTCTGGGGCTCTCTGTTCGTCTTGCGGCTCGTCCGCGTCTATCGGAAGCATGCGAGGGAGTATGGCCGGCTCGGTGGACCCTTGCCGAGATGCCTCGCTGTGGTAGTTGCGGTAGCGGCCGTGCTGAGGCTCGGGTTGCCCTGCTGGAGGCTGGCTCATGTTTTTGGGCGTCTTGACGTCACCGCATGACAGATCGCCGCGCTGCATTCTTCCGCTGTCTCGTGCTCCCAGAAGCGCAAGACCAGCCAGCCGGCGGCCTGTAGGCGCTCATCTGTATCGCGGTCGCGAGTTATGTTCCGTGCCACTTTGTCAGACCAGTAGCCGGGGTTGGTCTTGGGGGGAACATAATGATCAGGGCAGCCGTGCCAGTAGCATCCATCAATGAAGACGGCTACTTTGGTCGGCCGGAAAACCATATCGGCGGTGCGGCGAAGATCTGAGAGCGGGCGAGCCGCCACTCGGTACCGCAGCCCCTGAGCGTGTACCAGCCGACGGACAAGCAGCTCCGGGGTGGTGTCCCGGCTCCTGATCGCCTGCATGTTGCGGCGGCGCGCGGCGGACGACGCCCACGAGCCCTCGGGCGGCACCCAAGTGGTTGGTGACGGATCTGGTTCTGAGGCGGGATTACTCATCTATGGTGACTTACCAACCGGACAGCGTTGGCGGCAGCGTTTCATGGGAGAGAGGGAAGCCCCGCTCGACAGTAGCTTCCTGGTCCTCTCCAGCCTTTTCGGCAGAAGAGGCGAGTGCGAATGGCACCTGCATTGTCAGTCCTGCCTGGTGTGTGATGGCAAGGCCGGGGCGGTTACAACCGGGTCGTCTGCCCGCGCGAGGACCCATTGCTTCGCGTCCAGTGTGACTCGCGGGGCATCGCCGTGCTGAGGCCCTGAGGTGACCACCCGGGCGCTGACGAATTCGCCCTCTTCCGGCAGAGGAAGGCCCAGCTGTCCGGCGATCTCGCGATGGCTGGCGTAGTCCCCCATGATGAGGATTCCCTCCGGCATCAGCGCTGACCGGCTGCCGCCGTTGCCGCGAACCCGCTTCATGTAGTCCTTCTGCTGGGCCACCGTGCGGATCACGTTGCGTCCGATGCGCCGTTGCTGAACGCGCCGGAAGAGCTCGTTCAAGCGGCCCTGCCCGGAGTTCGATGCGAACACGGCGTCCCGATCTGCGGAATCCATGTGGAGCAGTACGTTCTCGGGGAGAGCCTCGTTGCGCCAGAGCCACTGGATCTTGTCCCGGTGGCCAGCCTTGATCGTTAGCTTGAGGTCCCGGTTGCTGCCAGCGTTCAGCCACTCGCTGCGTATCCGGACGAGACCTACGCTCCAGAGGGACTTGTAGTCATCCGCCCAGGCCAGCAGGCAGAGGTGGCCCATCGCCTCCGGCGGAATCATCCAGCCGCCGAACTGCTGGGAGTATTTGCAGTCCACGTCGACGCCGGCGATCTGGTAGTCCATTGCGTCGCCGTCCGCGAACCTGAACTCACGCTGCAGATTGATCTCCACGAGCGTTCCCGCGTGAGTCTTCTCGGTCTTGAAGAGTGCCCTCCAGTCGTAGCGTCCGGTTACTTCTCCGTTGAGCAGCTGGTCGATGGTGTCACGGAGGACCATGGCGAACCGGCGGCCCGTGGGGTCGAGCGCCTTGATGTGGTCGTAGACCTCGTCGAGTTCAGGGTCCACCCCGGGCGCCACCTGCTGCAGAGCGACCGCAGTGGCGGCTTTGATGTCGGCCTCTTCGAAAGGAAGCATGCTCTCCTCATCGGTGACTGATTCGTTTCGCCCGGAGCTGTCGTGCCTCAGAACGCGTTGACGATAGCCGCGTCTGGGCGGCTGGAGTCCATCGTCCGGAAGCGCACGAGCTGCTGTTTCGTGTCGATGGCCGCCTTCGGCGGAATCACGGTGAACGCCATGGTGACCCGGTCAGCGGCAGCAGCGCCCGTCGCGGCAACGGACTTCACCTCATCGTCCTGAGTGGCTTCTACGACGGGGTACAGAAGGACGACACCTTGAGTCGCTCCGAGCGCGGGGGCGCTGTCCTCAGGAGAGGCCGAGTCTGGCCCATTGATCAACTGCTGCGCGTACAAGCGGTGTTCCAGGCCAGAGATACGGCCGAAGGACAGCTTGCCGGACTGCCGGCTTCGGCGGAACAGGGAGAAGGGGCCCTGGTCCAGCAAGGTGGCTTCGATCCGGTTGCGCTGCGTGCGCTGTGGAGCGATGACCAGCCAGTCGTCGACCTTGGCCAGGCGTCCGTCGAGCTGAGACAGGTAGACCAGGTGCGGGGCGAGTACGTTGCCGTCCTCCCACTCCAGCGAACCGAGGACGGAAAGAAGCTGGGCGTGGGGGATCACCGTGGTGGCTGCCTGGAAGCTACGGGACAGCGGCGACGTGCTATCCGGCCTCAGCAGGCAGGTCGTTGGAGTTCCGTCGAGAGCCGTGAGAACGGGCTTCCAGCGCTCGGTGTTTCGCGCCGTCATCTTGGAGTCCAGCGGGTATGCCGCCGGTTCGATCGGTGTTCCCGGCGACCGCACCTCTACCAGTTCCGCGTTGAACATCTTGTTCCGCGCAGACGGCTTCACCCACGGCAGATGCTGGGCCACCAGTGGCGGGATCTGGGCGGGAGTTACCTGGGGGCGGCCGTTCACCAGCGGGGCGTAGCGCGTCAGTTCGGCGCGGAAGAGTTCCTCGTCGCGGCAGATCGCCTCGAAGGCCTCGTACAGGTCGACGGTCTTCGCGTTGCGGCCGCGGCCGAGGGCCTCTTCCCGGCCGATGTACAGCCGCACCAGGTCCCGGTAGCCGGGGCGGAAGCCGAACCAGCGGCCCATCTGCATCAGGGTGTCGGCCTGCTGTGTCGTGCGGCGGTAGTACGTGATCGTCAGGCCCTCGACCGTGAAGCCACGGGACAGCTTGGTGCCGCCGACCAGAATCTTCCAGACGTTCGGGGTGCGGTCGAAGTCCAGGTCGGGCTGGGCGTAGTCGCGTTCGCTCTCGCCGTTGATGACCATGACGGGGCTGCCGCCCCGGTTGATGAGGCGGCGGGCTTCGCTGACGTACGGCTTGAGGTCCGCGTAGGTCGCGGGAGTGGGCAGGGAGTCGTCCGCATGGGTGTGGAAGTCCGCGCCGAAGAGATCCGCCAGGCGTGCGTGGCCTTCCGGACCGGTGTGCGCGGAGTTGTCCCACAGGGTTCTGATGCGCTGGGCGAGTGCCGCGTGCTCCGCCATGCGGACCGATTCGTGCACCAGCATCGTGTGGTGCCGGAACGGGTCGGAGGAAACGCCGTGCTCCGCCCGGTAGATCTTCAGCGCGCCCGTGAGCACGAAGGCGTCCAGGGCCTCCTGGAGGCGGTCGCCCGTGGAGTCGAAGACGCCCCGTACGTGCTTCTTCTCGGCTTCGCCCGTCTCGCCGTCGATGTCGTCCAGGTCATGGAAGTCCTGAACGCCCATGTAGTCGGTGGGACGGGGCAGGGAGATCAGGAAGTCCCGCGGGAAGAGGTCTTCCTCGTCACCCGGGTCGACGAACACGTTGGCGAACGGGGTCGCGGTGTAGCCGACGTACTGGGCACGCGGCAGCAGCTTGAGGAGCTTGCTGATCTGGCCGTTGATCGCGGTGCGGGTGACCTTGCCGTCCTCCCACTTCTTGGGGTCCGTGGTGTTCACGGAGGCCTGGTCCGACTCGTCGTCGATGATCAGGGCCGGGATCTCGCCGAGGATCGGACCCATCTTTTTGAGGTCCTTGACCAGCTTCTCCAGCACCGACTTGTTCTTCTTCACGACCATGATCCGTGCGCGGGCCGCGTGCAGGTTCGCCGGGTCGTGCAGGGGGCGGGTGCGGTCGGGCTTCTCGAACTCCAGCGCGCTGATGCCACGTTCCAGGGACATGTAGTCACGGTCGCGGGAGGTGAGGCGCTCGATGTCGAAGGCGCCGAGGTCGGAGGGGCGGGCGCCGAAGGAGACGAACTTGGCGGGCCAGTCCTCGTCGTCCTGGTAGTCGATGCCGACCAGGGCGTCCGGGTCGTTCGGGTCGGCGGCGCCGAGGATGTTCTCCTGGCCGATCAGTTCCATGTCGAGCCGGCGCTGGGTCTGGCCGCGCAGCAGGTTCAGGGTGCCGCCGAGCACGATGACCAGCCGGTATCCGGCGTCGATGGCCTTGGCCGTGACACCGGTGAAGTTGGCGGTTTTGCCGGACTGCACATAGCCGACGACCAGTCCGCGCGCGCCGTACGGGTCGTCACGGGTGGGGTCGGCCAGCCGCTCCACGACCGCGTGGGCGGCCTCTTCCAGATCGCAGATTGCCGCGTCGTCCCAGGTGTCCTTGCTGCGCAGTAGCCGCTCGTAGGAAGGCCAGTAGAAGGAGCGGTTCGCCGCCTGTTCCCGGGTGTACCAGGGCTGGAACTCACGGCTGATGGTGACGGGACCAGGCTCCGTGTGGACGGGGACGGCGGTGTCGAACGCCTTGCGGAGATCCGTGTCCAGCGCGAGCTTGTCGTAGACCTCGGCGCGCCGTTCGGGGGTGCGTGCCGTCGTGGCCGACCACGAGGGGGTCTGCTCGAAATCCCAGGCGGTGAGCTTGCGGCGCCAGACGGCGAGCAGGTCGTCCCCGGGGGTCGCGGCCAGGATGCGCTCGTGGAATCCGGCCACGTCCGTGTCCGTCGGCTCTTCGTCGTCGGCGAGCGCGAAGGCGAGCTTGGCGAAATGCTTGGGCCCGCGTCGGCTCATCGCGTCGAGGACCTCGCCGTGGAGGTCGGTGAGGCGGTCGGGAGCGAGCGTGTTCTCGGCGGTCACGGCGGTCGGGCGGCCTCTCTGATGTACGGGCAGGTGCTGGGGAGAGCGGGGTGGACTAACCCTCGACACGGGCGAGTTCGGCCCGTACGGCGGTGACGAGCACGCTGTTCCACAGGGTGACCTTGTCGGTCTGGTTGGCCGAGACCCGCTCCTTCTGGAAGATCTCGTTGAGCATCAGATAGAGCAGGCTCTTGAGGACCGGGGCGTCGTTGGAGCCCCCGCGCCGGTTGCCGTTGAAGGCGTGCCGGTAGTCCTTGTTGAGGACGACCAGGCGTTCCTTGTGGTCGATCGTGAAGAGCAGTTCGGCGGAGTCGACGTCGGGCGGCACGTCGAGCCTGGCCCAGGTGAAGGTGATGGGGTCATCGCCCTCCAGCTGGGGCAGTTCGTCCCGCAGCGTCCGCTTCAACTTGGGGTCGATGCCCTTGCCGGGTGGGATGACGGCCATGCGCTTGACCTCGGTGCGCCGCTTGGCGGCTTCGCGGTAGGTCGCCTCGGCCTCTCGGACATATTCGGCGAAGGTGTGTCCAGTGGCGGGGACTTCCGCCTTCTCCAGCCCCCGGGCGAACGCGGGGGTGACCTGGACGCCGTCCTTCTTGACGGTCAGGGCGAACACGTCGTTGGGCTCGGACGGCAGGTCCACGGCGATCCGGGCGAGGGCGAGGTGGCCCTCCGGGCTGCGGGTGTCGTTCCAGCCGCCGGCCTGGACGAGCCGGTCGTTGCGGTAGAGGTAGAAGCCTTGGCGCTCGGCGAGCGGGCCGATGCCCCGGTAGGCGACCAGCGGAGACTTGGGCGGCCATATGTGCGTGGTCAGCGCGACGTCGCCGACGCCCTCGACAGGTGCGACGTACGTACGGGGATAACCCGGGCGGCCCGGGACCCGGTAGCCGAACGGGTCGATGTGTTCCACGCTCCGGTGGTCCAGTTCCTCCCGGGTGTGGACGTCCTCGACGACGATGTCCACGTGGAAGCCGTCGCGGGCGAGGAAGCGGTGGAGGTAGAGACCGAGGTGCGTCTCGAGCCGTTCGATCGCGTCATTGAGGTAGCGGTCGGTCTGACCGGTGGTGATGGTCTCGAACGTGCGGACCTGGTCCCAGCGCACGATCGTGCCGTGCCAGTCGATGATCCCGTCGTAGCGGTCGACCAGGTTCTGGCAGTACGTCGCGTCGACGATGTCGCAGGTGAAGTCGGCCTGCGCGCGGGCGGTGAGCCAGCGGCGGCCGGTCGACGGGCTGCGCTTGGTCCGGCTGATCACGGTGAGCGCATCGGCGTGCGAGAGCGAGGCGGCCTTCAGCCCGGCACCGAAGTGCCCGAGCGCGCCGGCGGCGTAGTTCTCGCGCCCGCCGACGGTCATCGCCGTGTCCAGACCCGCCTCGTCCATGCCGTGGCCGTCGTCGATGACGAGCAGGCCGACGAGACGGTCCCGTCCGCCGCGCTCACCCGTGTCCCGCAGGAAGCTCACGACGACGTTGTGGGCTCCCGCGTCGATCGAGTTGTCGATCAGGTCGGCGATGGCCGCCTCGAAGCCGTAGCCCTGGTGCGCGAGCGATTCGAACGACCTCGCCGCAGGGGGGAGCCGCTTGCTTCCGCTGGTGGGTACGTCGAACTGCCACTCCGAAGACGGCTGGTAGGGCGGCATACGTGTTCCTCGCGCACAGGGACATGCCCGGGATGCGTGCGGGCAGGCCAGTTCGGTTGACACGTGTGACGTTAGCGTGCGTGAGTTGTGAAGGAATAGTGGGATCGGAATATGTGTGCGCGACGCCCCCTGGACATGTTCCAGGGGGCGGACCCCGACGGGCGTGACGCCGCCGGTCTCAGGCTTCCGGGATCCCGTGGCATTCCTGGTACTGCCGGTCCGACCCGCACCAACAAGCAGCCCCCCGCTGCGGAGGCCAAGCCACCGCCAAGCCACGGGCTGCCAGGGTTGTCGTGTACTGGGGGAGCAGGGTCGTGTCCGACGGGGGCGAGGCCTCCGAGGCGGCGAAGGCCTCGTAGGACGGGACCGTGGCGGTGACGATGCCGAGGTTCGGGGTGCCGGAGGTGGACAGTTCGCGCAGGGACGCCTCTATCGTCGCGAGGTGCTCCTCGTGGGAGGGGTACTCGGCGGTGAGGGCCGGGTACGCGGCGACCAGTTCCGCGAGTTCGGGCGCCGACCAGTGGAGGACCGCCACCGGGAAGGGGCGGGACAGGGCCTGGCGGTAGGCGCCCAGTTCGGCCTGGAGACGGGTGATCTCGGCCTGGAGTTCCGCCGGGTTGTCCGAGCCGAGGGACCAGACCCGCTTGGGGTCGTGGAGTTCGTCCAGGGAGATCGGGGACGAGTGGAGGGTGTCGGCCAGCGCGTCCCACTCGTCGTGGGCCGCGCCCAGCATGCGGCGCACACGGTGGCGGCCGACGAGGAGGGGGAGGGTGGAGTACGGGGGCTCCGGTACGTCCGTCAGGAGCAGGACCGTTCCCTGTGTGAAGGTGTCCTGCGCCGCTTCCAGTTCGTCGTGCGACTCCAGGGCCTCCGCCACGATCACCCAGGGGGCCGGGTCACGGGGGGCCGCGGCCCTGACTCCGTCGATGATCGCGCGCGCCTCGGCCTCGTGGTCGTACTCCCAGAGGTTCGAGGCCTTGAGGGCGCGCACCAGGTGCGGGCCCTCGAGGGGGATGTCCGAGGAGAGGAGGCGGTCGTAGAGAGTGGTGGCGCCGGGGCGGTCGCCGGCCAGTTCGAGGTGGGCCGCGGCCTGCAGGAGCAGGTGCTCGGCGTCCTCCGGATACAGGCCGGCGGTCCGCTCCAGGCGAGCCGCTTCGGCGGTGTGGTCGACGTTCTCGGCAGGCGTGTCGGGGCGCATGGTGGACACCGTACTGCCGCCGGGCCGTCAAGGAGAGAGACCTGCAGGCCAGAGAGGCGGGAGTCCCCGGGGGCATATTCCGGGACCGCGCGTGCGCGCCGCGTCGGCAGAAGGCCCTGTCGCTGAGACCTCGGAGGCCGAAGGCCCTGTCTGCCGAGGGCCCCGCAGGCTGGGGACTTCGGTGGACAGGGCGGGGCCGCCACCGGTCCGGCGAGGGCCCCGTCGATCGGCGGCCGCGTCGACCGCCGGCCCGCCGTGCCCCGACCCCGCCGTGACCCGCCCCCCGTCGACCGGCGGCCGCGGTGATCCGGCCAGCCGTGACCCGGTCCGTCGTGACCCGTCAGTCCCGCCTCACACCACCACCCCGTCCACCTGCAACGTCTGTACCGCCCCCGCCGCGAACGGCACCGCGAGGGACTTGCCGGTCAGGTGGGTGTCCGAGTGGGGTGTGTAGAGGTCGCCGGTGCCGGAGGTCAGGGTGTTCCAGCGGGGGACCAGACCGCTCGTGCCACCGGTGACCGTGGTGAAGCGGGAGAGGTCGAAGGTCAGGGTCTGGGCGGACGTGGCCTTGTTCGCCGCGACGATCACCAGGCGCTTCGCCGTCGCGTCGTACGCCGCCACCGCGTAGTCCACGCCCGTGTCCACGATCGTCATTCCCGGGCGGATGTGGCGGCTGAACTGGGCCATCACATAGAGCTTCGTCTCCACCGCGCCGGCCGTCAGGGTGCCGGCGTCGTACTTGATCATGCCCCAGCCCGCCGTCGGGTCCATCACCTGCCAGTAGACCCAGGCGGTCGGGTGCAGCCAGCGGAAGTCGAGGAGGAGGTTGCTCGCCAGGGTCAGGCCGGTGCCGTCGCCGTCGCCGTACTCGGAGTTCCACAGCGTCTTGCCGGAGGACGTCACGGCATCCGTGTAGAGGAGGTCCCGACGGCCGCCCGAACCCTGGTAGCCGTGTACGTTGACCCGGTTGACCAGGCCCTTGGCCGTCGAGCCGAAGGAGTTCCACGTCGTACGGGCCAGGTCGTAGCTCGTCTCGTCCGACGCGGAGATCTTGGTGCCCGTCAGGCCTCGCTTGTCCAACTCGCTGCGCAGGTAGGGGAGTACGGCCGCCTGGACGGACGCGTCCATGTGGCAGCCCTCCTGGGTGCCGGTGGACGTCCACCAACTGGAGGCGGGCTCGTTGAACGCCTCCACGGTGGCGAAGTTCACGCCCCAGTTCGTCTTCGCGTAGAGCGCGACCGCCGCGAGGTGGGAGGCGTGCTGGCGGTAGTTCCAGGGCTGGAGGTTGTTGCCGCCGCCGGACGCGCCCGACGGGTTGTGGTTCAGGCACATCCACCACATCGGGGAGTTGGCGAACAGCTCGCTCGTCGCGCCGCGTGCCGTCGCCTTGGTGAGGGCGGCGCGCTGGGTGGCGTCCGCCGTCCATTTCCAGGCCGACGACGTCGGGTCCTCGTTGTTCCAGTCCTGCCAGTAGCCCTCGATCTGCTTGAAGGAGGGGATGTTGGCGGAGGCGGTCATACTCTCGCCGCCGACGGTGTTCCAGCTGCACGCGCCGAGGTTGTAGCGGGCGATGGTCATACCCAGGCCGGGACGCGAAGCGCCGTTGTACGTGGTCGACTTGGTGGTGAAGAAGAGGTCGGCGAAGTCGTCGCGGGCGCCGAAGACGTTGGCCCACCAAGCCAGAGAGGTGCCCCAGCCCTCCCATTTCCCGTACGTCGTCGTGGGGTTGACGGCGATCGTCGCGTCCGCGCGGGCGGTGCCCGTCGCCAGGGCGCCGCCGAGGACCGTACCGCCCGCGGCGGCCAGAAGTGTTCTGCGTCGGATCATGGCTGGCTTCTCCGTCCGTCTGAAGCGCAACTACCGGTCGTCCCACCGGAGTTGGCCGTCGGATTACGACTCGACTTCGACTCGTCCGCCGGTTCGTCCCCACCGGCGCTCGCCCGTCCCGCTGATGCCATCAGGAAGCATCGGGTGTGGCGTGTGGGGTTGTCGAGAGTTGTGACAGCCCTTTCTAAAACCGGTGGAGGAAGCATTCATCGGTCCGGCGGCTCGCGTGGCCAGAGCTCGTCGGTGGAGGGGCTCTTCGTCGGGCGCGGGGCATCGGGGCGTCCGGAAGCCGCGCGGGGCTGGTGAGTTGACGGGGTGCCGCCTATCGTGCGGCCCGGCGAAGGGGGCGTACGGATGCGGGCTCCGGGGATCGTGCACCACGGCACGCGGCGACGGCGGGCCGCGTACCGGCGCGCGGTCTGGAACGGTGCCGAGGTGCTCGTCACCGTCGGAGTGGTGCTGCTCCTCCTGGTCGTGCACCAGCTGTGGTGGACCAACCGGCAGGCGCAGCACGACGCGGAGCGCAAGGTGCAGGCGCTGGAGCGGGAGTGGGGGAACCCGGCCCCGGGGAGTGCCGACCCCGACGCGAGCGCGGGTCCCGGCGCGGGGAAGGGTGGGAACGGGAAGAGCGGGAAAGGGAAGGGTGAGTCGGGGAAGGCCGGTGCCGGGGGCGGCGGGCGGTCCGCCGGACAGCTTTCCTCGTCCGGTGCCGGGCGGGCCGGAGCCGACAGCGTTCGGACGCGGCCCCGTTGGTCCCAGGCCTACGCCGTCCTCGACATTCCCCGTCTCTCCCTCCGGGTGCCCGTGGCCGAGGGCGTCAACAAGCCGGGCGTCCTCAACAAGGGCTATGTCGGCCACTACAAGGGCACCCAACAGCCGGGCCAGGCGGGGAACTTCGCGCTGGCCGGGCACCGGAACACGCACGGGGAGCCCTTCCGGTACCTCCCGAGACTCCGGCGTGGCGACACGATCACCGTCGAGACGAGGACCGCCGTCTACACGTACACCGTCGACCGGACGCTCGCGCGGACCTCTCCGCGCGACGGCGGGGTGATCCGCCCGGTGCCCCGCAGCACGGTCCGGCCGTCGTACGGGTACAGCGAGCCCGGGTACTACATCACGCTCACGACGTGCACCCCCGAGTACACCTCCACGTATCGCATGGCGGTGTGGGGGAAGCTCACCGCCATGCGGCCCCGTTGACCCGGACCCGGCCCCGCTGATCCGGACCCGGCCCCGCCGACTCGGGCAGGCCTGGCGGCTCGGGCCAGGCCCGCCGGGTCACGCCAGGCCTGCCGGTTCACGCGGGGCCCGCCGCTAGGGCCCTGCCCGCCGGCTCACGCCGGCTCGTCGGCCTACGCCCGGTCCCGCAGGACCAGCACACTCGCCGCCGCCAGTGCGGCGAGCCCCGCCGAGACGACGATCGCGATGTCCGCGCCGTGCGCCGGTCCGCCGGTGGAGGTGACGAGGGCGATCGTGAGGGCGACTCCGGCGCAGGAGCCGATGTAGCGGAAACTCTGCTGGGCGCCCGAGCCCATCGCGGCGCGGGTCGCGGGCACGGATTCGACGGCGAGCAGCGGCAGCGCGGCGTTGAGCAGGCCGCTGCCCACCCCGGAGATGACGAAGCCCGGGAGCAGACGGGCCCAGGAGTCGGCCCCGACCGCGCCGAGCATCGTCAGGACACCGGCCGCGTGCAGTGCGAAGCTGAGGGCGAGCTGGTGGCGGTGGGAGATCCGGCCGGCGAGACGGCGGGCCTGGAGGGCGACCGTGAAGGAGAGGCCGGACCACAGCAGGAACAGCCACGCCGTGTCCATCGCGGACAGCCCGAGCGTCCGCTGGAGCAGCGCCGGCAGGAAGCTGAACAGGCCGATCACCGCGAGGCCCATGAAGAGCCCGCCCGCGGACGAGGCGAGGAAACGGCGGTGGCGGAGCAGACCGAGGTCGATCATGGGCGTCCGGGTACGGCGTTCGACGACGACGAAGACGGACGTCAGGACGAGGAACGCCGCCAGCAGCAGCCCCACCGGCGCGCGCAGCCAGCCGTCGCGGCCCAGCGTCAGCGCGGCCACCAGTGACACCAGCGCCAGGCCGAAGGTCAGCGCCCCCGCGAGGTCGGGTCGGCCGCCGCGGGGTGCGCGGGACTCGGTCAGGGCGCGGGTTCCGAGAAGGGCGACCACCAGGGCGGCGGCGCCCAGGACGGCGTACGCCATCCGCCAGTTCCAGCCCGCTATGGCCCCCGCGAGGAGCGGGCCCACCGCGATGCCGGCGCTCACGAACGCGCCCCACACCCCCGTCGCGTGCAGTCGCCCGCGCGGCGTCGGGAAGGCGTGCACGATCAGTCCCAGGCTGCTCGCGAGGATCGCCGCGCTCGCCGCGCCCTGCGCGATGCGGGTCAGGGTGAACAGCCAGGTCGAGCCCGCGAGCGCACCGAGGGCGGTGGTGAGGCCGAGGGCGACGGTGCCGGCCAGGAAGATCCGGCGGCGGCCGTAGTCGTCAGCGAGACTCCCCGCGACCAGGAGCAGCGCGGCCAGGCCCAGCGGGGTGCCGTTGAGCAGCCAGGCCTGGGCGGAGACCGAGGTGTGCAGCGCGGCCGCGGTGTCGGGGAGCGTGACCATCGGGGCCGTGTACGTCATCAGGGCCACGGCGGTGGCGGCACTGGTCAGGGCGAGGGTCTGGGTGGCCCGCGGAGAGCTCTCCGCCGGGGTGGCCACCGAGGCCGCCGACGCCGGAGAGGGCGCGGAGGCGGAGCCCGCCGGAGGGGTCGACGTCACGGTGCCCCCGGAGGGCGCGGTGGCGTGGGTGGGCTGCGTGCTGGTGTCGGTCCGGTCGAGCCGGGTCATGGCCTGCCCTTTCGAAACGGCGGATCATCCGTACGGTGGCACGGTAGGTTCAGTCATTGAACCGACTGCTGGAGGAAACCGTAACACCCTAGGTTCGTTCATTGAACCAACATGTCGGAAAGTGGCTACAGTGGGGTCATGGCTCTGGGCAAGGACTACGCGACGCAGGAGTGCTCGATCGCCCGCGCGCTGGAGATCGTGGGCGAGCGCTGGACGCTCCTCGTCATCCGCGACGCGCTCTACGGCGTACGGCGCTACAACGACTTCCTCGTGCACCTCGGCATCCCGCGCGCCGTGCTCGCGGCCCGCCTCCAGACGCTCACCACCGAGGGCATCCTCGAAAAGCGCCGCTACCAGGAGTCGCCGCCGCGCGACGAGTACGTCCTCACCGATCGCGGTATCGCCCTGTGGCCCACCGTGCGCTCGCTCGGCCTGTGGGGCCGCGAGCACTTCGACGAGACCCGCCTGCGCTACTTCCGGCACGCCGCCTGCGGCACGGAACTCGGCCCGTACGGTGAATGCCCCGCCTGCGCCATGGTCGTGCCCGTCCCCGACGTCGAGATGACACCGGGCCCCGGACTCGACCGGGACCCGTCGGATCCGGTCAGCCGGGCCCTGCTCGGGCCGAGGCGGCTGCTGGATCCGATCGAGACGGACTCCCAGAAGCCGGCCGGTGCGCTCTCCCGTAGGCCTGCCGGAGCGGACGGCCGGGAGTCGTCCGGAGCGGACGACCGGGAGTCGGTCGGGGTGGATCGGCGGGAGTAGGCCGGCGCCGATTCCCGGGGTGCGGCCGAGAGGCATCCTGTATAACGAACGGAAGGGCACGCGCACCACGTACGAGAGGAGGGGCAGCCGATGATCCGGACCTGGGCCGACGCCCGCCCCGCCGGCGTACTGCTGCTCCTGCTCCTCGAGGTCGCCCTGCTCGACACCGGCAGCCTCACCGCCACCGTCGCGCTCGCCGCCACCGCCGCGGCAGGCTCCGCCTTCGTCGCCTGCTCCCTCATCGTGTCGCGCTGCGCGCCCGCCGTTCCGCCCACCCGGGTGCGCACGGCCATCCGCGACCGCGCCCGACGTACCGCCTTCCTGCCGCAACGCGATCCGGACGCCAGTGGCCGGCCTCGGCCCAGGGCCCCCGGACACGCCCTCCCGGCGACCGCGTAGGGCACCCCTTCACCCCGGTGACTCTCACCAGGGGTGGACTCTCCATCCCCGGTGACCCCGCGCGGGTCGTCATGCCGCATTCCGTCATCCCGGCACGACGAGACCCCCGGAGGGCTCACCCATGTCCACGTTCATGTCCGCTTTCGCGCACCTGGTCGAGCGGTTCGCCGACCTGCTCCAGCCGTTGTTCCAGGCCTCGGCGGCGGCCGCCGCGATCGTCCTGTTCACCGCGCTCGTACGACTGCTCGTGCATCCCCTGTCGCGGGCGGCGGCGCGGGGGCAGCGGGCGCGCGCGGCGCTTCAGCCGCAGATCGCACAGCTGCGCAAGAAGCACGGGAAGGACGCCGAGAAATTCCAGAAGGCACTGATGGAACTGCACGCAGAGGAGAAGGTGTCGCCGCTCTCCGGATGCCTGCCCAGCCTGCTCCAGATGCCGGCCTTCTTCCTCCTCTACCACCTGTTCTCCAGCCCGACGATCGGCGGCGGGGCCAACACCGTGCTCGGGCACACCCTGTTGGCCGCGCCGCTCGGGGGCCGGTGGGCGGACGCGCTCGGCGACGGCGGGCCCTTCGGGCCGTCCGGCCTCGTCTACCTGGCACTCTTCGCCGTCGTCGCGGCCGTGGCCACCTTCAATTTCGTGCGGACGAAGCGGATGACCGCCGCCGCGCCCGTGGTGGGCGACGGGGAGCAGGTGCCCGGGCTCGCCTCGGTCACCAAGCTCATGCCGTTCATGTCCTTCTTCACCCTGTTCACCGTGGCCGTGGTGCCGCTGGCGGCCGCGCTGTACGTGGTGACCAGTACGACATGGAGCGCGGTCGAGCGGGCGGTGCTCTACCGGGACATGCCGGGGGCCGCGCCCGCGACCGCGGCGCTCGTCTGACGGGGCTTCTCGTACAGGCGCGCGTGGTCCAGTCCGTGAACGGGGTCTTGCGGACTGGACACCGAGCTTGGAGGATCGACCAGTCCTCCGATGGCTGCACCCGTCGGTCGACGGCCCGCGATCGAGGGAGATGGTGACCATGAAGCTGCTGCGAGTCGGTACGGCCGGGGCGGAGCGGCCCGCGTTGCTCGACACCGAGGGGACCCTGCGGGACCTGTCGGGCGTCGTCGCCGACATCGACGGGGCACTGCTCGCCGACGACGCGGCGCTCGGCCGCGTCCGGTCCGCCGCCGAGGCCGGTGAGCTGCCCGTGCTGGACGCGGCCGGACTGCGCGTCGGACCGCCGCTGGCCCGGATCGGCAAGGTCGTGTGCATCGGGCTCAACTACCACGACCACGCCCGGGAGACCGGCGCCGAGGCGCCCGCCGAGCCGGTGATCTTCTTCAAGGCGGCGGACACCGTGGTCGGGCCGAACGACACCGTGCTCGTACCGCGCGGGTCGGTGAAGACCGACTGGGAGGTCGAGCTGGCGGTCGTCATCGGCCGTACCGCCCGCTATTTGGAGTCCGAGGAGGAGGCGCTCGCGCATGTCGCCGGGTACGCGGTGGCGCACGACGTCTCCGAGCGGGAGTTCCAGATCGAGCGGGGCGGCACCTGGGACAAGGGCAAGAACTGCGAGACGTTCAACCCGCTGGGTCCGTGGCTGGTGACCGCGGACGAGGTCCCGGACCCGCAGGCGCTGTCGCTGAGGCTCTGGGTGAACGGTGAGCTCAAGCAGGACGGCACGACGGCCGAGCAGATCTTTCCGGTGGCCGAGGTCGTCCGCTACGTGAGCCAGTTCATGACGCTGTACCCCGGCGATGTCATCAACACCGGTACGCCGGCCGGGGTGGCGCTCGGTCAGCCCGAGCCGAAGCCGTTCCTGCGGGCGGGTGACGTGGTGGAGCTGGAGATCGGGGGGCTGGGGCGGCAGCGGCAGGAACTCAAGAACGCGTAAGCGCTCCGCTTGGTCTGCGGTTGGGGTCCGCCGGGGCGTGGGTGCGTTGTCCGCCTGGGGCCCGCTGTGGTTGGTTGCGCCGTTCCTCGCGCCCCCCTTGGGGGTCTTCCTGTTCGGTGTCGGCTGCGGGTGTGTTGTGGCTGGGCGCGCGGTTCCTCGCGCCCCTGGGGGCTGCGCTGTTCGTGGGGCGGTGCGGGTGCCTCGTGGCTGGGCGCGCTGTGCCTCGCGCCCCTGGACGGGGGCTGTTCGTGGGGCGCCGCGGGGCCCCCGCGCTCCCGGAGGGGGGCGCGGGGGTGGCGGGTTACGCGGACAGGAACTTCTCCAGGGCCTCGACCACCATCTTGTGGTCCTCGACCTGGGGAAGGCCCGATACCACCACCGTGCCGATGACGCCCGCGTCCGTCACGGCGATCGGGAACGCGCCACCGTGGGCCGCGTACGTGTCGGGGTCCAGGCGCGAGGACTCCTCGAAGGTCGTGCCCTTGGCGCGGAAGCGGGAGCCGACCAGGAGCGAGGAGCAGCCGTAGCGCTCGACGACGCGGCGCTTGCGGTCGATCCAGGCGTCGTTGTCCGGGGTCGAACCCGGCAGTGCCGCGTGGAAGAGCTGCTGGCCGCCGCGGCGGATGTCGACGGCGACCGGCGCGTCGCGCTCGCGGGCGAGCTCGACGAGGAGCGTGCCGAGGGCCCAGGCGTCGTCGTGGGTGAAGCGGGGGAGCGTCAGACGGCGCTCCTGCTCCTCCAGCTCGGTGATCAGCTCGCCGATCTCCGGTGCGGGCGCGTTCACAGGGACACCACCACTCCCTCGCGGGCGGAGCGGCGGGCCGCCTCCAGGACGTCGAGGGCGGCCGCGGCCTCGTGCGCGGTGACCGGGTTGGGGCCGCCGTCACGGAGGGCGGCGGCGACGGCCGCGTAGTACTCCGGGTACGAGCCCGGGACCGTGGGCTCGGGGCGGCCACCGCCGGTCAGCGGGGACTCGCCGGAGCCGACGCGGCCCCACAGGGCCTCCGGCTCGATGCCCCACCCGGCCGTGGCGCCGGGCCGCTTGCCCTCGCGCAGGTCGGCCTCCTGCGGGTCGAGGCCGTACTTGACGTACCCCGCCTGCGAGCCGAGGACGCGGAGGCGCGGGCCGAGCTGCGCGGTCGTCGCGGAGACGTAGAGGTGGGAGCGGACCCCGCTCGTGTGCGTGATCGCGATGAACGTGTCGTCGTCGGTCAGCGCGCCCGGGCGGCGGATGTCCGACTCCGCGTACACCGAGGCCGCGGGGCCGAAGAGGACGAGCGCCTGGTCGACGAGGTGGCTGCCGAGGTCGAAGAGAAGACCTCCGATCTCTGCCGGGTCGCCGGACTCGCGCCAGCCGCCCTTCGGCTGCGGGCGCCAGCGCTCGAAACGCGACTCGAAGCGCCAGACGTCGCCCAGCTCGCCCTCGGCGAGCAGCTTGCGGAGCGTCAGGAAGTCGTTGTCCCAGCGGCGGTTCTGGAAGACGGAGAGCAGCAGGCCGCGCTCGTCGGCCAGGGCGGCCAGTTCGCGGGCCTCCGCCGCCGTGCCGGCGATGGGCTTGTCCACGACCACGGGGATGCCCGCCTTCAGGGCGGCGGTCGCGATCGGGACGTGGGTCTTGTTCGGGGACGCGATGACGATCAGGTCGAGCTCGTCGGCGCGTGCCAGCAGTTCGTCCGGCGTGGCGGCGAAGCGGAGTCCGTCGCCGAACTCGGCGCGGGCCTGCGCCTGGCGCTCCGGATGGGAGGTGACGACCGTGTCGAGGGCGAGTCCCTCGGTCGTGGCGATCAGCGGGGCGTGGAAGACGGAACCCGCGAGGCCGTAGCCGACGAGACCCACGCGAAGGGGCGTACCAGTCATGCCTGTCATGCGTCCTACTTTGGCAACGCTGTTGCCAAAGTGCAAGCGCGGGGGACAATGGGTGATGTGAACAGGACCAATGTGGGTGGGGGCGGGATGCCGGGGATCCCTGGGAAGCCGGGGGATCCGGCCCCTCCGGCTGTTCCGGCCGCGCCGGAGGAATCGCAGAAATCGCAGAAGCCGGCGGAGCGAAGGGAACGGCGGGAGCCGGGGGAGCCGGTGGAGGCGGGGATCTCGGTGACCGCGGCGCCCGCCGGAGTGCCGGGTGTTTCCGGGAGGCCCGGCGCCACCCGGAGCCCGGGCGTCCCCGGAAGTCCGGCGGCCGTCGCGGGCGCCGGGGCGGCCGGGGTGAACCTGCCCGCCCTGCGCAGTCACAACGCCGCGCTGGTGCTCGATCTGCTGCGCACGGCGGGGGTCGCGGGCATCAGCCGCCTCGAACTCGCCGAGCGGACCGGACTGACCCCGCAGGCCGTCAGCAAGATCACCGCGCGGCTGCGGGCGGACGGTCTCGCGACGGAGGCGGGGCGCCGCGCGTCCACGGGCGGCAAGCCCCGTACGGTGCTGCGGCTCGTGCCCGAGGCGGGGCACGCGGTCGGGCTGCACCTCGACCGGGACGAGCTGACCGTGGTGCTCTGCGATCTCACCGGGGCCGTGGTGGCCGAGCGGCGCGCACCGCTGGACCTGGGGGCCGGCGCCGACGCGGTGGTCGACGGGGCGGCCGGGGAGGTCTCGGCACTGCTCGGCGCGGTGTCACCGCTGGGCGTGGGGGTCGCGCTGCCCGGTCCCCTCGATCACACCTCGGGGGTGCTGCACCGGGTCACGGGTTTCCCCGAGTGGGACGGGTTCGCGCTGCGGGACGCGCTGGCCGGGCGGCTCGGGCTGCCGGTGGTGGTGGACAAGGACACCAACGCGGCGGCGCTCGGGGTCGCGGTGGTGTCCGGTTCCGGCTTCTCCGGCGGCGGATCCTTCGCGTATCTGCATCTCGGTACGGGCCTGGGAGCCGGGCTCGTGCTCGGTGGGGTCGTGCACCGGGGGACCCGTACCGGGGCCGGGGAGTTCGGGCATCAGGTCATCCAGCTGGACGGGCCGCTGTGCGAGTGCGGGAACCGGGGGTGCATCGAGGTGCTGTGCCTGGACGCGGTGGGGCGCGGGACCGTGGACGAGGCGGCCCGGGTGCTCGGCGCCGGGGCGGCGAATCTGGTTGGCCTGCTGGACATCGACCTCGTCCTGCTGGGCGGGCGCACGGTCGCGGCTCACGAGGAGGTCTTCGTACGCGGAGTCGGGGCCGTCCTGGAGGAACGGGCCCGGCGCGAAGGGGGCGAGCCCGCGGTGCCGGTCCGGGTTGCCCCCGGAGGGGCACGCGGGGTGGCCGAGGGCGCGGCCCAACTGCTGCTGGCCCCGCTGTTCGGCCGGGGAGAGGGCTGAGCGACCGGGGTCGCGAGTCGCGGGCGGTTGGGTGTGGGCGCGGCTGGGGGAACGGGGTCGCGGGCGGCTGGGTGTATGGGGCGGCCGGGGGAACGGGATGCGCGGTGGGCGCGAGGCGTGTGAACTGAGCGAGGGGGATGTGGGCCGGGCGGCGGGGATGTGGGCCGAGCCAGGGGGGACGGCCGGACGGAAGCGGTGCGGGCCCGGTGAGGCGGATGCGGGCCGGGCGAGGGGATTCGTGCGGCCGAACGGGGTGACTCCGTGCGTGGCGGTCTGCCGGCAGGGGTGACGCGTGGCAGGGTCACGAGGCCATTGCCCGGTACCGACTGACGCTTTCGATCCTCCCGATCCCCCCACACCCTCCGATCGGCCAAAGGCTCCTCATGCGACTGCGTACGTCCCACCCGCTCACCCCGACCGCCCTCGCCCCGACGGCTCTCGCCCTGTGCGTGACGCTCACGCCGACCCCGGCCCACGCGCTGGAACCCCGGCCCGCCTGCGTCTCGTCCGACACCCGCGACTTCCCGATCAAGACCCGTATCCACGGTGGTCCCGACGCCTACGAGGCAGGCGGCGACTTCGGGACCTGGTACATCGACCTCACCAACATCACGGCGCACACGTGCGGCGCGATCCATCCGGTGGTCGTCCTCGTCGACGCGAAGCGGACGTTGCGGCCGGAGCAGGCGCGGCTGGAGTTCTACGAGGGGGAGCGGGCGCACGCGGTGAGGTTCGTACGGAGCGACGAGGACGAGAACGTGGGGCCGTTCGACGACGGTTTCCCCGGGTTCACCGTGGCTCCAGGGCGCACCCTCACCGTGAAGGTGCGGCTCTCCCTGACCTCCGGCGCGACCGCGCCGAACACCGTCGTCGCGAACGCGGCCGTCGTGCAGCGGCACGAGGACGACGGCGACTGGGTGGGGGAGTCGAACGACTACCGGTTCCGCGTCGAGGACGACGGCACGGGCAGGAGCGAGGAGCCGCGCCAGGAGGCGGGCAAGGAGACGGGCGCGGAGACGGGGGCGGACGTGAGCGGCACCGCGGACGCCGGCACCGACGCCGGTGCCAGTACCGGTGCCAGTGCCAGTGCTGCCAGTGCCAGCGCCGCCAGTGCCGGTACGGGCACTCCGAGCGGCGGTACCGGCAGCGGGACGACCGTCGGCGGGACCGCGGGGACCGGTGCGGCGGCGCTGTCCGCCGACCAACTGGCCAGCACCGGACCCGGTGCCTCGAACCGGCAGGGACTGGCCGTGCTCGCGCTCACCCTGCTCGCCTCCGGGGCCGGACTGCTCGCCCTGGCGCGGCGGGTGCGTCCGCGCCGGCCCTGACACCTGCGAGCCGTGGCGGGAGCGCCGTCTGCGACGATCGTTTCCGTGGAGTATCCGAACGACCAGGCCCCCGGCGCCCCCGTCCGCTCCGGCATTCCGGAGCACGGCCGCATCCCGAAGTACTACGCGGTCAAGGCGCACATCGCCCGGCTCGTCGAGGAGCTGGGCGAAGGGGGACTCCTGCCCACCGATCGCGATCTCTCGGAGCGGTACGAGGTCGCCCGCGAGACGGTGCGTCAGGCGCTCCGTGAGCTGCTGCTCGAAGGGAAGCTGCGACGGCAGGGGCGCGGCACGGTGGTCGCCGGTCCCAAGCTGGAGCAGCCGCTGTCGCTGGCGAGCTACACCGAGGGCGTACGGCGGCAGGGGCGCACTCCCGGTCGTACGCTCATCTCCCTCGACCGGTTCCCCTGTCCGGAATCGCTGGCCACCGAGGCGGGGTTGCGGCGCGGTGAACCCGTCTGGCACATGGAGCGGGTGCTGCTCGCGGACGACGAGCGGGTCGGCCTGGAGAGCACGTACGTCGCGGTGGGCCGGGTCCCGGACCTCGACCGCGACTTCGACCCCGACTCCTCGTTCTACGCGTACCTGCGCGACAGGCTCGGTGTCGCGTTCGGCGACGCGGACGAGCGGATCGAGACCGTGCTGGCCACCCCGCGTGAGGCGCTGCTGATCGGGACGCCGCCCGCGCTGCCGATGCTGCTGATCCACCGGGTCTCGCGGGACACGGAGGGGCGGCCGCTGGAGCGGGTGCGGACGCTGTACCGGGGAGACCGGTTCTCGTTCACCGCGCACCTCGGCGATTGACCCGATGAGGGAGGAGCGTGCCGTGAACTCCGCTCTGCGCGGCGCCTTCGAGGCGGCACTGCGCGCCGCCTGGGCCGGGCACGTGCTCGGCTCGGTGGCCGAACTGCCCGCGCTGCTCGGCGGATTCGCCGCCGGATCCGGACGATGAGCAGCGGTGTCCCCTTCGACCGGATGCCCGTCGCCCACGGCGGCACCACGGTTCCCGACTCCCTCCGCCGACGGTCGGGCCGGTCCGAGCCCGCCGGGACCGCGTCATCCCGGCCGGGCCGGGGTGAAGCCCTCCTGACTAGGCTGGGGGTGTCGGCACAGCGTCGTTCCGGCGCCCCCGGATCGAGTGCGTAGGCACGCCAGGACGGCAGGAGACCCAGCACATGTCAGAGCGCAAGCCCATCGAGTCGTGGCTCACCGACATGGACGGTGTCCTCATCCACGAAGGTGTGCCGATCCCCGGCGCCGACGCCTTCATCAAGAAGCTGCGGGAGTCCGGAAGGCCGTTCCTGGTCCTGACCAACAACTCGATCTACACGGCCCGCGACCTGCACGCCAGGCTCCAGCGCATGGGCCTGGACGTGCCCGTCGAGAACATCTGGACCTCAGCCCTCGCCACGGCCAAGTTCCTGGACGACCAGCGGCCCGGCGGCACGGCGTACGTCATCGGTGAGGCGGGCCTGACCACCGCGCTGCACGACATCGGGTACGTCCTGACCGACCACGAACCGGACTACGTGGTCCTCGGGGAGACCCGTACCTACTCCTTCGAGGCCATGACCAAGGCGGTCCGGCTGATCAAGGGCGGCGCCCGGTTCATCGCCACCAACCCGGACGAGACCGGCCCGTCCACCGAGGGACCGCTGCCCGCCACCGGAGCGGTCGCCGCGCTGATCACCAAGGCCACCGGCAAACAGCCCTACTTCGCGGGCAAGCCGAACCCGCTGATGATGCGGACCGGGCTGAACGCCATCGGCGCGCACTCCGAGAGCAGCGCGATGATCGGCGACCGCATGGACACCGACGTCCTGGCCGGTCTGGAGGCGGGGATGCAGACCTTCCTCGTCCTGACCGGACTGACCACGCCGGAGGAGATCGAGCGCTACCCGTACCGGCCGTCGAAGATCGTCGACTCGATCGCGGATCTCGTCGACCGCGTCTGAATCCCGGAGCGCGCCGAGCGGATCCGAAACCCGGACCGCCGCGGACTGACCCGTACGGAGCAGTGGCGGCCCCCTGAAGATGCGGGCCGCCGCCCCGAGGGGGAGTCTCCAGATATCTGGAGGTTTCACGATGCGCTCAATGCGAATCACTCTCTGTGCCGGGGCGGTGGTGGCGGCCGTGTTCACGCCCGCCGCGTACGCGGCCGACGCGGGACCGGCCGGTATCTCCGTGACACCCGTGTCCCCGGCCCCCGGCGGCGACATCCAGTTGCGGGTCATGGGCTGCGCGGGCCGGACGGGCACCGCGGCGTCGGACGCGTTCGTCTCGGACGCGCGGCTGACCGGCGGGGGCGGCGGCGGACTGACCGGGGAGACCCGCGTCCGCACCTCGCTCCCTCCCGGCAGTTACGACGTCGAGGTCGACTGCGACGGCCACTCCGGCCGGGTCAAGGGCACGGTCACCGTCGCGCCACCGGACTCCACCCCGAGCGTCTCCCCACCCGCCTCGCCGATCGCGCCCGTGCACGCGGGCGGCGGCGGCACCGCCCATCTCGCCTCGGCGGACGCCAGGGCGGCCGGACCCGGCACCAAGCAGGCCGTGGTCGGCCTGGTCCTCGCGAGCGTCGCCGCGGTCGCCGTGGCGGTCCGCAGCGCGCGCCGGGGCCACGACAGCCGCGACTGACATGGCCGAACGGGAGCGTTCCCCGGGCGTCGGCCGCCTGCTGACCGGCGTGGCCTGGCTGGTGCTGCTGCTCGGACTGTGGCTGTGGGGCCGTCAGGTGACGGACCTGCGGCTGGGGATATCGGCGCCGACCACGGGAGACATCGCGGCCGTCGGACGGCCACCGGAGGTGCGGCTGCCGCCCGCGCTGAAGCCCCTCGGGAACGCCAGGCCGCAGCGCGTCGACATCCCCTCGATGGGGGTGCAGGCCCCCGTGGTGGCCCGCGGCCTCGACCGGCGGGGCGGGATCGATCCGCCGCCGTACGGGCAGCCGGGCGTCGTCGGCTGGTACGCGGCCGGGGCGAAGCCGGGTGCGGCCGGGACCGCGCTGATGGTCGGGCACGTCGACACCGAGACCCGGCCCGCGGTCTTCTACAAACTCAGCGCCGTCAAGCCGGGCGACACCGTCCGGGTCGTCCGCGACGACGGGACGGTCGCGGAGTTCACCGTGGACGACGTCCAGGTACTCGCGCGCGACCACTTCGATGCCCAACAGGCTTACGGTGAGCGGCAGTCGGGGCGGGCGGAGCTGCGGCTGATCACGTGCGGAGGAACCTTCGACCGGACCAGCGGCAGCTACACGGCGAACGTGATCGTCTCGGCGTATCTCACGGGAAGCGGGCTGTGAGCGGGGACACCCGTGCCGTTACCGGGCCCGGTCGACGACCCGCTCCCCCGAAGCCGCCGACCGGGCTGGTCCTCGACCGCGCGCGCACGGGTTGCGGGAGTAACCCGGCGCCGGCGCGGGAGGTCTGGAGCCCGTCCGCCCGGGCGGGGTGGTCGGGCCGGAGCAACTGGCGGGGGGCCGGGCCCGCTTGAGGCACCTTGGAACAGGTGAGCGGCATGGCCCCCAGGCTGTTCGACGCCAAGTCCGCGACGAGTGGCGCTGGGCGATGCCCGCAGGTCGGGCGCGGTCGCTCCGGAAGCCTTTCCGGAAGCTCGGATGACTATGCGTTCCGTTCGCCCCGGTCCATGACGCGGCCCGGGACCCGCGTCGCTCGTCCGTGGGGAGCGGGCGCCGGCGCGCGCGCCCACGGAGGCGGGGCTGTAACAGCTCGCCGACAAGGGTCGGGCGGCCTCGTTTGCCGCGCGGCGGGTATGTCACGATTGAGACTTAGGACGGTGCACCCGAGGGGGAGTTGCATGTACGGCAAGAGGGGGGCCGGGGCACGGGCGTCCATGGCGGTGCTGGGGGCGGCACTGCTGCTCGCGGGGTGTTCCTCCGGGGGCGACGGCGGCAAGGACGAGGGTTCCGGAGCCAAGGTCACACAGCAACCGAAGAACGCGGACCCGTTCTGGGTGAATCCGGACGGGAACGCGGCCGAGCAGGTCGCCGCCTACGCCAAGGCGGGCAGGAGCAAGGACTCCGAGCAGATCCGCAAGATAGCCGAGCAGCCCACCGGTGAGTGGATCGGCGCGGAGAACCCGGAGCAGGAGGCGCGCGGCTTCACCGAGGCCGCGGAGAAGGCCGACCGGGCCGCGATCCTCGTCCTCTACAACATCCCGCACCGCGACTGCGGCCAGTTCTCGCAGGGTGGCGCCGCCGACGGCGACGCCTACCGGACCTGGATCGACGGGGTGGCGAAGGGGATCGGGGACCGCCCCGCCACGGTGATCCTGGAACCGGACGCCCTCCTGCACCTGGTCAACCAGTGCACGCCGGAGGAGTTCCACGAGGAGCGCTACGACCTCCTCAAGGGCGCCATCGGCAGGCTCAAGTCCCTGAAGAACACGAAGGTGTATCTGGACGCGGGCAACGCGGGCTGGGGTCACCCCGACCAGATCTTCCAGCCGCTGCAGTGGGCGGGCATCGCCGAGGCCGACGGTTTCTCCGTCAACGTCTCCAACTTCTACTCGACCGAGGACTCCGTCGCCTACGGCAAGCAGCTGGCCGCGAAGGTCGCCGGCAAGCACTTCGTGATCGACACCAGCCGCAACGGCAACGGTCCGTACACGGGCGGCAAGGCCGACGAGAACTGGTGCAACCCGCCGGGCCGCGCGCTCGGCGAGAGCCCGACGACCAAGACCGCCGACCCGCTCGTGGACGCGTATCTGTGGGTCAAGCGGCCGGGCGAGTCGGACGGCACGTGCAAGGGCGGCCCGAAGGCGGGCGAATGGTGGGCGGAGTACGCCCTGAAGCTCGCGAAGGCCTCCGACTAGTGGCAGCCGGTACGTGACTGAGGCGCCCTCCGATTCCCGCGGAGGGCGCCTCAGTCACGTATGCACGGGCAACTGCCCCGGAATCAGGGCACCTTGACCCACTGGGCCTTGCTGGGAGTGCCCTGGTCGTCCGTCACGAACAGCATGTACCAGCCGGACTGCACGAGATTCCGGTTCTTCGGCACCGTCACCGAGATCCCGGTCTTCGTCTTCGTGAAGTCCAGGGCGATGGACCGCTGGTCGACATCGGTGACATGCGTGGACGCGCTCGGCCGGATCAGCCGGGCGGTCTTGATGGACGAGGTGTGCGCCGAGGTGAAGTCCGCCGAGGCGCCGCGGGCGATCGTCTTCGGCCCGCCGGACAGCGAGGGCCGCGAATCCCGGTAGAGGTACGGCGGCGTGTAGATCTCGATGCGCTGCTCGAAGGTGGCCGGCTTGGTGTTGGCCTTGTCCGCGTAGAGGGAGTTGGAGCCGAAGAAGATCACGCGTCCGTCCGGCAGCAGGATCGAGCCCGAGTGGTAGTTGCGGCCCACCAGCGGGTCGGCCACCCGGTCGAAGGAGTTCGGCCCGGGGTTGTAGATCCGCGCCTGGAGGATGTTGGAGTCGCCGCGTCCGCGGTAGTCCTCGGAGCCGCCGGAGACCAGGACGGTGTCGTCGGGCAGGATCGAGGACTGCGGGTAGCGGGTGCCCTTCTCCAGCTCGGGCCCGTCCACGAACTTCGGATTCTTGTCCAAGAGGTCGATCAGCCGGGTCTTCCTGCTGGACAGCTTGGACTCGCCGACCCCGCCGCCGCCGATCACCATGTACTTCTCGTCCTGCGCGGGCGGCAGCAGCACGGTGCCGGACGTCTCCATCATGTTCGGGTCGCTCAGGCCCTTGAGCTTGCTGAACTTGTTGCTCGCCAGGTCCCAGACGCCGGGGTCGCGGCCCACGTCGTCGGGGCCGTAGCCGGCGTTCGCGCCCGAGTAGAAGAGCTTGCCGTTCTGCATCAGGGATATCGCCGGGTAGGTCGGGAACTGGCGGACGCCCTTGGCGTACGTCCACTTCTTGGTCTTCGGATCGAAGACCTCGTTCTTGCCCGGGACGAGCTGGCCGATCTCGTCCAGGCCGGAGAGGCTGAGGACCTTGCCGTCGCTGAGGGTGGTCAGCGTCGGGTACCAGCGCGCCTCGTTCATCGGGTCGACCTTGATGTACTTCTCGGCGACCGGATCGAACTCGTAGGCGTCCCGGATGCCCTGGAAGTCCTTTTTGTCCAGGGCGAGCTTCTGGGCGATGCCGTAGGTGTTGCGGGCGTCGGTCCCGGTCAGCGCCTGGATCCGGTAGTTGTCCTGGGTGCCGGTCTCGTGCTTCTGGCCGCTCTGGTGCGCCTCGACATAGATGCGGCCGAGGCCCGGGTCGTTGCGCAGGAACGCGCCGGTCGCCTTGTCGAAGACCTTCTTGGCGCGCGGGACGAGCACCGGGTCCTTCGACACGAAGGTCTTGCCGTTCTTCTTGCCGGTGAACTTGGTACCCGCGGGCAGCGTGATGGGCTTGTCGGGGTTCTCGTTGTGGACGACCATCAGGCCGCCGGCCTTGGTGACGTCGCCCTTCAGCGTCTCGTACCGCTTGGTGCCGCCGGCGATCAGCAGATTGCCGTTGGCGAGCTGCGTGTGTCCCGTGCAGAACAGGTCGGCGGGCGTCGGGATCTTCTTGATCGTGCCCTTGACCGGGTCCCAGATCCGCGTGTCGAACTTCTTCGCGTCGAAGTTGTCCTGGTTGTTGCCGGAGCCCGCGATCAGCAGGATCTTGCCGGTGTGCAGCAGGGCCGCGTGGATCGTGTTGAGCCGGTACTCCTCCGGAAAATCGACGATGTCCCAGTGGCCGTTGGCGGCTTTGTACTCCGGCTTGTTGATCGTGTACTGGTGGTACTTGTTCGTTCCGAAGCGATACAGCCACGGCCCGTTCATTCCGGCCAGCGCGAGCACCACCACCCCGGTTATGCCGAGGCGGCGGGCGCGGCGGCGACGGGCACCGTCTTTCATTTCTTACGTCCCCCAAGGGCGATCTGCATGGTCTGGTCGTTCTCCCCGTTCGCGGCGGCCCAGCTGGGCTTGGGCTGCGGCGCGTGTGGGGCGTGCTGTTCCTGCTGCGGCACGGAGGCCTGCTGCGGAACGCGGAGGTCGTCGGGCGCCGCCGGCGGCTTCTTGCGCTCCTGGCGCATGGACCAGCGCCAGGCGAAGATCGGCGAGGCGGTGATCAGCAGGGCGAACGTCCCCCACGTGATCATCGCGGGGTGGGAGTGCCCGAAGACGAAGCCGGCGGTGATCGAGCCGGCGAAGACCAGGATGAAGAACAGGTGGATCCGGAAGGTCCCGAACAGGGTGTCGGGGCTGGCCGAATCGCCCTTGGGCGTCACCACGAACTTGCTCTTGCGGCGCAGCACGGCGTCCATGAGCGACCGTGCGTAGATCGGTGCGGAGAGCGCCGACATCACCATGCCGGCGACACCGCCGGAGCCCTCGGGCTCGTGCGGCGAGACGTTGTGGCGGCGGTTCCAGATGTACAGGCCGATCTGGAGCGCCGAGGCGTTGCCGTACAGCATCAGCCAGACCGTCGGGTCGATGTTCACGCCCGATGCGCCGAGCCCGAGGAACAGGGCGCAGCTCAGCGCCGCGAGGATCCAGTTGAGCGCGGACATCGGATAGAAGATGATCATCATCGTGTAGTTGAAGAGCTTGCCCGGAGGCATCGAGAAGAAGCCCTTCCAGTACTGCTTGAGGATCGTCTCGTAGGTGCCCCGCGACCAGCGCAGCTGCTGGGTGAAGAAGTCGGTCCAGGCGCCCGGTCCCTCACCGACGGCCAGCACGTCCGGTGTGTACACGGACTTCCACTTGCGGCCCGTCGCCGGGTTCTTGGCGCGGTGCATCTCGAAGCCGGTCGCCATGTCCTCGGTGATCGAGTCGTACAGGCCGCCGATCTGCTTCAGCGCCTTGATGCGTACGGCGTTGGAGGTGCCCACGAACATCGGGGAGCCGTAGAAGTTGCCCGCCCGCTGGATGAGGGCGTGGAAGAGGAACTGCTGGGACTCCGCGGCCTTGGTGATGGGGTTGTCGTAATTGCCGTACACCTGCGGGCCGATGACGAAGCCGACATTCGGGTCACGGAAGAAGCCGAGCATCCGCTCCAGGTAGTTGGGCAGCGGCACGTGATCGGTGTCGACCGAGGCGAAGTAGTCGTAGTCGTCGCCGTGGGCTTCCAGCCAGGCGTTGTAGTTGCCGTGCTTGGTCTTGGCGCGGTGCGGGCCCTTGGCCTGGTTCCACTTCGCGACGCCCTTGCGGGAGAAGTGGTGCACGCCCAGGCGCGCGCAGACCTCCTTCACCTCCGGGTCGTCGCCCTCGTCGAGGAGCCAGATGTGCAGAAGCCCCCGGTGGCGCAGCTTGACGGCCGCCTCCAGGGTCTTCGTCACCATGGCGAGGGGTTCCTTGCCGGGTACGAAGGAGGTGAGGAAGGCGACTCTCGTGCCGGTTTCGGGCACCACCGGGACAGGGTCGCGGGCGACCAGGGTGGCGTGCGCGTTGGACAGAACGTTCATGCAGCGGAAGAACTCGATCAGTCCGATCGAGACCAGCATCACGATGTCCAGCGCCGGCAGGAAGTCGTAGGCGGGATAGTCGCGTTCGGTCCAGTGGTCGGGCTGGAGCAGCCAGCCGAGCAGGACCAGCGAGAGAAGCGGTGCCGCGCCCAGCATGAGCGCCGCCCGTATGCGGTGCGGCTCCTGCGACAGCAGGGAGCGGTACTGCACCTTGTACGGCTTGCTCGGATCGGGCTGCGTGAGGGGTCCCGCGAGCCGGCTGTAGTGCTCGTAGTCGTACCTCGGCAGCGACTTCTTGATCCTGCGGAAGCTGCCCGTCCGGTGCGATGGCACACGGAGCTGAGTCGTTTCCGAGCCGTCGAAATTCTGCCGGGCGCCCGTCGGCGTCATGAGTCATCCCCCCGCACGCACCGTCGGGTGCGTGTTCGTCGGTACTTTCGTTCGCCCGGGTCCCCCTCGACCCATGCGGACGCAGTCACTGGCCGGCCGGCGTCACCACATCATTCACACCATATAGACATGGAACTACGGCCTTCCGGTTGCATGATGCCCCCCTCGGCATCGTTCACGAATGGGCCCCCAGCCCCTCGTGGCCGCAACCGGTCCTGCCCCCACCTGTCTCAACTGCCGTAAATCGACAGTCTTGTGAAGCCCAGGGTTCTACGCCGTCCGCCATGATCGCAAGATGCGAAACGCGGTGTTAACCGCTCATACGCGCTCATTGGGACGTGAGTGCGAGAAGGGGGTCGGCACTGTATCCCGGTGGCGGACATTCCGGTACGACGACGGGCCCCCTCGTCGCTGCGAGGGGGCCCGTCGGTCTGTGCGCCGCCAGGGACTCGAACCCCGGACCCGCTGATTAAGAGTCAGCTGCTCTAACCAACTGAGCTAGCGGCGCCTGCTGACGCGGAAACTCTACCCGACCCGGGAGGGTGCTTCTGACCGGGAGGGCGTGCTCCGTGGCAGGTGGGAGCGGTCCCGTACATCATTCGGACCGTCAACGTGCGACACGGGATGACAGTTGAGAAACTGACGAATGTGCAGAAATGCGGACATTTCCATCTGGAGTGTGAGGGGCAGCGCATGGAGACTCCGGTATTCGAGGAACTCGATCCCGCGAGCGACTGCGACTGCCCCGGATGCGTTCACTGGCGGCGCGTCCTGCCCCTTTCCTCACGGATCGGGCCGTCCGGTCCGGTGGGCCGTCCGGCGGCCCTCGCCCATGTTCGCGGCCTCGCCCGGGTGGGGCGGGCTCCCATGGCACTCGCGCTGGCCGCCACGGCGGGCAGCGTCCTCGGCGCGGTGCCCGCCGCGGCGGCCGCGCACGGTCCCGCCCGGCCCGGCGTGCCCGCGGCCGACGAGCCCGACACTCCCCAGGGCAGCAAGGAGCCGCTGCACGGCCCCGGGGGGAAACCGGCGCAGCCGGGACAGACGGTCAAGCGGCCCGCCACCACCCGGGCCGCGATCATCAACCGGGCCAAGACCTGGATCGACGCGCGGGTGCCGTACAGCATGAGCGAGTACTGGCGGGACGGGTACCGCCAGGACTGCTCCGGCTTCGTCTCGATGGCCTGGAGCCTGCCGGGCAACGAATGGACGGGCAGCCTCGACAGTTTCGGGGTGAAGATCAGCCGCGACCAGCTCCAGCCGGGCGACATGCTGCTCTTCCACAATCCCGCCAACCCGGAGAAGGGTTCGCACGTCGTCATCTTCGGCGGCTGGACGGACTACACGCACACCTACTACATCGCCTACGAGCAGAGCCCGCCGCAGGCCAGGAAGCGGTCCACCCCGTACGCCTACTGGACGAACTCGGACCGCTATGTGCCCTACCGCTACAAGGGGCTGAGCACGGGCGCGGGCGGTCCGGCGCCGACCACTCCGAGCACGACGACCCGCTATCCGGGCGCCGCGTACTTCGGGCCCGGCGCGAACAACGCGTACGTCACCCAGCTCGGCCGGCTCCTGGTGGACCGCGGCGCGGGCCGCTTCTACGCCACGGGACCGGGGCCGCGCTGGTCGAGCGCGGACCAGCGGGCCACCCAGGCGTTCCAGCGGGCGCAGGGCTGGACGGCGGCGGACGCGGACGGGCTGCCGGGGCCGACGACCTGGTCGTACCTGGCCGGGAAGAAGGGCAGGAACATCGCCGGAGCGACGGGGAGCCCCGGGCCCCAGGTGCCGTCGGTGCCGGGCACCTCGCCCACCGTGCCCGCCTATCCGGGGCGCGCGGTGTTCCGGCCCGGAGCGAACGACGCCCAGGTCACCCGGCTCGGCAAGCAGCTGGTCAAGAAGGGGTTCGGCACGTACTACACGACCGGTCCCGGGCCGCGCTGGGGCGAGGCGGACCGGCGCAACGTCGAGGCGTTCCAGCGGGCCCAGGGCTGGCGCGGCGGGGCGGCGGACGGCTATCCGGGACCGGAGACCTGGCGGCGGCTCTTCTCCTGAACCGGCGGTCCCGCACGGCTCGTGAACACACTTCCAGGCGCGGAGGCATGGAGGCAGCTATGAGTACGACGACGTCACACACCCCGGAGTCCGAGGGGGCGCCCTCGTCGGAACCTCGGTCCGACACGGCGGCCGAGGGCGGCGGCGGTCCGCGGTCCGCCCGGCTCATCCAGAACGAGGTGACCACCGAGATCCCCCTCCACCTGCTCTTCCGCGACGACCCCGAGCCGGTGTCCGTGCCGCTCGCGCCCGCCGTCGTGGGCCGTCGGCGCGGTACCGGTGAGCAGCCGAGGGTCCGGCGGCCCGCGGACGGCCGGCCCCCGCGCCCGGTGCCGGAGGTCGACCCCGAGCTGGTGGAACGGCCCGCACGGGTGCTGCCCGGGGCGGCGGGTGTGCTGGCCGGGGCCTGCGGTGTGGCCGGATGCGCCCTCACCACGTGGTGGGCGGGTGCGCTGCCGGCCCCTGTGCTGAAGGCGCTCGAGCTGCCCGGGTCCGCGGGTGCCGGACTCGGGCCCGCGCAGTGGGCGGCGTACGCCGGGGCGGGTGCCCTCGGCCTGTTCGGCTTCGGCGGTCTCGCCCGCGGCCGGACCGGGCGGGCCTGGGTGCTCGGTCTGTTCGGGCGCTATCGCGGCACGGTCCGGCGCACCGGTCTGATGTGGCTCAACCCGCTGGTGTTGCGCCGCCGGGTCGACGTACGGCTGCGGCACTGGCGGAGCGAGTCGATGTCCGTGGTCGACGCGAACGGGGTCGCGCTGCGGGTGGTGGTGCTCGTCGTGTGGCGCGTCAAGGACACCGCGCGCGCCACCCTCGCGGTCGACGACCATCAGACGTATCTGCGCGAGTGCGTGGAGGCGGCCCTCTCGCGGGTGCTCTCGCAGCTGCCGGCCGAACTGCCGCCCGCCGTGGTCAGGGACCTGACCCTGCGCAACACGGACGCGGTCGGTGAGGCGCTGACCCGGATGGTGGCCGCGGACACGGCCCCGGTCGGTCTGGAGGTGTTCTCCGCGCAGCCGACCCGGATCGAGTACGCGCCCGAGATCGCGGCGGTGATGCAGCGCCGCCGGATCGCGGCCCTGGACGCCCAGCACCGCGACAGCGTGCTCGGCTCGGTCGTCGACTCGGTGGAGGACACGGTGACCCGGCTGACCCTGCGGGGGCTGGTGGAACTGGACGACTACGAGCGCAAGGCGTTGGTGAAGGACCTGACGGTGGCGTTCTGCACGGGGCGCGGGGAGGTGTCCTCGTAGGGCCACCGGCGGGACGGACAGGTTCGCTATTGGTATGGACATGTTCAACTACCCGCAATAATCTGGGACTTGGTCTAGACCTGAACATCGCGCGCACAGCTCACGGGAACATCCCCCACGTCCTCCAGGAGCGCCAGCATGCGCATACGGACCAGCCAGTCCCTCACCAGCAGAAAAGCAAAGATGTACGCGGCGGCGCTCGGTCTCGCCACGGCGGGCACCTTCGTGCTCTCCACCGGCGGAGCCAGCGCCCACGGCTACACCGACCAGCCGCTCAGCCGGCAGAAGATGTGCGCCGCGAACGGCGGCACCGTCGCCAACTGCGGTGACATCCAATGGGAGCCGCAGAGCGTCGAGGGCCTCAAGGGCTTCCCGGCGGCGGGCCCGGCCGACGGCCGGATCTGCTCGGCGAACCACACCAACTTCGGCCAGCTCGACCAGCCCAGGACCCCCGCGGGTACCGCCTGGCCGACGACCAGGGTCACCGCGGGGCAGAGCTACAGCTTCCGCTGGCAGTTCACCGCGATGCACGCGACGACCGACTTCAAGTACTTCATCACCAAGACCGGCTGGAACCAGAACCACGCGCTGACCCGCGCGGACCTGGAGACCACCCCGTTCCTGACGGTCCCCTACAACGGTCAGCGTCCGCCGTCGACGCTCTCGCACACCGGCACCCTGCCGAGCGGCAGGAGCGGACACCACATCATCCTCGGGGTGTGGACGGTCGCGGACACGACGAACGCGTTCTACTCCTGCGCGGACGTCACGTTCTGACGTCCGCTCGTCCAAAACCCCTGGTTCTGAGCCTTCCTTGAGGCGCGGACGCCTTCGGTGCGGGTATGTTCCCCGCACGCCGACTCGACCAGGTCGGCGTGCGGGGAGCCGTATCCGACCGACGGGGGATCGTCATGAGTGTCTTCTTCTATGTCCTGCCCACCCTGATCATCGCTGTTGTGCTGCTCGCGGCGGCCAAGATGGTCCGCCGCTCGCTGGAGCTGCGACAGCGCCTGGAGCAGCGGACTGACCGCGGAGGCGCGCTGCCTGCGCTCGTACACGACGGTCAGCGGGGGCGGCAACGACACCTCCGTCACCACGACCCTGCACCACGTCTACGAGTTCACGACGCGCGACGGCCGTGCCATCCGCTTCGAGGAGAGCAACGGACGTCCGACGGTCGTCGAGGGTGACATCGTCACCGTGCACTACACCGCCCAGCGCCCTGAGAAGGCCACGGCGCACGCGCCGAGCCCGGTCAGGGCGGCCGCGGGCACCGTCGTCATGGTGGCGTTCCTCGGTGTGATCGTCGCCTTCTGCGTCGGCTTCATGATCACCTATCACGAGATCTCCGCGAGCGGCGACGCGCTCTTCGGCGGGATCTGAGGCGCGCACGCCCGAGCCGGGGCGCCTACACCCCTCCACATCTGACGATCCGTCAATTACCGTACGCTGCCATGACGTCCAGCAGGCGTACCGTCGGGGAGCTCGTGCGAGAACGGTGGGGCGACCACCGGCCGGGGCTGTGGTTCGAGGGCCGGTTCATCAGCCACCACCGGGTGGCGGCGGGCGCCGCCGCGCGGGCCGCGCTGCTCGCCGAGCTGCTGCCCCCCGGCGCCGAACCGCATGTGGGGGTGCTGCTCGACAACACCCCCGAATATCCACTGTGGTTGAGCGCCGCCGCCCTCGCCGGTGCCGCCGTCGCCGGGATCAACCCGACCCGGCGCGGCCCCGAACTGGCCCGCGACATCCGGCACACCGCGTGCCGCGTCCTGGTCACCGAGCGGGCCCACCTGCCTCTCCTCGACGGACTCGAACTCCCCGGTGTACGCGTCCTGGTGACCGACACGGACGCCTACACCGACCTCCTGAAGTCCTACGAGGGCGCGAAGCCCGACGCCGGCGGGGCGAGCCCGGACAGCCGCTTCCTGCTGCTCTTCACCTCCGGTTCGACCGGCGCGCCCAAGGCCGCGATCTGTACCCAGGGCAGGATCGCCGCGGCCGGACTCTCGCTCGTCGACCACTTCGGAGTGCGCGCGGACGACACCCACTACATCTGCATGCCGATGTTCCACGGCAACGCGGTGATCGCCGACTGGGCCCCCGCGCTGGCGGCCGGCGCGAGGATCGCACTGCGCCGCCGCTTCTCGGCCTCCGGGTTCCTGCCCGACGTACGGGCCTGCGGGGCCACGTACTTCACCTACGTCGGCCGTGCCGTGCAGTATCTGCTGGCCACGCCCGCCCGTCCCGACGACCGGGACAACCCCCTGCGCATGGGATTCGGCACGGAGGCCGGCGCGGTCGACGCGGCCGCCTTCGAGCAGCGCTTCGGAGCGCGGCTGATCGAGGGGTACGGCTCCTCGGAGGGCGGCGCCGCCATCCAGCGCACACCCGGCACCCCGGCCGGGGCGATCGGACGGGCGGCGCCCTCCGACGACCTCGCCGTGATCGACCCGACGACCCGGCGCGAGTGCCCGCCCGCCGTCCTCGCCGAGAACGGACGCCTGCTCAACGGTGCCGAGGCGATAGGGGAGTTGGTGAACCGCGGGGCCAGCCCCTTCGAGGGGTACTGGCGCAATCCCGACGCCGACGCGGCCCGCCGCCGGGGGGAGTCCCCGCGGCAGGGCGACGCCGAGGCGGAGGAGGACTGGTACTGGACCGGCGACCTCTTCTACCGCGATGCCGACGGCTTCCTCTACTTCGCCGGACGCACCGACGACCGGCTCCGCGTCGACAGCGAGAACCTCGCCGCCGCGATGATCGAGAACATCCTCGCCCGGTACGAGGACGCCGCCGCCGTCGCGGTGTACGCCGTGCCGGACCCGGTGGCGGGCGACCAGGTGATGGCGACACTGGCGCTGAAGGAGGGGGCCCGCTTCGACCCGCTGTCCTTCACGGAGTTCCTGCGGGCCCAGCCGGACCTGGGCACGAAGATGGCACCCCGGTTCGTGCGGATCGTGGAGAGGATGCCCGTCACCGCCACCAACAAGATCCACCGGGTGGGCCTCAGACGCGAGGGCTTCCGCTGTCCGGACCCGGTGTGGTGGCGGCCCCCGGGGGAGCCGGCCTACCGGACACTGCTGGCGGCGGACGTGGACGAACTGGTGGCCCGGTACCGGGTGCGCGGGCGGGAGGAGTTGCTGACGCGCTAGGCACCGGGCGGGCACGCGGTCACCCCGGCGGGTGGGCGCTCGGCGAACCAGGTGCGCGGACAGGCCGGCCCCGGGACAGGTAGGGCCGGCCCCACCCCGCGGACACCCCCTGGCCGGATGGTCCGTGGTGTCGGGGCGCGCCTACGGTGGCCGCATGATCCGTCCGGTGGCGTACGCGGGATATCTCGTGGGCGGGGTGCTCGTCGGCGCCCCGCTGTCGGTGGGGCTGCTCGCCCTCGGTGCCGTCGGCGCGGCCCTCACCCCCCTCCTCGTAGGGCTGCCCCTGCTCGGGCTGCTCGCGCTGACCGGCATACCCGTGGGAGTGGTCGAACGGTGGCGGCTGCGGCGGGTGGACGCACCGGCCGCTACGGGCCCCGCCGCGTCTTCCCGCAGCAGCCAGGGAGACCCGCACCGCACTCCGGACCGGCCCGGACTGGCGGCCTGGGCCGGACTCCGGTTCGCCGAGCAGGCGACCTGGCGGGAACTGGCGTACGCCGTGCTGCTCGCCTTCGTGCTGTGGCCGCTGGACCTGGTGGTCCTTGCCGTGATCCTCGGGATCCCCGGCGCCATGATCGGAGCACCGGTCCAGCTCGCGCTCCTCGGCGGCGAGACCCGGATCGCCAAACTGTGGCTGGTCGACTGATCGGAAAATCGAGGTTCGGGAGGGCAGGCGGCAGCATCCGGGCCGCTTGCGGACCGGATGTCGAGGTGGGCTCGGTCAGGCGGATACGGGT